>CAYXEN010000008.1:0-61818 GCA_964464035.1 uncultured bacterium | reverse complement strand
CAAGCTAGGCGGTTTAGCCAATCCGCTATGCGATGCTTGCGCCGGGGTGGCCGCTGCGTGTATCATTGCCGAGATCGCTTGTTGGTTTCTGGGTTGTGATTGTTGTTTCTGAAGGAGGTGGCACATGGCGTTTGGCCTGAGTTTAGCCCTGACTCTTATAGGATTGTCCGCCTTGTTTCTTGGATTCCTGCTTCAGTATCGCGCCATCAAACAATACGGGTCTGCATCTGCACCGAGAAAGCCTTCGTTCCATCCAAAGAACTGGCGGTTCGCCTGGGCGGCTTCGGATTGGTTCGAGGACAGGCGCGGTTTCAAGATCTTCCTTGTCGGCGACGCTCTGTTGTTTGTCGGGCCGATTCTGGCGATCATCGGAATCCTGCTGCATAAAGGCGTGTTCTAGCCGGCTGCTACCAACTCGTCAGGCAGGGGGTGGCGGTGGGCAGGGCGCCCGGCGCACTTGGGCGCTAGCGAGCACGATGGGGTGAAAGCGCCGACAGAACCTGCGGCACTCGACCCTGGAAATGCCTTCCGGCGCCGGCCCGTGCCCAAAGGCAAGGACAAATTGTTGAACCTGAGACATCGAACTCAGAGCAGGCTTCCAATCAAGGATCGTATTCTTCGCGAGGCGTATCTTGCAGCCTTGTTGGGGTTGGTCAATGCAGAAGCGATCAAACTGAATTTCGCCTTTTCTCCCTTCTGGATTCTTCTTCCCTCGAGGAACAATTCGCGCACTTCCTCCGCGGTGAACTCGGGCGTATCCATGTACAATCCGTTGTTGTAGAGCAGGTTTTCGTCGCCAACGTCTCTCAAGTACTTGTTCTCTCTGGCCAGATCGTACATGCGCGTTCCATACAACGGCGTCGCTATGTTGATGAAGACCCCAGCGCCCAGTTTCTTGAGCTTGCGCATGAAGGACAGGGTCTCCCTGATCTCTTCCTTGGTCTCCCCGGGCAACCCGATGACGAAGAAACATTTCGGCTTGATGCCCGCCTTCACGGATTCCTTGACCGCGAACTCCACTTTCTCGAGCGGCAGGTGTTTCCCGATAACCTTGTCGATCACCCTTTGCGACCCCGACTCGGGCGCGAACCACAACTCGTAGCATCCGGTCGCTTTGAACTTCCTCAGGAGTTCCGCGTCGAGCAGGTCGGCTCTGACGCCGTTGGGGGTTCTCCATTCGAACTTGAGCTTTCTTCTCAGGACTTCGTCGAAGATCTCGTGCACTCTCTTCCTGTCGAACGTGAGATTGTCGTCTTCGAATTCGATGCTTTCTATCGAGTAATCCTTGACGAGGTGTTCTATTTCATCCACCACGTTCCCGGCGGATCTGGCCCTGAATTTCTTGCCCATGGTCAAATCGATCGAGCAGAATATGCAACCGAAAGGGCATCCGCGGCTGGTCATGACAGTGGCTGTTCTCTTCGTGACTCCTCTGCTGTACCTGGATTTCTTCTGGGCGTCGAAATACTTTTCCAAGGGGAGGAGATGTCTTGCAGGAAAAGGGATTGCGTCCAGGTCCTGGATAGCCGGCCTGGGCGGGGTCTTGATCATTTCATCTCCCAGCATGAATGCAATCCCTTTTATTTCCTTGAATGATTTTCTTGGCTTGCCTTCTTCGATGTATTTTACCAATTCCGGGAACGTTTCCTCTCCCTCTCCCAGGACCAGGTAGTCCACGGAATCATTAAGGCACTTCTCCGGAACGACACTGACATGGGGACCACCCAGTACGACCACGATATCCATGTCGATGCCCTTGACGAGGCGTGCCACCTCCATGGCGCTTGGTGAGTGGGCGGTGAAGGGCACGGATATGCCTACTATGTCCGGTCTCTTCTCCCTTATGATCTCTCCGATTGCTTCGTAACTCAGCCCGACCAGGAATCTTCCGTCATACGGTTTTCTCGAAAAATCCTCGGCGAGGGCGTCGATTATCTCTACTTCATAACCCTTCTTCTCCAGCACGGCGGCTATGTAGGCCAATCCCAGCGGCTGGAACAGTTCCCCGTTGTAGTCCACCTTTATCGCCTCCCTGGGAAACAAGAAAGGCGGATTTATCAAGCATACTTTGATTGGATCCACTTCCCCCTCCTGGGATTCATCAATTCCTCGACGTTTTGCGGGCGCTCCAGGACGGTCATGATGCAGAAGGTGTCGTAGTCGTCGCCGAAGTCGCCGATGGGCATCTCCCGAGTGAAGCGCCGGACAAGTTCACCGGATCGTCTGGCTATATTGGAATGCATGGCACTCGCCAGGAAAAAGGATCAAGGAGATTGCAACTATCTTGATACAGAAGGAATGCATTATCTGTTCCTCTTGAAACTTGTTGTCCTGCAATCGATTAATGCAGAGCATGGAGGCTCGACGGGGAAAATGATGGCCGGTGTCGATCGCTTGACGTGAAAATTCTGCCGTCCGGCGGTTTGAACAAAACCCATAGGGGTGTGGCTTATCCCCGCATGTGCGGAGGGAATCCTTCTCTATAATCAATTAAATGAATTATCAAGCTTGTGCCTGCAGCAACCGCCCCGGCTTTATATCGGCAGGCGCTCCAAGGAATCGGCCGGGGTGGAGCACTTAAGCTATTCGTACAATGCCTTGATCTGTCCCCAGCTCGATTGCTCCGCCGGCACGGCGCACACCGTTCACGCAGAGCTCGGTAATCGTTGGTGCGAACCCTCCCTTGAATTGATTATACCAACGTTCATGCTTTTGAACAATATGCAGGACAAGGGGGCGTTCTCGGCGAATATCCACACGTGAGGCCTAAGCTGTTGATAAATCCGGCCTAATTGTGGAAAACCCACAACTTGATAATTTTCAATATAATAACCCAGGAAAACCCACCGGCCCCCCGGGTTTTTCCACAATTTTCGCACAAAAACAGGTGGTATTCCGAAAGGCCTCAAGCGGTAATGAAACTTGTTTTAAGAACCTCTCTATGTCGACCTGGAAACCTTTTGTCAAAGAATAAAATGCGGGGGCGGCGGGAGCGCGGCCGAGAAGCGCAACTGGTTGTGCTCCATAATATATTGATGAATATCAAGACAACGGCCGAGCGCTCGGCTCGGCCGTCCCGATGATTCCGTTTATGGCGCGGGGCCTGCCAACTGCAGGTCGTCAGACCCCTCAAGTCCCCCCGAATCCTATGGTGACTTTGCCTCCTTCGACGATGACCGGCACCTGGCGGCCGCCTCCGGAGAACTCGAGCATCTCCTCCATGGCGGATGGATCGGTCTTGACGTTCTTGTACTCGAAGGGGATCTTGCGCTTGGCGTAGTCCTCACGGGCCGCCGTCGTGTAGGGTCAAGTGTCTTTTCCAAAAATCAAAACCTTCTCACTCATCTGTCGCCTCCTTGCCGGCTTGGAGTGTGTTGCCTGTTCGTGTCTATATAGTAGCGCCGGAGAGACTTTGGTGCAACATTGGTATGATAAAGTGTTATAATACTATATTAATGAGGGCGAATCGGCCCGTTCGAGAGCCGGAACCGGCCGATGCGCCGAAATCATCAGCCGGAACGTTCAAACGATGGAAGGAAGACATGCCGAGAGAAGAAGAAAAATTCGGAACGCTCGAGGAGATAAACCAGATACACGAGGCCTACATGGCCCTCAAGCATGAGGTCGGCAAGGTCATCGTGGGCCAGGAGAAGGTCATCGAGGAGCTTCTCATAGCCCTTTTCGCGGGGGGGCATTGCCTGCTCGTGGGGGTCCCCGGGCTGGCGAAGACGCTTCTCATATCGACCGTAGCCAAGGCTCTCGATCTCAAGTTCTCACGCATCCAGTTCACGCCGGATCTCATGCCGTCCGACATAACGGGTACGGAGATCCTCGAGGAGGAGGCGGGCACGGGCAAGAGGGCCTTTCGATTCGTCAAGGGGCCCGTTTTCGCCAACGTTATCCTCGCCGACGAGATCAACCGGACGCCGCCCAAGACCCAGGCGGCGCTTCTGCAGGCGATGCAAGAGCACCAGGTGACGGCCGGCGGCGAGACTTTCGAGCTGGAGCTCCCCTTCTTCGTCCTGGCGACGCAGAACCCCATCGAGCAGGAAGGCACGTATCCCCTTCCCGAAGCGCAGCTCGACAGGTTCATGTTCCATATAAACGTCGAATACCCGAGCGAGGAGGAGGAACTCGAGATCGTCGAGAAGACCACGTCCCGGCCCATGGCGGAACCGATGCCGGTGCTGGACGCGGAGAAGATTCTCCGCATACAGGAGCTGGTGAGGCAGGTGCCGATATCGAAGCACGTGCTCGAGTACGCGATCAGGCTGGTGAGGGCCACGCGCGACGGTTCGATCCCCGGGATAAAGGATTACGTGGGATGGGGCGCGGGTCCGCGCGCGGGGCAGCATCTCGTTCTCGGCAGCAAGGTGAGGGCGATCATGGAAGGCCGCCCCACGCCGGCATGCGACGACATACGCAAGATCGCGCCGCCGGTGCTTCGCCACAGGATAGTCACCAATTTCAACGCCGACGCGGACGGCGTGACGGCGGAAGAGATCATAAAGAGCCTCTTGGAAGAAGTGGAGGAATAGCCTCTTGCCCGTGCCCAAGCAGAAGACCTCGCTCGCCGGGTTTCTCGACCCGGTGGTCGTGAGCAAGCTCGGCAGGATGGAGCTCAAGGCGCGATTGATCGTCGAAGGCTTCATCGCCGGTATGCACCGTAGTCCCTACCACGGTTTTTCCGTCGAGTTCGCGGAGTACAGGCAATACATGCAGGGTGACAACGTCAAGAACCTCGACTGGAAAGTCTACGCGAAGACGGACAGGTTCTACATAAAAGAGTTCGAGGAGGAGACCAATCTCAAGGCGACGATCCTTCTCGATCGAAGCGGTTCCATGGGATTCTCTTCGGCGGGGGGCGCGGATGCCGGCAGGAACCGCGGGGGCGGCGCGGGCAAAGCCGCCGCAATGGATGCCGCCGGCCGGAGTCGGGCCGTGAGCAAGCTCACCTACGGAAAGCTTCTCGCCGCCAGCCTGGCCTATCTCATGATCAAGCAACACGACGCGGCGGGGCTTTGCATTTTCGACGAGGAGATACGCGAATTGATCCCCCACAGGTCGGTGCGCCGTCACTTGCTCTACCTTCTCTCCAGCCTGGAAAAGCTGGATGCCGGCGAGAAGACGGCGATCAGCCCCACGCTCCACAAGATAGCGGAAAGGGTGAAGCGCCGCGGTCTGGTCGTACTCATCTCGGATCTCATGGACGATCCGGAAGACGTGCTCATGGGATTGAAGCACTTCCGCCACCGCCAGCACGAGGTGATAGTGTTTCACGTGCTCGATAGAATGGAGGTCGACCTGGACTACAGGGACGAAGTCGAATTCATCGACCTCGAGAGCGGGCGGCGCGTGCGCGCGGAGCCGGCTTTTCTCAAGGAAGGATACGCGAAGGCGGTCGAGGAATGGATAGCAATGATGAGCAAGGGATGCAAGGAACACCAGATAGACTACAATCTCGTGATGACGGACACGCCTTTCGACACGGCCCTCACCGCATACCTGAACAAGCGCCGGCGTCTGGGATGAAGGAAGGGGACAAGATTTGTTCGGCCTGGGTTTCTTGAACAGCGTCTTTCTCCTGGCCCTCGGCGCGGTCCTGCTGCCGCTCGTAATCCACCTCCTCAACCGCCGCCGGGCGAGAAGGATAGATTTCAGCTCGCTCAAGTTCATAGAGGAAGTGCAGCGCAGAAAGATGCGCAAGCTGAACCTGAGAAGGCTCATCGTCCTGCTGCTGCGGATGCTCGCCGTGTTCTTCATCGTGCTCGCCTTCGCCAGGCCGACGGTGAAGAGCTTCGCCGGTTTTCTCCTGCCCACCGGCGCCCCCTCCAGCGTCGTCATTTGTATCGACGCCAGCTACTCGATGGGCGTGGAGAGAGAGAAGGGAAGCGCGTTCACCAAGGCCAAGGAGCTGGCCGCCCGCGTCGTCGACGAGAGCGGGAGGAAGGACAGGATCAACGTAGTGGTTTTCTCGAACAGGAGCGAAGCCCTTTTCCGGGCGGGTTCCAGGAACAAGGAGGCAGTCAAGAAGGCTATAGAGCGGCTCGAGGTGAGCGAGGGGACGACGAACACCGCTTCGGCGCTGCGTGAAGCCATGCGACTCGTCCGGGAATCGGGATTGCAAAGGGGCGAGATCTATCTCGTATCGGATTTCAGGGCTTTGCCGGACTCGTCCTTCATGCCGGCGAAGATGGAAGGCGTCCAGCTGTTCCTGGTGCCGGTCTACGAAGAAGCCGTGGAGAACGTGAGCATCGACAAGGTTTCGGTGCCGCGCAAGCTCATCCGCCCGGGCGAGAGCATAAAACTCGGCGTGACGGTCACGAACCACTCGCGATCAGACGAGGCGCGCTTCCAGATGGAGATCGTCGTGGACGGCAAGAGAAAAGCGGAGAAACAGGTCGTACTATCCCCTTCTTCCTCCGTCACGCTCACTTTTCCACTCTCGCTCGCTTCCCGGGGAATCTACAAGGGTGTCGTCCGCAAGAGCAAGGACAGGCTACCCGTGGACGACGAACGCTTCTTTCTCCTCGAGGTGTCGAAGAGCATCCCCGTCCTCGTCGTAAGAGGCTCGGAAGGCGGCGCGGGCGACCGGGAGGAAGGCTATTTCTACGTGGCCAAGGCGCTCAATCCCCGAAGCGGCGGGCAGGGTGAATTCCAGGTGAAGATCGCGAGCGAGAAATCCCTCACGCTCGCCGACCTTCCGGCCAAGGGCGTGGTCGTATGGGTGTCTCCGGGAGTCGTCCCGCCGGAGCGGTTGGAATCTCTCGTTCGTTACGTAAGGCGGGGAGGAGCAATGGCCGTCTTCCTTGCCGGGGGGCACGGCGGCGTTCTCGCAAACAAGCGCCTCGCGAGCTTCCTCGGGGTGAAGAGGTTCCTCGACACGGAGGTCCCGGGCGGCGTTCACATCGGGACTTTCAAGGGGGAGCATCCCATATTCGAATTGTTCAGCGAGGAGGAGCTGGAGTTGTTGTCGCGCGTTCTCATCGAGAGGTACGTCTCCGTCTTGGGCGTGGAGCCGGATTCCGTGCTCGCATATCTGGAGGGTGGGGATCCCTTCGCGTGGGAATGCAGGCGGGGCGAGGGAAGGGTAGTCGTCTTCGCGGCGTCCCCCGATCTCGCCGGCGGCGACTTGCCCTTGTCTCCCATGTTCCTGCCGCTCGTTCACACGACGGCTTCTTACCTGGCCGATGCATCCCGGGCCGACGCCGGCAGGGAGAATCACGTCGGCGAAGGACTGGTGTTCGATTTAGGGGAGCTCGCGCCGGCGCCGCAGTCGGACCTGACGGTCAAGGCGGAAGGCGCCTACGTCGGTAGGGCGGTCCCGTTCGACAAGCCGGGGGGAGGAAGAGGAGCGTTGTTCGACTTTCCCCAAGCGAAAGGTTTCTACGAGGTCTATTCCGACTCGCTCTTGCTCGCGACGGCCGTGGTGAACGTGAACACGATCGAATCCGACTTGAATCCCATGGACATTTTCCGGGTCACGGGCGAAGCGAAAGTCGTCGCGCCCGGCTCGGACTTCGATAGAAATCTCGAAGTGGCCCGCAAGGGAAGGGAGATATATGCTCTCTTCATCCTGCTGGCCATAGGAGCGCTGGCGGCCGAGTCGCTTCTGGGAAGAAAGGCGTGAGGGTGAAGGCGAGCTCGGGTATGCCGAAAACGAGGAACCTGGACGAGATTGCCATGAGAAGCGAAGCGCTGAGAGAGAATGGAATGAGCCCGCTCATCGAGCGGGTGATGGGCACGGAAGCGTTCCGCGAGCTCGCAGGCGAACTGGAACGCGCCGTCGACACGATCGACGTATCCGGGCTCAGGGGGTCTTCCGTCGCCTTGCTCGCGGCGGCTCTCAGGGAGAATCTCGGCCGCCCCGTTCTCGTGTGCCTCCCCGACCGGGAGCAGGCGGAGGATCTCGTCTCGGACCTCGCCACGATCGGCGGGGGGAGAGCGTTCTTCTTCCCCGAGAAGGAATTTCTCACGGGGAGGCTCGATCTCAAGGAAAGGATAACGCTTCGCGGCGAACGGAACCACTGTCTCGACCGGATCAGGCTGGGCGAGGCGGACATAGTGGCGACCAGCCTTCTCGGATTCATAGGCAAGGCCATTCCTCCCGACGTTCTCGCTCGGAGCAGGTTCGAGCTCAGGGTGGGAGAGGAAGTCGACCTCGAGGCGGTTCGCTCCAAGCTTGCATCGATCGGTTACGAGGCGTCTTCCTTCGTCGAGGAAGCGGGGTATTTCGCGGTTCGGGGAGGGATAGTCGACATATTCGATCCCGCCTGGGACTGTCCCGCCCGCATCGAGCTGGCGGACGATCGCATCCAGTCGATAAGGCTTTTCGACATCGACGACCAGAAATCCAGGGAAACGGTTTCCTCCGTCACGATTCTTCCCGCCGCCGGGATCATGCTCGAAGAGGATTCGTTCGACAGGTTGGAGAGCCGCCTGCGCGACAATGGGTTCCCGCGCAAGACCATAGAGCTCATACGAAGCGAGATGGAACACGGCAGGCCCGCCTGGCTGCTCCGCCGCTACGCTCCCGCCATGGGGATGAACGGATCTCTTCTCGAGTTCTTCCCCAAGCCCCCGATCCTGATCCTGGTCGACGCGGGGAGGCTTGCCGAGAGCTACGAGGAGCTGGTCGAAAAGAGAGCCGTCGAGCTCGGCAAGCAGGACGACGAGTTCCCGTTTCTCGATCTGCATTCATATATACATCCCATCGATTACCACGAGGAATACGAGATCCCGAGAGTGAGAGTATGGACTGTGCCCGAAACGGGGAAGACCGGGCGAGTCATTCCCTTCGCGGTCGAATCGCACCCGAGCGTAATGGGCAAGATGGACACGCTCACGAGGGAGCTCACCAAGTTGAGGCGCCGCGGGATGAGCATATACGTCTTCTCCGAGAGCGACGTGCAACGCGAGCGCCTCGCGGACATGCTCGGCGAGTACGAGGAGATGGTGCACCTGCCCGTGGGCTGGATAACGGAGGGTTTCGTGTGGCCGGACGCGCAGGTGGCCGTGCTCACCGATCACGAGATATTCCACCGGATCCTCCCCCGCCCCGGCAAGAAACCGAGAAAGAGAAGGCTTCAGGCCCTGCGGACGGAGCACCTCCGGCTGGGCGACTATGTCGTGCACGTCGATTTCGGGATAGGGCGTTTCGTCGGGCTGGAGAGGGTGAGGGCGGACGGCGACGAAACGGAGTGCATAACGATTCGCTATGCCGGCGGCGACAAGATCTACGTGCCGGTCGACCGGATGCACCTGGTGGAGAAGTACGTGGGCAAGGAGGGATACAACCCACCCGTGGACAGCCTCGGCAGCTCGAAGTGGGCGCGAACCAAGGAGAAGACGAGGCGGGCGCTCGAGGACGTCGCCCGCGAGTTGATCGAGCTCTACGCAGAGAGGGAGGTGGCCGAGGGATTCGCCTTCAGCCCGGACACTCCGTGGCAAAAAGGTCTCGAAGCCTCGTTCCCTTTCGAGGAGACCCCTCACCAGCTGGCCGCGACCCGGGACATCAAGCGCGACATGGAGTCTCCCCGTCCCATGGACAGGCTGGTATGCGGCGACGTCGGCTACGGCAAGACGGAGGTCGCCGTGCGGGCCGCTTTCAAGGCGGTGAACGACGGCAAGCAGGTCGCCGTCCTCGTTCCGACCACCATTCTCGCGATGCAACACCTGAAGACGTTCCGCGAGAGGATGGCCGAGTATCCCGTGCGGATCGAGATGCTCAGCCGCTTCAAGTCGACCGCGGAGCAGAAGGCCATAGTGAAGGATCTCAAGAACGGCAAGGTGGACATCGTGATCGGCACGCATCGCCTCCTCTCGCCGGACGTGGGTTTCGCGGACCTGGGATTGCTCGTCGTTGACGAGGAACACCGTTTCGGCGTCAAGAGCAAGGAAAAGCTCAAGCGCCTGCGCAAGGGAGTCGACGTTCTCACCCTCACCGCCACGCCCATTCCCAGAACGCTGTACATGGCCCTTTCCGGCCTGCGCGGGATCTCGCTGATCGAGACTCCGCCGCGGAACCGGCATCCCATCAAGACCGAGATACTTCCCTTCGACGAAGAGAAGATCGCCTCGGCCGTCATGAACGAGATCAGAAGAGGAGGCCAGGTCTTCTTCGTCCACAACCGCGTCGCCTCGATATACTCCATGCAGGCTTTCCTCGAGAGACTCCTTCCCGGCGTCAGGTTCTGCGTCGCCCATGGACAGATGAGCGAGAAGGAACTGGAGAGGGTGATAATAGATTTTCTCGACAAGAAGTTCGACGTGCTCGTCTCCACGATGATAATCGAGTCGGGGCTGGATTTTCCCGACGTGAATACCATAATCATAAACCGGGCCGACCGCTTCGGCCTCGCGCAACTCTACCAGTTGCGCGGAAGGGTCGGCAGGCGGGAACAACAAGCGTACGCATACCTCTTCCTGCCTCGCTACCTGTCGCTCACCGAAAACGCGCGCAAGCGCCTGCAGGCGATGGAAGAGTTCGAGGAACTGGGAAGCGGTTACCGTCTGGCGATGCGCGACCTCGAGATAAGAGGGGCGGGCAACGTGCTGGGTGTGCAACAACACGGCCACGTCGCCGCGGTCGGGTTCGATCTCTATTGCAAGATGCTCAAGCAGGCGGTCGACGAGATCCAGGGCAAGGGCGGCAAGGAGCCTCCGGCGTGCAGGATGGAAGTCCGGGCGCGCGCCTTCATGCCCGACTCCTATATAGAGGAGCAGAACGAGCGGATGGAGATGTACAAGCGCCTGGCCGATTGCAGGACGACCGGCGAGGTCGAGGCGATAGAAGCCGAACTCCGCGATCGTTTCGGTCCCCTGCCCGTGGAAGCTTCCCGCCTGGTCGAGACGGCGAAGATAAGGCTCCTCGCGTCCGAGCTCGGAGCCTCGCGCGTCCAGGTGGGGCCGGGGGCGGCCGAGGTGGAATTCGGGCGGGGAAGGGCGCTTTCCCGGGCCCAATGCGAGGCGATTCTTGAAACTTTCGGAGAAGGATTGTTGTTCAAATCAGGAAAGCCTTTCGCCATAGCCTTCAAGCCTGATTCTTCACTGCCGGTTCTGGAGCAAGTCAGAAAGCTGTTGCAGCGGGCCCGCGATTGTGATAAAAAGGGAGTTTATCCGAGATGATTGAAGCTGAAAACAAACAAGATAGGGCATTGTATCTTTGAAAGGAGCTCCGACGTAATGAAAATGAAATGGATAATGGCATCCTTGGTGCTGCTCGTGCTGCTTACCACTTGCAGCAAGAACACTAAGGACATCCCCGTAGCCAAGGTGGAAGACCGCGTCATAACTCTGGGGATGTTCGAAGAAGCGTATAAGAACGTCGATCCCAAATATCTTCCCGAGGCCACCGGTTTCGCCGGGTTCCGCGAATTCCTCGACACGATGATAAAGAAGGAAATCATGGCCATAAAGGCCGACCAGCTCGGCTACGACAAGGACCCCAGCGTCGTACGGGGCCTCGAATTGTACAAGAAGATGGGGCTGCAGGCCGCTTATCTCAAGTTCGAGGTCGCGGACAAGGTGAAAGTCACCGAGGATGATCTCAAGACTTATTACGACAGGATGGGCGTCATCCTGAACGTGAAGCAGATCCTTGTCGACACCGAGGACGAAGCCGAGGAGGTGTACCAGCTTCTCAAGGACGGCAACGATTTCGAAACGATTTGCAAGCGGTATTCCAAGGCGCCCGACGCGGACGTGGGAGGCAAGGTATTGAAAGCCGCTTTCGGAACTTTCATGCCGGAGTTCCAGAACGAGATTTTCAGTCTTCCCATAGGAGGGATCAGCAGGCCCATGCCGAGCCCCTACGGTTATTTCATCGTGAAGGTGCTCAAGAGGGATCAGACCAAGAAGAAATCGTTCGACGAGATGAGAGAAGACCTGGAAAAGCTGGTCAGGTCGTACAAGGAAATGGAGGCGATGCACCAGAAGTCGGAGGAGATCAGAAAGAAGGCGGGCGTGCAGTGGTATGACGACAACATAAAGATCGTCTTCGACGCCCTTCCTCCCGACCGGCCTCTTACCAATCCTCCCCCTCCGGGCGAGAACCAGGGCCCGATTCTCAAGTTCAAGAAGGAAGACCTGGAGAAGCCGCTGGTGACATACAAGAAGAAAGCCATCACGATAAAGGATTTCTCCGACCTGTACGACAAGGCTTCTTTCTTCAGCAGGCCGAGGAGAGAGTTCCGTTTCGGGGGAATAAAGAAGTTCCTCGTCGACCTGATCATGAACGAGCTGGTCGCGGACGAGATGGAAGCATCGAATATCGAGAACCTGCCGGAAGTGAAGAGGTTGATCGACGGCAAGAAAGAAGAATTGATGGTCAGCAAGATGTACGAGGACCTCATCAAGAACCAGATCGTAGTGACGCAAAAAGAAATCGAGGATTACTACAACAACAACATCAGCCTGTACAAGGTGCCGGAGAAGAGGCGCTTCGGCGTGGTGCTGACCGGAGACAGGGCCGCCGCCATAGAGGCCTACGAGAAGATAAAGGCCGGAGAGAGATTCTCCGACGTGGTTCTCGCTTATTCGATAGACGAGAGCACGAAGAAGAATTCCGGCCGGACGGATCTGTTCACCGAAGGCGAACAACCCGAACTCGATGAAGTCGGATTCAAACTGAAGAGGGTTGGAGAGGTTTCGGAGCCTTTCCAGACATCGCGGGGCTGGGTCATTCTCAAGCTCGTCGAAAGACAGAAAGGCAGAACGCTGCCCCTCGAGGAGGCTTATCCGTCCGTGAACAAAGCCTTGAAGGCGATCAAGAGCGAGGAGCTCCTCAACAAGAAGTTCGAGGAGTGGAAGAAGGATCTCGACATAGTCGTATACGAGAAGAACCTCAAGAAGGCCAAGGTCGAAGAGAGATCCCGCGGAGAAGCAGCCGAGAGTCCAAGCCGCAAGAAGAAGTAAAAATGCCGTTCGGCTTCGACAAGAGCGGATTCAGTCTGCATGCGATAGGGGGCATATTGCTCCCTATTGCATTTGTTTTAATAGCGGGCGGATGCATAGAGAGAAGAGATCTCTCTCCTCCCGAGGAGGAACCCGTGGTGGCGCGGATCGACGGCAAGGCCCTGCTCAAGAAAGAATTCGAGATGCTCTTGCCGGAGGATTACCAGAATACTCTCACCGCGGAGGAGAAGAAAGCCTACCTCGACAAGTGGATAACGACGGAGTTGTTGTACAGGGAGGCGCTTCGCAGGGGGCTTGGAATAACACCCGAGATCAAGATCAAGCTGGAGCAGTACAAGAAGGACCTGGTGGCCGACAGGTTGGTGCAAGACATACTTCACAAGCAGGCGCTCGTTTCGGAAGCCGAAGTGAGGGCGTATTACAATGAACACGAAAAGGAGTATACGCAGGAATACCGGGTGAGCCACATCCTTCTCAACACCCTCGAAGACGCCCAGAGGGTCAAGAAGCTGACCGAGAAAGCGGGCTTCTACTGGCTGGCCAAGAAGTACTCGGTGGACAAGCACACGCGCCGGGGAGGTGACCTCGGCTTCCTTTCGAAGGGGAACATGATACCGGAGTTCGAGAAAGTGGTTTTCAACATGAAGGTGGGGGAAGTAAGCGATATAATAGAGACGGATTTCGGGTATCACATCATCAAGCTCACCGACGTGCGCCCCGCGAGGCACAAACTCAAGTACGACGACGTGAAGGACCAGATAACGAACATGCTGTTGATGAGGAAGAGGACGGCCGTCTACGACAGCCTCATTACATCGTTGCGGGAGGGGACGGACATCGAAGTCATAGACGGCGAGCTCAAGCTGGATGATTTCACCGGGGCGGAAGACACGGTCTCCACCCGGTACTGAGAAGTCGACACGAACGATGGCGAGAAGAATACTTGCAACGTTGCTGATACTAATGGCCGCTTCCGGCTCACGCGCGGGCAAGGAGCTTGTGGACAGGGTCGTGGCCGTGGTTCAGGACGAGGCCATCTTCTACAGTGATCTTCAAGAGACGGTGAAGCAATACGTCCTTCAAAGAGGGATGGGGCGGGTGACGGACGAGCAAAGGAAGACGCTGGAGAAGCAAGCGCTGGGTGACATGATAAGCAACAAGCTGATCGTGGCTCAGGCGACCAAACTCGGCATAGACGTTCCCTTCTCCGAGGTGGAGAAAAACGTCGAGCGGGCGATAGAGGACAACAAGAAGATGCTGGGAGGGGAGGAAGGATTCAAACGACAGCTCGAGCTCGAGGGACTCACCCTGGAGAAGCTCAAGAATCTATACCGCGAACAAATGCGCGAGAGGATGCTCATCGAGAGGGTTCTGGCCAGCGAGATAGACAGGAGCAAGGTCACCGTGAGCGAAGAAGAGATAAGGAAACGTTTCGAAGAGAAGAAATCCAGCCTGCCCAAGCGCCCTGCGCTCGTGCATCTGGCCACGATCCTTTTCGCTTTCGAATCGAGCGTAAGCGCCAAGGAAGAAGCCAAGACCAAGATCGACAAGATCTACGACGAGATAAAGAAGGGGAAGGATTTCAGCAAGGCGGCGAGGATATATTCCGAGGATCCCAGCGCCGAGCGCGGAGGCGATCTCGGGTTCCTCAGGCTCGAAGACGTGCAGGACGAGCGTTTCATCGCTGCCGCCGAAACGCTCGAGGTCGGCGAGATGAGCGGACCGGTCCTCACCAAGTTCGGGTATCACTTGATAAAGCTCCTCGAGAAGAAGCAGGACACGGGCGAGGTGCATCTCCAGCACATCCTGGTCAGAGTGAGGCCCGGCGAGGGCGACGTGGAGAAAGTATACGAGCGGGCAAGGGAAGTGCATGACAAGCTCATGGCCGGGGCGCCGTTCGATTCGATGGCGGCGATCTACAGCGACGAGAAGTCCTCGGCTTCGTCCGGCGGCGACCTGGGGTGGCTCAAGCTGGACGAGCTGCCGCAGTTCTTCAAGGACGTTCTCGAGAACATGAAGGAGGGCGACGTGAGTCCCGTCTTGAGGGAGAGCGCGGGATTTCGCATCGTGAAAATGCTGGGCAGAGAGGAGGAGAGGGATTATACGTTCGAAGAAGTGAGGGACGATCTCGAGAGGGTGCTCGAGCAGGAGAAAATGAGCAAGATTTACGATGATTACATAAAGGGCCTGCGTGAGAAATTCTACGTGGACGTCCGTCTCTGAAGGCCCGAACGGGCGTACTCCCCCGGCGCCGCTCTTCGAGAGCGGAACGAATCCATTCCACAGATGCGGATAGATCTTCTCCTCAAATACGTCTGCTTGGCAAAGAGCCGGGCCTCCGCCAAGATCCTTTGTGAAAAAGGCATGGTTACGCTAAACTCCAAGCGGGCCAAACCTTCGACTGAAGTTCACGAGGGCGACCGGATATCCATCGAAACGCCTGGTGGCACGAAACTGGTCGAGATCTTGAGCCTTCCCGCCGGCCAGGTGAGCCGGAAGGCGGCCCCGGAGTATTACAAGGACTTAACTTCTTGACATACAGGTGGTTATAAGACCAATTCCAAGGATCGAGGTGGCAGGGTTTATGCAGTCCGGCAGACATCCGGTCATCGCCGTGACCGCCGGGGACCCCGGCGGAATCGGGCCCGAGATCGTGGCGCACCTGTTCGCCGCTTTCACCCCCGAAGAATCCACGGCGGTCGTCATCGGTTCCCGGCGGGTCCTGGAGCCGTGGGCGAAGAGATTCAGCTGGGAGCCGCGCCGCTCTTTGAGAGAGGATGAGCTCGGCGACTCCCGCGCGATCGATGCCCAGGTCCTGTTGCTTCCGCTGCCCTGCGAGGCGGACTTCGCAATCGGCGAGGACAGCCCCGGCGGCGGGAGGCATGCCGGAGAAGCGATCGAGGAGGCATGCCGGCTGGCGGCGGAGGGGGCGATCGACGCCATCGTCACCGCCCCGATATCCAAGAAATCTCTCAACATGGCGGGATATCCCTTTCCGGGGCACACGGAGATGCTGGCGTCACGCTTCGGCGTCGAGAACTGCGAGATGATGATGGTGTACAGGGACCTGCGGATCGTGCCCATGACCAGGCATTTGCCCTTGAGCGAAGTGAGTTCGCGGATAACGGAGGAGAGAGCGATGCAGTGCCTCGAAACGGTGAACCGCTCACTCGAAGAACTTTTCGAAATAGAGAAGCCGCGGATAGCGTTCGCCGCCTTGAACCCGCACGCCGGTGACAAGGGGCTGATCGGGGAGGAGGAAGTCACGGTCGTGGCTCCCGCCGTCGCCAAGGCGAGAGAAAGGGGCATCGATGTTGTAGGCCCGATTCCGGGGGACGTCGTCTTCCAGTCGATCCGCGCCGGCGGGTTCGATGCGTACATAGCGATGTACCACGACCAGGGACTCATCCCGTTCAAGATGGTGGCCGGGAAAAAGGGAGTGAACCTCACGGTGGGTCTGCCGGTGATACGCACCTCGGTCGATCACGGGGTCGCCTTCGACATCGCGGGCAAAGGCGAAGCCGACGTGACGAGCCTCAAGGAAGCATATCTCCTGGCCGAAAAACTTGCAGGGAAAGTCTCCGCGCGGAACTGATTCTCCGAGGGGAGAAGATGGAGAGAAGAAACGTCATAAACATATATCATCTGTCCAAGAAGTACGGCGGCAAGTTCGCCTTGAGGGACATCAATCTCACCGTGGCGAACGGGGAGTTCGTGTTTCTCGTCGGCCCCAGCGGCGCCGGCAAGAGCACGCTCTTGAGGCTCATCTACATGGACGAGTTCCCGACCGAGGGCCAGGTGGTCGTGGGGCCGTTCGTATCGACCAAGATGAGCAGGCGCAAGATACCTTACCTTAGAAGAAAGATCGGGGTGGTCTTCCAGGACTTCAGGCTTCTCGACGATCGCAACGTCTTCGAGAACGTCGCCATCGCGATGAGGGTCACGGGAGAGAAGAGCTTCGAGATCAAGCGCAAGGTGATCCAGGTCCTGAACCAGGTCGGTCTCTATCACAAGCGCAACGACTACCCGAGCTCGCTTTCCGGCGGCGAGCAACAGCGGGTGGCGGTCGCCAGGGCCGTCGTGAACAGCCCCGCCATTCTATTGGCCGACGAACCGACGGGCAACCTCGATCCCGAGGTCACCGAGGAGATACTGAAGCTCCTCTTCCGCATAAACGCGTCCGGCACGGCCGTGTTGATGGCCACGCACGACCTCTCGCTCGTCGAGAAATTCGGGCAGCGCATTCTTTTCCTGAGGGACTCCAAGCTCGAGGAAGACAAGACCACCGGGTTCATAGGCAACCTCACCGAAAGACTCGAAGAGATCCGGCGCGACCGCAACCGTTTCGGTCCGACCTGGAGCAGGGAGGAATGATCAATATTTCCCAGGTGACATATCTGGCCAGGGAAGCGTTCAGGACCATGGGACGCCACCGGGGGGTTACGTTCGTCTCCATAGTCATCATGAGCCTTTCGCTCCTCATCCTCGCCGTTTTCCTCATGGTTACGGACAACATGTTCATGTTCATGGAGAAAACGAAGGAAGATCTGGTCATTTACACTTACCTGCAGGACGGCCTGGACGAGAGTTACGTGAACACGCTCTACGGCAAGATCCTGAGGATAGACGCCGTCGAGCAGGTCGTGTTCATCTCCAAGGAGCAGGCGCTGTCCGAGTTCCGCCGGGAGATGGGCGAGGAGAGATCCCTGCTCGAAGCCCTGGACGCCAACCCGCTTCCCGCGTCTTTCCGCATCACTCTCAAGGACGAGTTCAAGAACAAGGAATCCATAGAGAAGACGGCGTCGATCATAGCGGCGATGGACGGCGTGGAGGAAGTGAACTACGGCAAGGAGTTCCTGGACAAGTTCTCCTCGATAACCCGCGCGGTGCTCTACATGGACGCCGTGATCGGTTTCATAGTCGTCATCTCGTCCATATTCATCATATCCAACACCGTGCGTCTCGCCGTGGTCAGCAGGAAAGCCACGATCGACATCCTCAAGCTAGTCGGCGCGACCAACCGTTTCATCACGATGCCGTTTCTCATCGAGGGGGCCTTCCAGGGGACCGTGGCCGCGCTCTTGTCCTTGCTGCTTCTCTCGATCATATACCTGGGGAGCAGGAGTTTCGTGCCCGCCCTCACCTTCTTCTCGGCCGAAAAGGCATTGTTGTACGTTCTCGTGTGCCTCGTGATGGGTGCGGTCGGGAGTTTCGCGGCTCTCAGGAAGTTCCTCAAGATTTGAGCTCTCGGAATCGCGACCGGAGGAGACATGACAAGCCGGAATGAAATCACCCTTCCCCTTCGCCGAGCGGTGAAACGAAGAGCGTCGCTCCCGCTTGCTATCATGGTTTTCCTGCTGCTCGGCTTTGCGGCCGCGCCTCCCGCCGCGGGAGGATCGGGTTCACTGGATACGAAGATAAAGGAACAGAAGAGAAGGCTGGAGAAGATAAAGAAGGAGATGGAAGAGCACCGGCGGCAATCGCGCAAGCTCGCGCGCGAGGAAAAGAGCCTGCTCAAGAAGCTGAACTCGCTCGAAAAGGAAGTGGCCCTCTCGGAGAGGCTTCTCGAGGAATCGCGCGCGCAGGAACAGTTGCTCGAAGAGAAGATCGACAGCTTGACGGTGCGGATCTCGATCGAGGGCGAGAAGCTCCTCTACCAGAAGGAGAAGCTCGGGAAGAGGATCCGCCAGATGTACATGCAGGAGCCGAATCTCAAGTGGGCCACGCTCCTGGGGAGCAGGAGCCTCCAGGACGTTTTCAGGAGGCACAAGTTTCTCAAGCTCGTGGCCAAGAGGGACGCGCGGCTCCTGAGAGAGGTCGACGAGCACAAGCGATCCCTTGAAGTCGAGCAGGAGCAGCTCACCGAGGCCCTGGTCGACGTGGCCGAGATAAGGAAACTCCGCGAGCGGGAGAAGATCGAGCTCCAGAAGAGCAGGAAGCGGCGCCTCGCCATGCTCAGGAAGATAAAGAGCGAAAAGGGCAAACACGAGCAGGCGTTGAAGGATCTCGAGAAGGCCGAGAAGCGGCTGGCCGATCTCATAGGCTCGATGGAATCGAAACGCCTGGCCGAAGGCAAGACGCCGGGGGCGGTCGATTTCGCCTCGCTCAAGGGCAGGCTCATATGGCCGGTGAAGGGCAAGGTGGTGAGGAAATTCGGCAACTCGAGGCACCCGACGTTCGGTACGGTTACGTACAACAGCGGGATAGACATCAAGGCCTCGCCGGGGACGCCGATAAGGGCGGTGGCGGGGGGGACGGTCGAATTCGTGGACTGGATCGCGGGTTACGGTCGGTGTATCATAGTGAATCACGGAGCCGGTTATTATACGCTCTATGCGCACGTCTCCAACGTATACGTAGAACCGGAGCAGGAATTATCTGGCGGCGAGGTCATCGCCGAGGTGGGCGATACGGGTTCGATAGAAGGATACGTCTGCCATTTCGAGATCAGGAAATCCAAGAAGGCGTTGAACCCGCTCAAGTGGCTGGTGAGATGAACCGTTCCTTTGAACGCGGCGCCGAAGTCCGCCGGGCGAAGGAAAGAAGAGAAGAATAGAAGAATAGAAGACATGCCGACAAGCGACGCCAAGAGAAATTTTCCCTTGATCAAACTGGGGCAGAAGGGAGTGGATGTCTTTCTCGACAAGTACATCGGCGGCGACGTCCCGCCGCTTCTCTTCACCGGACCCGAGGGGAGCGGCAAGGAGTATACGGCGATCGATTTCGCGAGGCGCCTGCTCTGCTCGAAGCGCCCCGCCTGCAGATCCGCCGATGATGCGTGCGAGAACTGCAAGAGGATTTTTTCGCTGGAACATCCCGCGGTGAACCTGATCTATCCCACCCCCACGCGGGGCGGAGCCGAAGGTGAGGGTGACGACGCCGGGGACGTCGGCAAGATCCTCGAGGCGAAGCGCGAGGACATCTTCGCCGTGGTTCGTTTCGCCAAGAAGACGTCGATACGCATAGCCCAGGCCAGGTCGATGATCAGGAGGGCCCATACGAAGCCTTTCGGCGTCAAGTACAACATCTTCATAATAATGGACGCGCATGCGATGCGCGAGGAAGCCCAGAACGCGCTGCTCAAGCTCGTGGAGGAACCACCCCCCGGCTGCGTGCTGATATTCGTGACGCCCAACAACGACGCGATTCTCTATACGATCCGCTCGCGGTGCCAGAGATTGCGTTTCTCTCCCTTGAAGCCGGCCGTGATAGAGAGGATCCTGGTCGATTATTATGGAGTGGACGAGAAGCGCTCGCGCCGGGCGGCGACTTTGGGGCGCGGAAACATCAGGTATGCTCTCGACGTGGCGACTGCGGGTGGAGGCGAGGCGAGGGAGAAGGCGGCGGAGATCGCCGAGAATGTCCTCGATGCACCGGACTCCTGGTTGCTGGCAAGGGCGACGGAGCTGGCCCGGGGCTCGAAGCGCGACGAGGTGGCGCTTTTCCTCAAGGAGCTGGAGATGTATTTCAGGGACGTCATGGTGGGAGACGAGAAGCTCTACCTGAACGCCGACAGGAAACCGAGAATAACGGAACTGCACTCGAAGTGGACCCCTGCCAAACTGCCCCGCGTGATCGAGCTGGTGGGCAAGTCGAGAGACGACGTCCTCAGGCGTAACTTGAATATCGACGGCGCACTGGCCAATCTCTTCCTTGCTATCAAGCGTACGTGATGCTAAATTAACATAGCCTTTCTCGGCATGCGAAAGGGCTCGAGGGGCAAGGAGTCGAGATGAATTTCGTAGAAGTCGTATTCAAGCTCCCGCGGAGGGACTACTACAAGAATCCCCGCGACCTGGAGCTCGTGCCGGGGATGTACTGCATCGTGCAGGCCGAGCGCGGGGAGGATCTCGGCGTGGTGGTCGGAGTGAGCGATCATTGCTCCTTCAAGCCGAAGAGCAAGATGCGCGAGGTGATCCGCGCGGCGACGGAGGATGAGATCGCCAGGCTGCGGGAGAACCGGCGCAAGGAGAGGGACGCCCTGGAAGTCTGCCGCGAGAAGGTCAAACGCCACGACCTGCCGATGAAGGTCGTGGACGTCGAAAACCAGCTCGACGGCAACAAGATAACTTTTTTCTTCACCGCGGACGAGAGGATAGATTTCCGCAAGCTCGTCAAGGACCTGGCCGCGACTTTCAAGACCAGGATCGAGCTCAGGCAGATCGGAGCGCGGGACGAGGCGAGGCGCTTCCCCGGCTACGGAGTGTGCGGCAAGCCGCTTTGCTGCACGACCTGGCTCAAGGAGTTCGAGCCAGTGTCGCTCAAGATGGCCAAGGACCAGAACCTCCCCCTTACTCCTTCGAAGATTTCCGGCGCTTGCGGCAGGCTCATGTGTTGCTTGAGCTACGAGCTCCCCATCTACCGCGAGATAGCGCGGAACATACCGCGCGTCGGGCAGAAGGTGTGCTGCTGCGGCCGCATGGCAAAGATAGAGAAAGTCGACATCTTCAAGGAGGAGGTCGTCCTCGTGGACAGGGAAAAAGCGGTGACGAGGATGAGTTTCGAGCAGATCGTAAGAGAGTTGAGAAAGGGCGGAGCGATCAAAGACGGCGAAGTGGAGGCCGAGGAAGTGATAGAAGAGGACGATTGGGAGAGCTTGAACAAGGACGAGGAGTATTGATGAAGAAGTACTATCTGACGACGGCGATCGATTACGTCAACGCGAGGCCGCACCTCGGCACCGCCTACGAGAAGATCGGGGCCGATTGCCTGGCCCGGTACAAGCGTCTCGCCGGCTATGACACCTATTTTCTCATCGGCACCGACGAGCACAGCACCAACGTCGAAAAGGAGGCCCGCCGGCTGGGCAAGGACCCACAAGCCTACTGTGACGAGATGGCGGAGGTATTCAAGGTCGTCTGGGCGAAGCTCAACATCTCCTACGACCAGTTCATCCGCACGACCGACCCCATGCACGAGAAGGCCGTCCGGAAGATATTCGAGAAGATAGCGGAGAACGGTTACATCTACGAAGGTTCCTACGAGGGATTGTATTGCGTGTCGTGCGAGGAATTCCTCATCGAGAAGGATCTCGAGGAAGGATTGTGCCCCAGGCACCGCCAGAAACCGGAGCTTATAAAGGAGAACAACTATTTCTTCGCCTTGTCGCGCTTCGCCGACAGGCTGCGCAAACACATCGAAGACAATCCCGACTTCATACGCCCGGAGAGCAGAAAGAACGAGATGCTGGGCGTGCTCTCGCAGGGACTGGAGGACATAAGCATTTCGCGCAAGGGAAAGAAGTGGGGGGTCCCTCTGCCGGGGGCCGAGGACCACGTGGTCTACGTCTGGTTCGACGCCCTCATCAATTACGTGTCGGCGCTCGGCTTCGCCGACGGCGGTGACGAGAAGTACCGGCGCTACTGGCCCGCGGACTGCCACATAATAGGCAAGGACATCACCCGTTTCCACTGCCTCATCTGGCCGGCGATGCTCATGGCGGCCGGGATCCCGTTGCCGGCGAGCGTCTTCGGCCACGGCTTCGTCTACCTCAAGGGCGCCAAGATGAGCAAGACGATGGGCAACATAATAGACCCGGTGGAGATGGCCTCTTTCTTCCACCCCGACGGGCTTCGTTATCTCTTGCTGCGCGAGATAGGTTTCAACCGGGACGGGGATTTCTCGGTGGAGCAGGCGGTGGTGAGATACAACGCCGAGCTCGCCAACGAACTCGGCAATCTCTTTTCCCGAACGCTCTCCATGGTCAATCGCTATCGCGGAGGCGATGTGCCCGCGTATTCGGACGAGTGCGCCGGGGATCTGACGAAGCTCGCGGGAGACGTAGTCGATCGCTACAACGCGAGCATGGAGAACCTCGCTTTCGACCAGGCGCTGGACGAGTTGTGGAAAGTGATACAGGCGGCCAACCGGTACGTAGAAGAGAAAAAGCCGTGGGAGCTGGCGCGGAGCGAGGAGAAAAAACCGCTGGACGACGTCCTGAGAGCCCTGCTCGAGGTGTTGCGCATGGCGTCGCTCCTCTGCATTCCTTTCATGCCCGAGAAGGCGATGGAAATGAGGCGGCAGCTCGGCTTGAACGACGACCCGGCCGTGCTTCGGGTGGACGAGGCGGCATCCCCGGGAGATCCCGGCTGGAGCCGCGTGGGCGAATCGATTCCTCTCTTTCCCAAGCTCGAACCTCCCGCGGACGACTAGGGAGACTCCGATTCACCACAATCCACGTGGAACCGATGGCTTATGATAGACACTCACGTGCATCTCAACTTGCCCCAGTACGACGAGGACCGCGATGACGTGATATCGCGTGCGGTTGAGAGCGGTGTGACCGGGATGGTCAACATAGGCTTCGATCTCCCCTCCATCCGCGCGACCGTCGAGCTTGCGGGGAAGCACCCTTTCATCTACGGGGCCCTTGGTTTTCATCCTCACGACGCTTCGCGCTACGACGAGGCGGCCGAAGCCGAGTTCCTCGAACTCCTCGACGGAGAGAAGATCCTGGCCGTGGGTGAGATAGGACTCGACTACTACCGCGACCTGTCGCCGCGCGACGAGCAGAAGAGGGTTTTCATGCGGCTGTTGGATGTAGCGGCCGAAAAGAGAAAGCCGGTGATGATCCACTGCCGTGACGCCTTCGAAGACGTGATCAGAGTGCTCGAGGAGCACGGAGGGTGTTCCGGCGTCTTCCACGCCTTTTCCGGCGACGAGGAGATGGCCCGCAAGGTCCTTGCGCTGGGTTTTCGCCTGGGCATAGGCGGCGTGGTGACGTTCAAGAACAGCCGGCTCAAGGAAGTGATCGCCAAGCTCCCGCCCGAATCGGTAGTGCTCGAGACCGATTGCCCGTATCTCACTCCGCACCCGTTTCGCGGCAAGAGGAACGAGCCGGCCAACCTTCCGCTCATAGTGTCCGCGGTCGCCGAGGCTCAAGGAGTAACGCCCGAGGACGTGGTCCGCACCACCGACAGAACCTTCGCCGAAATCATGGGGATAACTTTGGGGGACGAGCCGGCCGTTGTTTACAAAATCCGGAACAGTCTCTATATTAATATGACGAATCGCTGCACCAACCGGTGCGTGTTCTGTTCGCGCGAGTATGATCCCGTCGTGAGGGGATACAACCTCGGCTTGGAGAGGGAGCCCGGCGTGGACGAGATGGTCGAGGCTGTGGGCGACCCGGGCGCTTACGACGAGATCGTCTTCTGCGGTTACGGCGAACCGGTCGTCAGGCTTCCGGATCTGCTCGAAACGGCGAGGAGGCTCAAGGAAAAGGGAGCCCGCATCAGGCTGAACACCAACGGTCTCGGCAACATCCACTGGAAGAGGAACATTGTGAGCGAACTCGCCGGATTGATAGACGTGGTGTCGGTGAGCCTCAATACGAGCGATCCCGACCAGTACGTCGAGATCTGTCGCCCGGTCTTCGGGGCGGAGTCGTTCGCTTCGCTCGTCGATTTCATCCGCAAGTCGGTGGAGGCGGGCATGAAGACCGTCTGCACCGCGGTGAAGTACCCCGGCGTCGATATCGAAGCGTGCAGGAAACTGGCGCAATCACTGGGAGCGGATTTCAGGGCACGGGAATACAACGTGCTCGGTTGATTGCTGAACTGAAAGAAGAGAGACCTGTGGACATGGACTACAACAATTGCGAGCACGAGAGCGGCAACCTGATCGGCAAGTGCGCCATATGCGGAGAGATGATTTGCGAGGATTGCTACCGCAGCGTCTACAACCAGATGATGTGCGGCGCTCACCGGGACCTCGAAGACGAGAGCACGTGGGAACTCGCCGGGAGTTACCATACCAACGACCCCATCGACGAGGTGAAGTTCGCTCTGGGAGAGCACGGCGTGGCCGCGCTTTTCGTCGAAGTCGACACGGACACCGTTGAACTGTACGTGCCGGAAGAGGACAAGGAAAGCGTCTGGGAGATGTTCAAGGCGTCTTCCGATGCTGACCGGTTGTGTCACGAGTGCAAGATCAATTTCTCCGACCAGGTGACCCTTTGCCCGGTATGCGGCAAGGCGCCGGGCGGGTCGTAAGACGGACGTTAAATCAGGGGTGGTCGAAATGCGGGTTCTCTTGACCGGCGGAACGGGCTTCGTGGGATCGGCCTTGAGGGAAGAGCTCAAGGCGCGGGGACATGAAGTCGTGCTTCTCGTGAGAAACCTTCGTGCCAGGAGCGACGTGCCGCGCGAAGGTTTCGCTCTGCGAAACGGCGACGTGCTGGACAGGAACGCGTGCCTCCAGGCATGCGACGGGTGCGACGCCGTGATCCATCTCGTGGGCATCATAAGAGAGTATCCGCGCCGCGGCGTGACCTTCGAGCAACTCCACGTTCAAGCGACGGAGAACGTCCTCTATGCCGCGGCGAGGCAGGGGGTGAAACGTTTCATCCACATGAGCGCCCTGGGTTCGCGGGAGGGCGCGAGATCCCGGTACCACCGGACGAAGTATGAGGCCGAATCGAAAGTGCGGCGCGCCGGCGTGGATTGGACCATCTTCAGGCCGTCCGTGATCTTCGCACCCGGAGACGATTTCACCGGCATGCTGGCGGACCTCGCAGCGAGAAAGTTCGTCCCCCTCGTGGAGGGGGGCAGGAGCCTCCTCCAGCCGGTGGCCCTCGAAGACGTCGTTCGCTGCATGGCGGACAGCCTGCTCATGCCCGAAACGAGGGAAGAGACCTACGAACTCGGAGGCGCGGACAGGATGTCCTTGCGGGACATGCTGGAAGCGGTCGCCGCCCATCTCGGGATCAAGATCAAGACAGTGAACGTTCCCGCGTTCGCCATGAAACTCGTGGTGCGTATGATGGAGAGTCGCCCCGACTTTCCTCTCACCGGCGATCAGTTGCTGATGCTTCTCGAGGACAACGTCTGCGACATGCGTCATGCGTCCGAAACCTTCGGGTTCGAGCCGGCTTCTTTCCGAAAGGCCCTCCCCGGGCTCCTGAATCGAATCAAGGATGCTGCAACGGGCGGGTTCGGCGTCGTGGGGGCGTAGAAGCGGAAGTTCTCGGGATTACTTCGCCACCGTCTCTTCGCCCTTCGCCTCTTTCAACGCGGCTTTCAGATACTTGATGATCTGGTCCTTGTAATAGGTGTCGTCCGGTTCTTTCTTCGCGGCTTCCTCTTCCGTCGCTACCGCCTTGTCGTACTCTCCCCTTGCATAGTAGACCTCGGCCAGCGTGTCCATGATGCCGGGATCCTTGTGAGACAGCTCAACCGCCTTCTGCGCCTTGGCGAGGGCTTCGTCGAGGGCGATCTTGTTGGTGGCGCAGAACCAGGCGAAGGCGTTCAGTGACTTGGGATCCTCGGGGTTCTTCGCAACCAGCAGATTGAACGTCTCCAGGCACTTGTCCGTCTCGCCCATCTTCTGATATACGCGGGCGAGCATCTGGAGGGCTTCCTTGCCCACGTCGCTGTCCGGGAACCTGTCTATCAATTGCCGGAAATTCTCGGCCGCCTTTTTGTAATCCTTGTTCATCGCGTAGAGATCGCCGAGGCTCAGCAATGCGTCGTCGGTGAGCCCCTTCTCGTTTCGCGGGTCCAGCTCGCCGACTTTCCCGAGGTACTCGGCGCCTTTCTCGAGGTCTCCGAGATTCGCATACTTCTCCCCGAGCTTGTAGAGCGAAGGAATGTCCTTCGGGTTCATTTCGATGAGTTTCTCGAAATAGCCGATCGTGCCCACCCCGCTCATGTAGTTCTTCATGATCTTGAGGAAATTGGCCGCGTCGACGTAGCCGATCTGGCGGTCGATTTCCTTGCCGTCGGGGCCGAGAAGAACGAGAGTGGGATAAGCCTTGATCTTGAACTTCTTGGCCAGCGCCAGTCCCTCGCCTTTTTCGGCGTCGTACTTCACGGGGATGATGCCGTTCAGGAACTCTATCACCTTGGCGTCCTTGTAAGTCGTCTTCTCCAGCATCTTGCAGGGGCCGCACCACACAGCGTAGAAGTCTATGAAGACGTGCTTCTTCTCCTTCGCGGCCTTCTCGAGGATCTTCGCGAACGAGCCCTTCGCCCAGTCGACTTCGGCTGAGAGCGCCGAGCCCGGGCCGAGCGTGATCGAGAGCAAGAGCGCCAGGGCTATGCTGATATGGGATCGCTTCATGTCGTCCTCCGGGGTTTGAGGTTGCCTTGAATCGGGGATGAATGTGATGACATGATAATAGAATGAGCTTGCGATGTCAAAAGCCGGGGAGTGGGGTTGTGTAGCATGCAGTGCGCAAATTCTGGAGAAATATACGGAGGTAGGAAAAAGAGGGTGTATTATCCCAGGGAAATAACCCTTGATTGTACTTTGTTGAAGATCTCCAGATACTCCGATGGTCCTGGCCCTAATCGGGGCACCTTTTTCACCTCCTTTCTCGCAGCCTGCGGGTAATCTTCGAATGCCCTTACGGAAGCCCTTCCGCCCACCCTGTAGCCCTGATATGTACGCGTGTAATTGTAGTGCTTGAGGAACTGATCCAGATCTTCCTGAAGATTCAACTAGTTGCCCGGCTTTCCTCTGCCGGCATCTGCAAGCATGATTACAATACCAACTACTGAAAACACCAAGACCATCTGCGGGGAGAGTTGCTTATAAATAGCGAGTGATGCCGGCAATATGATGAGAATAAGTCCTACAGCTCCGAAGGTGAGCTTTATGACCCATGCTCTTAGGATAAGGTATAGTGCTGAGATGCCGGCGTAGATAATCAGAAGCCTGATGATTTCTGTCGATGTCGACATAAATGCCTCCTTTCTGAATCATGTTGTTGCAACGATATAGATTATGGAAGCCGCAGCGCCAAAAATGATTGCACAAGGTGCTCCACACAAAGCAGTTCCAATCATGGCCCCTATCGCATCATACACTACCAGTTCAATATTCCACCAGTCAATGAGCAAGACATTCTGCTCACCAGTAATCGCCATCGCCGCATTGTTCTTTCTATACAGTTTGTTCCAAAACGTATATGAGGAATCAGCTACTTCTGCTGCCAAGACTATAGCCGGATCAAGATCTTGTTGGTTGTCTGCCGTTACAAACGAGAGGGAACAGATCTCCTTATTTATATTGAGGAAATCGATGCTCTGTAATTGCGAGATCAGCGCCCTGGCCTTCCTGCAACTAGTTGCATCCAAGTAGCCTGATTCGGCGAGCCAATCTATCAGCTTGTTCGGATCCATATCCTTGCGGCCATAGAAATCAATAATGTTCTGGGTTCGTAATGAATCGAATTGATTCAGTATTGGAACTATGTCATGCTTTGTTAGCTCCAGAGCAATGTGGTTCTCTTCCAACACTCTGTTCACCGATGCCATGAATGTCTCAATAAAAATCGCTCTGTCGATATTTCTTGATTTCACCAGGGAAAGTCGTTTGTCAAAATCTCTGAGTATTTCATTATGAATCTTTCCTGGTTCGCCAATTTCAATATCAGAAAAATCGAGTTGTTCCAGTCCTTCTTTCCCTTGATCCGCCGCTTCCATCGTCAATTGGCTGCCGCAGGATGCAAACAGCAAACTAGCCAAGGAAATGACCATCGCCATCATCAAGAATCTCTTAATCATTTGGGCTACCTCCTCGTTGAGATCGACGCCTTGTGTTGTATAACTTTTGCATTTACAATCAATTAGCATATAAGGCATGGATCGCGCCAATCGTTGTGAGCTCTTGATCTCATTAGCCTGCAACAAGTTATATTTCTCCCTAGCCATAGTCATAATTGGTCTTGTATGCCTCTTCAGCCCTTGAGAATGGGCTCAGACGTATAATCTATTGCCGGAACATAGATTGCAGAGATGGGTTCAAACAGCTTCAATGTCAAGATTTTGACACTCAAGAGGTTTTAGTGATATCCCCCGGAGAGAAAAACTATTGCTTTTGGCGGCCGAATGAGAAGCCCGCGACTTGATGACACCCGAGAAATCCAGGCATAACTTTAGCGGGCGAGACGACGTATTTTTTCCGTAGGTCCATACGGAGGAGTCCTCAGGTTAATTACCAAGCAGCCATCGCCCAGTGAAAACGCTCACAGAACCCGTTTGTCTTCGGTGCATGAACCTATTCGATATGCCGCGGCGCGAAGCATCAGGGCTTCGAGCATTTCAAGAAAGCAGAATAGCAAATGAAATGGCCTTTCAGCCCCCGGATGCGGAAAAGATTGATATAACATAGTATCTATGTTAAAATGCAGATCGTCACAGAGTGCCCCACCTAAGTATCGTTCCTTCAATGGGAAAGGGGGAGCCCATGATGAAAACGATCCCCAGGCTTCCCGCTTGCCTCGCTGCTGTTCTCATCTTTTCGGCAGGCTTGGTATCCGCTCGTTCCCCACGAAAGAAGCCGGAACGTCCCAGGTTCGTGGCCCCGGTTACCAGCGGCCAGGTGAAGCAGCTCGACGAAGGCGGCGTCTTCAGGCCTGTCCAGACGGATACGTTCATGCTAGCGGAGTACGAGTTCGACTCCTTGTTCGCCCCTACGACGGAGGGCTGGCGAGGCGTGGACATGACCAAGCCGCCGGGCCCTTTCACGCACGTGGACACTTTCAGGGTGATCAACGGCAGCCGGTCCTTGTGGTGCGGGGCGTGGCCGGCCTCCGGTCCACCCCTTTGCTCTTATTCCACCCTGCCGGGGTACGGCAACAACTGGGACGACTATTTCCAATCCTCGGTTTTCAGGACGACGGGAGACGTCACGTTCACGGCAACGGTGACTTACGATTGTGAGCCCGGTTATGATTTCACCTACGTTGATTATTCCACGGACGGCGGACAAACCTGGGTCAATATCTCGACTTTGAATGGAACGGGGACTACGACTGTAACTACGCAGATCACGGCGCCTGATTCCATTGAGTTCAGGTTTCATTTCCAATCCGACGAGGGCTGGTCGGACGAAGATGGAGCCTATATATCTTCCGGGGCCTTCATAGCGGACGACGTAAGCATATCCGACGCAAACGGGCTGGTGGACTTCCACGATTTCGAGAGCGAATCGGTCGGGGACCAGCAGACTCTGGACGGAGATTGGAGTGCGAGCACCGGATCGGCATTCGGGGACTTCGCCGGGCTTTTCAAAGGCACGCTCGTTCTGCAGGAGGATCTCTGCACGTCGAACCCGTCTTATCTGTGGGGCTTTTTCAATGGATCCCCGTACGATTACGGCTGCGGCCTTCACCCGGAACAGAAAGTGGTCCCTTTCCGCGACAACGAGGGAAGGTACTTGCGGAACGAGATATGGTCGCCGCTGATAGATTGGAACCCCGGGGGATCCGTCCCCGAAACGGCGACCAGCCTCATTCTCGATTTTTGGCTCTACAACGACCTCCCTCTCGACAATCTCGTTTTCTTCTCGTACAAGGTGGATGCCCTGGTGAACGGTTGTCCGTCAAGCTGGGACGACGTGCGCCCGTATTATTATGGCGACAGGAAGAGCTGGTTGCACATCGTGTCCGATGTGGGTGGCAGTATTCCTCCCGGAACGACCAAGGTGCGGATCCGTCTCATCTGCATGGACCTCTGCAAGTATTATTGCGGGGTCTTCGGTACGGGAGCCTGTCACAGTCATGCTCCGCTTTTCGATCGGGTCAAGCTCTACCGGGTCGACAGGAGAGGTCCCATATGGGATGTTTCCGATTGGACCCTGTTCCAGGACAATTTCCCGACGGACGGTTCGATCACGGGCACGGTACGATGCGACATGGCGTTGGACGTGGCTCCCGACGCGCACTCGAGCATTCGACCGGGTGATTCCGTCGTCGTCACCGTGTATGAGCCGAACGTGGGGTTGGCGCAGGACCCCGGGGGAGGTCCCGCCGTGTACCTCCATGCCCGTTCTTCCGGCGGCCAGACGGGGAGCGGAGTGAGCGGGGATCCTTCGAGATGGCCGGTCGTCGCCGTCTCGGGAGGATGGAACAAGATAAGAATGGACACGGTGTTCAACGATCCTTACCGAATCTTGCCGCTCAGCGATGAGTACTGCGCGGATTTGAACGACAATTATTTCAGGCCGCCGGACAAAATCGAGTTCTACTTTTCCGCCGAGGATGCGAACGGGAACGTGAGCTACTGGACGCGAAGCACCGGTGCGGTGAGTTCCGAAGCGGAGGCCCAGGCTCACGCCATGGAGATGCAATGCCTTCCCACGGGCGCGTCGGACATCCTGTACGTTGATCATGCCGACGGCTGGGGAGTGCAACCGTATTTCGATACGGTCTTCGACAACCTGTCCGTGAATCCCGACAGGTTCGACGTGCGCATGCCGGGGTTCCTGGCCGACAACGGCCTCGGTTCGAGAGCCCAAACGAACCAGGTCCTCGGTGTCTACAAGATCATAATATGGAGCTCCGGCCCGATTTGGTGGGGAACGATCGGCGACGGTTCCACGGACCTGGACAAGTCACCCGACGCCAAGCTGCTCTATGATTTCGTCGACCAGTCGAGTTTGTGGAATCCCGGGCTATACATATCGGGCGACTATGTCGCGGAGGAGATGAAGAACCGTTTGACTGCGCCCTTCGTCCAACTTTTCAATTACATAAACTACAACCTCATATCGGCAGATCACTATCAGGCGGGGCTGCCTGTCTCGCCGTACGTGATCGGCAAGCTCCCGGGCACGATATTCCAGCACGCGGGCGTGGCGGACACGCTGGTGGCCTACGGCGGCTGCCCGCAGCTAAAGGGCTTCGATGTCCTCGATGCAACCGGGAATGCAGTGACGGCTTTGTACTACGGGAGCGACGCTGCCGACGGGGCCGTCGTCACCCAGGAGACAACGAACGGGCCCGGGATGAAGGCCCGTGTGATCCTCTCGGGCTTCGGGTTCGAGAACATCCGCTCGGATAGGGTGTCGGCCCTGGCGGACAGGGTCGATCACATGCGGGATATTCTCTCCTGGTTCGAGGAGATCACGGTTGTAACGGGTACAGAGGATGATAAGGCGCAACGGAACATGCTGGCGCAGAATTACCCCAATCCTTTCAACCCGACTACGACCATCAGGTATTCGATAAAACAGAGGGGACACGTGAGCCTCAAGATCTATGACATTGAAGGAAGGCTGGTTCGTACGCTCGAAGACGGAGTGAAGGAGGCCCGTTCCTACGAGAAGGTATGGGACGGGAGAAACGACAGGGGTGAAGCCGTTTCGAGCGGGATCTACTTCTACAGGCTGAGAAGCAACGGCTTCTCGAGAACTCGCAAGATGGTGCTCTTGAGATGATAGGGCGAGGCGGCAGTTGGAGCATGATGAACGCCGGATCGTTTCATAGGCAATCCTCGGAAAGGATGTCAGCATAAAAAGGATCACAAAGGCGGTTATCATCGCCCTCGGAACTATTCTAGCCGTTACTCCGAGCCAGGCCCGGAAAGGGTTCAAGGCGCGGGGGCCGGAAGGGTACGCACGTCACATGACGAATTTTTCTTCGGACCGGCCGCTTGGATCGGATCGGATGTTCACGAGCGCCTACGCCGACACGTACGTTCTCGCCGAATTCGGCTTCGACGGACCGAACAGCCCGGATCCGCAAGGCTGGTTCGGCGTGGATCTCACGGCCCAGGAGGGCGCCTTTTTCCACGTGGATGATTTCGCCGGGCTCGGCGGAGGCAATTCGGGGAACCTCGTTCCCATAGAGGGGAGCAAGTCGCTCTGGTGCGGTATGTCACCGTCGGGGGATCCGCGGTTTTGCGGCTATACCACCCCACCCGGCTACGGCAACTCGTGGGATCAGCGCTTCGAGTCGCGCTCCTTTACGTGCACGGGCGACGTGACCCTCGGGTTCAAGGCCTTTTACGATTCAGAGCCCGGATACGACTATACATACGTGCAATACTTGAGCAAGACGGGCAACTGGCGGGCTCTTCTCACCTTGAACGGAACGGGCACCACGGCGCCGGCCCTCACCATTCCGGCCGATTCACTCGCAGGGCTCGTAAAATTGCGTTTCTTGTTCATAAGCGATGGTGCCTGGTCGGACAAAGACGGTTTGTACGATTCGGACGGCGGCATAGTGGTGGACAGCCTCGTCGTCTCGGATACGGGCGGCCTCATAGATTACCAGGATTTCGAGTCGGAAGCCGTAGGGGACACGGTGACGAGCGACGGCGACTGGCGGGCCAGGGTGAATCCCGGCTACGGCGACTTCACCGGCCTGTTCCCCGGCTTCAGCGTGTTGCAAGAAGATCTCTGCAGGAAGAATGCGACCTGGCTGTGGGGGTTCTTCAACGGTTCCACGTATGATTACACGTGCGGAGGGCATCCCGAGCAGAAAGTGGTTCCATACGGCGAGGAAAGAGACGGGATAATGAAATACCTGACGAACGAAGTGTGGTCGCCGCTGATCGATTGGAACCATGACATAAACGGCAACCCCGTTCCAAGCACGGCTTCGGCTGCCTATTTCGAGTTCGACATATACGAAGACAATCCCCTGAATCCCCTCGTGTTCTTCATATGGCACATACGCTCGTGGATCGGGGGATGCCCCGGCCAGTGGCGGGATCGAGCCTTCGTGGATTACGGTTACAGCAAGACCTGGGTGAGGCGCCGGGATTTCTACGCCGACCTCGTCCAGCCCGGAGCGGAGCAGATTCAACTCGCCCTGGGGTGTTATGACTTGTGCGAATTCTGGTGCGGGTATTATGGAACGGGCGAGTGTCATACCCATGCGCCGCTCTATGACAACGTGCGATTCATAAGGATCGACATCAAGGGCCCGCAGTGGTACGTGCAGGACCGGTACTTGTTCCAGGACAATTTCGCCTCCGACGGCACGGTGACCGGCACGGTGCGTATGGACATGGCCACCGACAGGCTGTCGACTTTTAACCCGAACGTCAGGCCGGGCGATTCTACCGTGGTCACGGTTTCGGAACCAAATTACGGCTTGGACAATCACATTACGGGCGATCCCTCGAGCGGTCCGGCCGTTTACATTCACGTCCGCGAGCTCGGGCCTTCCAAATCCGGGGCGGCTGTATCGGGCGACATATCGCGGTGGCCGGTCGTTTCGTCGGGAGGGGGATGGACGGTTCTGAGAATGGATACCGTGTTTTCGAAGCCGGGGAGGCGATTTGTCGTACCTGATGTCTATTGTGCGGACTTGAACGACAACCTCTATACTCCGGGTGACACAATAGAATTTTATTTCTCCGCGCGCGATGCGGCGGGGAATGTATCATATGCATATGGTCCCACTACCAGCTACAGCGCGGATTTTCCCAACGTTACCCTGACGGAAGCCGAAGCGCAGGCCGATCCGATGGAAGTGACGTGCCTGCCCGCGAACGCACTGGCTGGGACGACGGATGTTCTATACGTGGATGCTTGCAGTGGATACGGAGCCCAGCCTTACTTCGGCTCGTCCTTCGAACTCCTGGGGATTACCCCGGATCGATACGACGTGAGAGCGCCTTCTTCCGTGCTGGGCAACGGCCCGGGCTCGAGGGTCGTGAGCACGGCCAACCAGATCATTCCGTATTACAAGAAGATAATCTGGAATTCCGGCTCCCTCTCGTCGGGCACGATGGGAGACGGAGGTAACAGCAAGAGCAATGATTTCGGCATGCTCTACTCGTTCCTCGATCAACATCCGGGCGGCCCCGGGCTCTACATCTCGGGAGACGAGATCGCCGCCGAATGGGCGATTCTCACCGGCGCCGACGCGATCAACTTGAAGAACGATTACATGAATTTCAACGTATTGTCATCGAGCCATACCACCATGGGGCTTCCCCTGTCTCCCCTGGCGATAGGGCAAGCGGGATCCTGCTTCGTGCACGCTTCGTCTCCCGATTCGATCGTGGCTTATTCAAACTACTGCACGTGGGCCGGGAACTTCGACGTCCTCGAGGCGACCGGTTCGTCGGGGACGGCTATGGCGTACGAGAACAACCCCGCCTATGGTGCGCTCCTTGCCCAAACGACGACGAACGGGGTGGGCGCCTCGGCCAAAGTGATGTTGTCGGGGCTGAGTTACCATGATATCCGCGACGACAGGGTGGCCTTTCCGCCGGATCGCGCCGAGCATCTTCTCGATATACTCAGGTGGATGGACAACGTGATAAACGACCCGACCGGAGGAGGCGACCTTCGGTTCGAGACCGGGCTCGCCCAGAACTACCCCAATCCTTTCAATCCCACGACGACGATAAAGTATTCGATCAGGGAAAGGGCGCACGTGAGCTTGAAGATCTACAACGTGTCCGGGCAGCTCGTGCGCACCCTGGAGAACTCGGTTAAGGAAGCCGACGTCTACAAGAAGGTCTGGGACGGAAGAAACGACAGGGGTGAGGCGGTCTCGAGCGGGGTTTATTTCTATCGGTTGATCACGAAGGATTTTGCGAAGACGAGGAAAATGGTGCTCTTGCGATAGCAAGCGGCCCTTTCAGGCGAGATGGATCGACGAAACCTACTGCTTCTTTTCTCCCTCGCTTTGCTCAGCCGCGCCGCCTTCATGTACGGCGGCGGCATGGGCGATCCGGATCCCGTCGTCATGGCGGCCGGGATGGCGATGGCGCTCTCCGGCAGCGTGGATTTCTCGCATGCGTTTCTCTACGGGCGGTAGGTGAGTCCGGGCATTTATTTCGTAGTCAAGGGAGTGTATCCGCTTGTATTCGATTCGCCCGTGCATCTGATCGCCTTTCTCAACTGGCTTGGCGTGATCTGTTTCGCCGTTGCCGCCTGTCTCCTCTACAGACTGTTTCGGGTGCACATGCCGGTTCGTACGGCCCTTGCCGGGTGCCTGTTGTTTCTCTTCACTCCGCTCGTTTGGGAATCGACGACTTACTTTCATCCTATATTACCGTCTCTGATGTTTCTGCTTGCAGCTGTCTTGGCGGCCGGAAGGATCGGTCGGTCTCACCGAGGCGCCCTGGCGTTCATTCTTGCGACTCTTTTTGCGGCTGCTTCGTTTTGTTTGCGGACTGAAATCATATTTGTCGCCCCGGCCATTTTTCTATTGGCGGTGTTCAGCCGGCGCAGGTTCAGAAATTTCGGCATAGCGTTCTTTCTCGTCGCCTCCGCCCTTGTCGCCTACTTCGCGGTGATGAGGCTCATCACGGACGTGAACGACCCACGTCTCTACGGCGTGCGCGAATATATGCGGAGAATCACCGATTTCTACAAATCGGCTTTTTCAATCGGGGGAGTGCTCCGTAGCGGAACGTGGGCGATCCTCGGCATGGGTGCATTCACCGTTTTTCTCGCCGTGGTTTACGCGTGGCGAAGCGCAGTCGGCCGCGCGGCACGCGTGCAGGCGCCCGGCGATCGCAAGCTGCTGGCGGTCGCGGCGGTTTGGATCCTTATCCCGTTCTCGTTTTGGTTGATGCATCCTGTTCCCTTCTTGCGTCATTATCTTCTTGCCTCGGTGGGCTTGGTATGGATAACGACATACCTCGCTCTTCGAGACGCGAAGTCTGTCCGCCTGGCGGTCCTGACCACCGTGGTGATTGCGGGGAACCTCCTTCTTCCCGAGGGAGCCTACCGGATCTACAACAAGACTCATCCTGCCGCCCCCAAGACCCCTCACGGTTCGTTTTTCTACTTTCATGCGAAGCAAAGCGAGGTTATAAGTCGATACAATCGATTGCAGGCAATGGTGCTGGAAGGTGTAACACCGCAGGCATCTTCGACTTCCGGCAGCGGATTAGAACGATTCGGCGAGAGCACTGGCTCTTATGCTGAAGATGCGGAGCATTCGGCGAGCGGGCCGGGCCGATTACAAGCGGAAAAGATCGTCCTCGTCGATTGGCAAGGATACGGTTATACACTATATGCATTGGCGACCAGCTCATCGGCGCTCGCGGTGCTGCCTGGTACCACCTATGGGGAAAGAGTGTTTGTCCATCCATACAGTCTTGGGAGTACGCGCATAAGAGTGGTACATGCCAAGATCGCCGACGCTCTCGCCGGTGACGTCGTCACGGCCTTGGCGGCGAAGTCGGCCGCCAAAGTGACGATATATGTTCCGGAAGAAGCGGCCTATATCGATGAACTGCGACGTATCGATGGAGCTCGTCTCGTCGTTTATTGAAAAGGGGGAGTGGGTGGAGGTCGAGTGACGGCGATGATCGGATTCCGCTCCCCTTGACCGGGCACACCGCGTTTTGTATAGTATCTCCCTGAAGTTCGCTGATCCCTGAGAACTAAGGACGGAAAAATGCCTCCCAAAGAGCCCGCGCCCGTAGTGGATTTCATCCGGGCGATAATAAGAGAAGACCTGAAGACCGGCAAGTACGGCGGCCGGGTGCACACGCGGTTCCCGCCGGAGCCCAACGGTTACCTCCACATAGGCCACGCCAAGTCGATCTGCCTCAACTTCGGGATAGCCGAGGAGTTCGGCGGGCTCTGCAACCTTCGCTTCGACGACACCAACCCGACCAAGGAGGATGTCGAGTACGTGAACTCCATAATAGAGGACGTGCGCTGGCTCGGCTTCGATTGGGGGGACAGGCTTTTCTACGCTTCGGACTATTTCGATCGACTCTACGAGTACGCCGTGCAGCTCATAAAGAAGGGCAAGGCCTACGTGTGCGATCTCAGTCCAGAGGAGATAAGGGAATACCGGGGCACATTGACCGAGCCGGGCAGGGAGAGCCCGTATCGCAACCGCACGGTGGAGGAGAACCTCGACCTATTCGAGCGGATGCGCGCCGGCGAGTTCGAGGAAGGATCGAGAACGCTCAGGGCCAAGATCGACATGTCGTCGGGCAATCTCAACATGCGCGACCCGGTGATATACCGGATCGTGAAAGCATCCCACCACCGAACGGGCGACAAGTGGTGCATATATCCCATGTATGATTTCACGCACTGCCTGTCCGATTCGATCGAGGGCATCACCCACTCCATATGCACGCTCGAGTTCGAGGACCACAGGCCCTTGTACGACTGGTTTCTCGATGAGCTGGAAGCCTACCATCCGCAGCAGATAGAATTCGCCCGGCTCAACCTGAACTACACGGTGATGAGCAAGCGCAAGCTCCTCGAGCTGGTCGAGGGAGGTTACGTCGGCGGCTGGGACGATCCGCGCATGCCGACCATCTCGGGGCTCAGGCGCCGCGGCTATACTCCCGAGGCGATAAGGCGCTTCTGCGACCGCATCGGCGTGGCCAAGAGAGACAGCACGGTGGACATAGCCCTTCTCGAGCACACAGTGCGCGAGGACTTGAACAAGAGGGCTCAGCGCGTGATGGCGGTCCTTCGCCCCTTGAAAGTGATCATCGACAACTACCCGGAGGGCGAGGTGGAAGAGCTCGACGCGGTCAACAACCCGGAGGATCCCTCGATGGGCACCCGCAAGGTTCCTTTCAGCCGCGAGCTCTACGTCGAGCGGAGCGACTTTCGCGAGGATCCGCCGAAGAAGTTCTATCGGCTCGCGCCGGGGCGCGAGGTGCGACTCAGGTATGCCTACATAGTAAAATGCGTGGACGTAGTGAAGGACGATGCCGGCGAAGTCGTCGAGCTCCACTGCACATACGATCCCGCGACGCGGGGAGGGACCACTCCTGACGGCCGCAAGATAAGAGGGACCATTCACTGGGTGTCCGCTCCGCACGCGATTCCCGCCGAAGTGAGGCTATACGATCATCTCTTCACGAAGGAAGATCCCGAAGAGGTCGAGGAGGGGAAAGATTTCAAGGACTACATCAATCCCGATTCGCTCGAGGTCTTGCAAGGCTGCCGCCTGGAGCCTTCACTGGCAGGGGCGGAGCCGGGAAGCAGGTACCAGTTCGAGCGGCAGGGATACTTCTGTGTCGATTCCAAGGACTCCAAGCCGGGCGCCCTGGTCTTCAACCGGACGGTGTCGCTCCGGGATACATGGGCGAAGATAGAAAAATCCCTCAAGCAAGCATGAACCCGCCCGCGGCGCTTACCCGCTCCCGCGGTGGAGGGTGCCGCGGCAGGCACTCGATCGCAGCCGGGAGAAAGCATTGAAGCAGGCGACCGCAAGGATATTCAAATCGGAAATGCTTCTTCTCCTCGCCTCCATTATATGGGGCTTCGCCTTCGTGGCCCAGCGGGTGGGGATGCGCTACGTCGGCCCTTTCACGTTCAACGGGGTCCGGTTCGCCTTGGGCGGCCTCGTTCTCCTGCCGTTTCTGCTCGCGGGGAGAAACGGCGGGCGCCGCGATGGGTCCGAGCCGCGCGGGCCCTCGCCCGGGGCCGAAGTCGTCATTCGCTATGGAATCGTCGCAGGCACGGTGCTCTTCGCCGGCGCCTCCCTCCAGCAGGTGGGGATAGTGTATACCACCGCGGGCAAGGCGGGTTTCATAACCGGCCTCTACGTGGTCCTGGTCCCGATCCTCGGCTTGTTCCTGAACCAACGCCCCGGCGCGGGAGTCTGGATGGGAGCGGCGAGCGCCGCTGCGGGGCTCTATCTCCTGAGCGTCAAGGGCCGTTTCAGTTTCGCCGGGGGTGACTTGCTGGTTCTCGCCAGCGCCTTTTTCTTCGCCGTTCACGTACTCTTGATCGGGTGGATGTCTTCGAGGGTGGCCGTAAGGAAACTCGCATTCACACAGTTCACGGTATGCGCTCTCTTGAGCTTGGCCGTCGCCCTGGCGGCGGAGCGGATAACGCTGGAGACGCTCGAGGTAGCCGCGGTGCCGATACTCTACGGAGGCGTTCTTTCCGTGGGAGTCGCCTACACGCTTCAGGTCGCCGGGCAGCGTTACGCCCCTCCTTCGCCCGCGGCGATCATCCTGAGCCTCGAAGCTGTCTTCGCCGCCCTTGGAGGCTGGATCCTTCTCCATGAAGGTTTGTCCCCGCGCGCGATCGTCGGCTGCGCGCTCATGCTGGCGGGGATGGTCGGCGCCCAATTGTCCTCGCGATCGAGCGCTCTGGATGCCTGAACCGGCGGGAGGCCCGGCGCGGAGCTCAATCTTTCAACATCTGCCGCAGAACCGTCTGCAGGATGCCCCCGTTTAAGTAATAGTCGACTTCCACCGGCGTCTTCAACTGGCAGACTACGTTGAAACTCTTTTTCGAGCCGCCCCGGTCTTCGACGATCACTTGCAATTCCTTTCCGGGAGTCAATCCTTCGGCTATCCCCTTGATCGTATAACTTTCTTCGCCGGTGAGGCCGAGCGATTCCCGGGAGTCTCCCTTCTTGAATTGCAATGGAAGGACGCCCATGCCGATCAGGTTGCTGCGATGAATCCTCTCGAAGCTCTCCGCTATCACTGCGCGCACGCCGAGCAGCGCCGTCCCCTTGGCCGCCCAGTCCCTGCTGCTCCCGGTGCCGTACTCCTTGCCGGCGATGACGAGTAGCGGGATGCCGGCCTCCATGTAATTCATGGCGGCGTCGTAGATGGGCATTCTTTCTCCGGTCGGGAGATGAACCGTCACTCCGCCTTCCACCCCGGGGACGAGGAGGTTCTTCAAGCGGATGTTGCCGAAGGTGCCTCGCATCATCACCTCGTGGTTGCCGCGTCGCGAGCCGAACGAATTGAAATCCTTGGGTTCGATTCCGCGCTCCATGAGGTACTTACCGGCCGGGCTGTCCGGAGGAATGGCGCCGGCCGGTGATATGTGGTCCGTGGTCACGGTGTCACCGAGCAGGGCGAGCACGCGTGCGTTCTCGATGTCGGCGGGAGCCTCGGGCTCCACTTTCATTCCATCGAAGAACGGCGGCTTCTTGATGTACGTGGATTCGGGGTCCCAGTCGTATATCACTCCCTTCCCGGACGGCAACGAGCGCCAGTTGTCGTCACCTTCGTGCACCTTGCCGTATTGTTCGGCGAACATCTCCGGGGTCAGGGACTTGCCCAAGGCCTCCTGTACTTCTTTGCCGGTGGGCCAGATGTCCTTGAGATAGACGGCATCGCCTCGCTCGTCGTAGCCGATCGGCTCGGATTCGAAATCGATGTCGATGCGCCCGGCCAGGGCGTAGGCGACGACCAGCGGGGGCGAAGCGAGGTAGTTGGCCCTCACCGACGAGTGGATCCTCCCCTCGAAGTTGCGGTTCCCGCTCAATACGGCGGCCGCGACGAGGTCGCCGTCGGCGATCGCCCGGCTGATCTCGTCGGAGAGAGGCCCGCTGTTGCCTATGCAAGTCGTGCATCCGAAGCCGACGAGGTTGAAGCGTTGTGCTTCGAGCGCCTCCATCAAGCCAGCTTTCTCGAGGTAGTCGGGGACCACGCGCGATCCCGGTGCCAGGCTGGTCTTGACCCAAGGCTTGGTGCGAAGCCCCTTCTCCAGGGCCTTCTTGGCCAGGATCCCGGCTGCGATCATGACCGAGGGGTTCGAGGTGTTGGTGCAACTGGTGATGGCGGCGATGACGACGGAGCCGTGCTTCAGTCTCATTGCGGGGCTGGTCGTTTCCTCCTCGGCGCACGGAGCGGCGCCTTCCGGCGCGGACGAGTCGGTGCCGGCCCCGCCTTCCGTTTCCCACGACTCCACCGTGCAATCCGGAAGGCGGAAGATCTCCTTGAGGGCGGTGTGGAAGTGCTCCTTCATGTTCTTGAGAGGGATTCGATCCTGGGGGCGTCTCGGCCCGGCCAGGCTCGGCTCGACCGTCGCCATGTCCAGTTCCAAAACGTCCGAGAAAGCGGGGTCCGGCGTGTCGCTTGACCTGAAGAGCCCCTGCGCTCTCAGGTATGATTCAACGAGGCCGACTTGCTCGTCGCTCCGTCCGCTCAGGCGCAGGTATTCGAGAGTCGCTTCGTCCGCGGGGAAGAATCCCATCGTGGCTCCGTACTCGGGGGCCATGTTCGCCAGGGTTGCCCGATCGGGAAGGCTCAGCCTGTCCAGCCCGGGCCCGAAGAACTCGACGAACTTGCCGACCACGCCCAGTTCCCTGAGCATCTTGACCACGGTCAACACCAGATCGGTCGCAGTGGCGCCTTCGGGAAGCTCGCCGGTCAACTTGAAACCGACTACCTGCGGGAGCATCATGTAATAAGGTTGTCCCAGCATCACCGCTTCCGCTTCTATGCCTCCCACTCCCCAGCCCAAGACGCTGAGGCCGTTGATCATGGTCGTGTGGGAATCGGTGCCGACCAGCGTGTCGGGGAAAGCCGTCTCCGCGCCGCCGACGTTTCGATGGAGGACCACGCCCGCCAGGTACTCGAGATTGACCTGGTGCACGATCCCGGTGCCCGGCGGCACCACGTGAAAGTTGCTGAAGCTGTTCTGGGCCCAGCGCAACACGGTGTAGCGCTCCTTGTTCCGTTCGAATTCCCTCCGGGTGTTGTATGCAAGGGACTCGCTCGCGCCGAAGGAATCCACCTGTACCGAATGGTCGATCACGAGATCGCCCTTCACGATCGGGTTTATCATTGCCGGGTCACCGCCGAGCGCTTTCATGGCGTCGCGCATCGCTGCGAGATCGACGACTGCAGGCACTCCAGTGAAGTCCTGCATGACGACCCTGCCGGGCATGAAGGGAATCTCGTTTTCAGGCACGCGGTCCGGCCTGTATCCGAGTATGTGGTCCACGTCCTCCCTGCGGATCAATCGCCCGTCCTCGTTGCGCAGAACGTTTTCCAGCAATATGCGGATGGAAAAAGGAAGCTTGGACAACTCGCAGATCCCTTTTTTCTCCAATTGCTTGAGGTCGAAATAATGATAGCTTTTTCCTCCGCTTTCGAAGGAGGAGACGATTCCAAGACTGTCTTTTACTTCTCGCATCTTCATCCTCTTTCTATTGATTGTAACTCTCTTCGCCCGCCCGGGGCGGGCTCTTCGAAAAGCCGAAGCCGGCAAGTACGCGGGTGAGATGTTATCACCAGGAGGGAGTGGACTTCAAGGTGTTCCCTCTGCGCCGGGGAGGCGCTGCAACCACCCGGCGTGATGGATTAACCGCTTGCCACCAAAGCGACTGTAAACCAAATACTTGACACTGGCACCGCGCTTGTGGTATAATGCGCCGGCTGAAGGCAAGGGATTTGTGTAGGTCCCACATTACAATCATCCATCGAGCGACCTGACCGAGAGTTTAAATCAAAGTATCTGTGTCGACCTGTATCCCAGGGGAGCAATCCAATGGGGAGGCTCTTGCTCACGCAGAACAGGGTCAGCGGAACGGCACAGTATTTCCTCTACGGTTCGGCATCAGCTCTTCTGCTGTCGATATCCCATCTCGTACCGGCATGTCGGTGCTTCGGCCTCGTAGCGTTCGTCCCCCTCGTTTGGCAACCTTGGCATACAAGGATTTCTGAGAAGCTGGCTTCAGGTCTTGCTGCGGGTGCTGCTTATAGTTTCGTGACCAGCCCCTACTTGTTTTCACCGGCGAACATCGAGGCTCTCCTCTGTGCTTCGTTATTGGTGGCCCTGTTCTTCTGCCTCAGCCTCGGGGTGGAGCGGGTATCCTTCGTCCCCGGTTACGAGGAGAGAATAACTTCAGGCGATTACGATTTCCACGAACAGAAGAATCACCGCCCGGCGATTGATGCGGTGTTCATGGTTCAGCAAAAGTATTGGTGCACCTTTTCCGAATCCCGCGCCCCCCCGAAACTTCTTATCTGCGGATTTCGATGAATCGTTTCTTCGACTCCGGTCGAGTCGGGGGCCGCCCTTGAACGCGCGGTGTAGTGTCGGACCTTTTGAAGAGGGCGGCGGAAGAAATCGATTCGGGAGATGTAAAACTCACCCAGAGGGAGGTATGAAATCATGAGGAAACTATGGTTCTTGCTCTTGATTCCGGTTTGTGCGCTGGTTGCATCGTCGTTATGCGTCCAAAGCGCACAGGCGGCGATGATCCCGGTCGGCCTTAAGAGCCTGACCGGCACGTCGGACAACATTCTCCGCGGCGTGGTCATGGACAAACATTCCTATTGGGACGCCAATCATGTCGGAATCTACACGGACATCAGAATAGAGGTTCAAGAGGAGTACAAAGGCGCCGTCGGGAGCGGAGAAGTGCTGCTGACCGTGCAGGGAGGGGAAGTCGGGGACACGGGGCTCCGGGTATCCGGCGTCCCTGATTTCCAGGGAGGAGAAGATGTGATTCTCTTCCTCGTCAAGCGGGGTGATCGTTATTTCTTGAACGCCAAGCAATTCGGCAAGTACACGATCATCGACGGGACCATCGTCGAAAAAGGCGTAGCCGCCGATAAGTTCATCAATAGACTCAGATCCACGATCAGGGAGATCAGACGCTGAGAGATCGAGGATGTCTCTCGGCCGCATGCAAGAAAGGAGTTGAATTATGAAAGGAAGATCGCTTTTATGGCTTATCGGCTGTTCGCTGGTCATATTGATGGCGGGATCCACCGCCGACGCGTACGTCTACAACGGGCAGGTATGGTGTCCGGGGACGACGCCGATCTCTTATCTCGTCAACACGACCGAGCCGACGAACAAGTCCGGCACGTCGACGTTCCTGGCCGAGATCCAAGCCGCTGCGAGCACTTGGAACGGAGCCGGTACAAGATTCCAGCTGAGTTACAACGGCAACACGACCCTATTGGGTTGCGTGGCCGACATCAACGGTGATTGCATCGGCAACCAGGACGGAAACAACGTGGTTTCCATGGGGACCTGTAATTTCGGGCCGAACGTCCTTGCGACATCCTGGTGGTGGTACAACACGTCCACCTGCTGTATAACGGAGGCGGACATCTGTTTCAACGATGCCACGACCTGGTTCGTGAACAGCGCTCCGGCCGGGTGCACCGGGAACACGTACGATCTGACGAGCGTGGCGTTGCACGAGTTCGGCCACTGGATATCACTGGGGCACGAGAACGACGAGACCCTTCTGCGCTACAGGCCCGTGATGTTCTGGGCGTTCAATTTCTGCGAGTTCAGGAGGGTTCTGACCGCTGATGACAAGTGTGGAGTCAACTATGCGTATCCTCCTCTGAATGCGCCGCCGGCAAACGGCAATTGCGTCGACGTCCACGCGCACTGCACACCTACGCTCAATTCGATCGGGCTCATCATCCTGGTCGCGCTCCTCATCGTCACCGCCGTGTGGGTGATGACTCGGAGAAGACAGATCGTTCAGGCGTAGCCGATTGCGTCGCAACATTCGAGCGGCAAGCAAGAGAGCGCTCCTTGCGGGGCGCTCTCTTCTACTGTAATATTTCCCCTTCGAGTGTCACAGACATTACACGCGCCTCTAGAACACGAATCCGCATACGACTGAAAGGGGGAAATGGAGACTACCGGGACCCAAAGAGCAATTATTCTCGCCGCACTGATCGGGATTAGTGCTTGTCCTTCTGCATGGGCCGAGGGTTCCGCGGCCGGCCTCGCGGGCTCAGCGGAGCCCGCCCCGGCGAGTGTGATAGACTATACGCCTTCGTCCCTCTTGGCTCCCGGCCAGATCGAGATCAAACTCTTCAACAACCTCTACAGCCAGGCTGCGAGCTTCGATCGTTCCGGCGAAAAGCATGGCGACGGAGTCCGCTCCTCTTACTTCACCGCGATCGCGAGCTTCCTCTACGGAGCGGGCGCGAGATGGAACCTGGGTGTGGACTTCTACGTCAAGTCGGTGCGTATCGATCGGGAGACTTCGAGCGCCTTCTCGATCTTCGGCTCCGGCTCGGGGCTGGGGGCCAGGACCGCGCTGTCTTCCATCGCCCCGAAGATAAAGGCGTCGCCTATCGAAAGCATCCCGCGACTGGCGCTTCAAACGGCCCTCCTCGTGCCGGCCGCCTCGGACATGGAGGGAGATCCCGGTACCGGCCGGCCGTTTCTCGACTACGACGCCTACCAGTGGTGGACGCAACTCTTCTACGACGTTTCGCTTCGAAGCGATGTGCTTCTCTATCTCGAAGGCGGTACGCTCGTCAGGTTCTTCTCCCGGAGAACCGATTTTCTCACTCCCGCCAAAGCCATCTTCAACTACTATCCCACGCGTTTCTCCATCGTCTACGCGCTTGCCGAGCTGGGACCGACGTGGGACGGCTTCGCATGGAGTTCCTACTATTCGCAGGTCGGGTTGGGAGGCAAGTACCAGCTGACCTCCCACCTCGAGCTGGAGACACTTTTCTCCACGTTTCCGGCCGGCAAGATGAACGGCGCGGGACGGACGTACAATCTCGGATTCCGCATAATATATTGACGCGGACCAGGCTCGGGCGAGGGGACCTGGGCGTGCGGTGGTGTTCAACAGGGAGCGTACCCCCCTTGACTTCAACGCCCGGGTGGTATATAATAGATCGAAATCAGGAGGTTCCTACCTATCTATTGCTACTGATTATCCTACGCCCGTTGCTAACCGATTGACTGGGCAAAATCTCGAGCCGGTATATCGCCATTGGCGCCAAAGAAAGCGTTTGCCCGTTGCAAACAAACAAGTTACATCCGAGAAAGAGCCTCGGCCAGCATTTTCTCTACGATCCTGCGATCGCGCGCAAGATCGTGGATGCCGCCGACCTGGCCTTGGCCGAAGTCGTGGTTGAGCTGGGGGCCGGCAGGGGCATTCTCACGAAAGTGCTTGCAGAGAAATGCGATTACGTGATCGCCCTCGAGATAGACCGGAGGTTGGGCGACGAGTTGGCTGATCTTTTGCAAGGGCGGGGCGAAGTGATAAACGCCGACTTCACCGGGCTCTCCATTACCGGGCTCGTGGCGCCGAGGGGATTCGAAAGATGCGTTCTCTTCGGGAACATACCCTACAACCTGACCAGGCACGTGCTCTTCTCGTTCCTCGTGGACGAGGTCGAGATGATCGCGGGCGCCTACCTCATGCTCCAGCGCGAAGTGGGCGAGAGGATCGTTTCTCCCCCGGGGGGCAGGGTCTACGGGATAACGAGCGTCATATTGCAATCGCTCTATCATGTTCGACCCGTCATGCGGGTGCTTCCCGGATCTTTCTCTCCCCCGCCGAAAGTGGAGTCGATCGTATTGGAGTTCATCCCCCTCGCGGAACCGATCGTGAGGCCCGAGGCTCTCGGCGCGTTTTCGAGATTCGTGAAGAACGTGTTCCAGCAGAGGCGAAAAACCATACAGAACTCCATCAAGGCGTTCTATGCCTTCACGAATCAGATGCTCGAGGAGCTGCAGGCGGTGTCCGGAATAGATTTGCAAAAACGACCGGAGGCTCTGAGCAAAGAAGAGTTACTGCTGTTGTTCGAAAAGCTGAATGAAGTCGCCAAGGTCTAGTTTGAGTCCCTCTCCCCGGCCAAACGAGGTGATGCAAAGATGTATCATCGCGCTCGTTGTAATGCTATTACTCCCCCTAACCAAGGTAGCATCGGCCCGGGGGGAGGGGCAATCTATTGCGGATACGACCGCTACGTGGGCGGTCGCGCCGAGTTTCGAGGGCGGAGTCAAGGGAGACGTCACAAAAGTCTCGCTCGATGAGGCTATCAAGAGCACTTTCGCCTACAGGAATGGTGCAAAGCTGATGAGTTCCTTGAGCATTTCCAAATCCAAGTACAGGCTGCAGGCGCGCGAGGACAACACGAAGACTTGGAGCAACTCGTTCCTCGCCACTCTCAAACCCGGGCTCCTGTGGAATACGACGTTCTCCGACAGCAGGATCTTCAACCGGATCATTCCACTCTCGGGCGGGTTGCAGGACTTCATCGTCAACACCAAGACGGGGAGCAGTTCGTTCCAGCTCATGCGTTATACACCCGGGGGCATGAAGCTCGATGCGCGTTCCATAGTCTCCGTCTCGAGCAGCGAAAAGATATACAAGGTTGACAAGAGGCTCCAGGGCGAGGCCGGCGGCGGCATCGCCTACTCGCTGGGTGACAGGGTAAGGTTCACGGGAAGAGCCTACTTGATGAACGCGAAGGATCGGAGCGAATCGGGGGACCAGCAATTCAGCGGTCTAGGCGAAAGGAGCGACAGCTTGAGCACGAAGGTCTCGATGAAGCTCCCCGGCAAGGCGGACCTGGTGGTGAGTTATCAGCGCCGCACCAACACGCTCGAATACATCGATCTTCCGCGCGGAATCTATTTTCAACAGAAACTCGACGAGAAGGACATCATAAGGGAGACGAAGGTGAGCAATGACAACCTTCTCTCCATAGATGCGACGACGCATCCACTCGATAGAATCACGCTCCAACTGACCGCCGACCACAGCGTCTCGCTGGAAGACTACGCCGTCGCCAAGAAGAGATTCAGCCGTATAGTGAACAACGGCATTTCCGGGGATTTGACCTACAATTACAGCTCGAACATTTCGAACAAGTTCATTTTCAAGGCCGAGCGAAAGGACATGCTGCGCGACCTGGGACCCTTGTCGGTCAGCAGCTACAAGCAGAAGCAGAAGAGCGTCTCGGCGACGCTGAACCACAGTTTCACGCCGAAATTCTCATTGAACGCGATGGTGGGCACGACCCTGTCGCAGATATTCTACGTCGATTTCGACGTGAACCCGAGGGACAGGGACCAGCTCAACCAGTTCGTGCAGGTTAGAATAGCCTCGAGCCCGTTTCCGAAAGTCGACGCGGGCATATACCTCGCAGTATCCAGCGTCGATTACATCAATATCGACAGGAGCCTGTCCGCCGACAACAGGCGGGAGACGACGTACGACTTCAGGCCCGAGTTCACGTATAATCTGAACGATCGCATCACCATCTCGCAGAAGTACGGCCTCAACATCGAATTCACCGATTTCGTCTTCACCGAGAACGAGAACTTTCTCGACAGGAACATAACGTTCTCGAACACGGTGGACGCGAAGCTGACCCGTGCACTTTTCGTACAAATGCACTACGGGCTGCTCCTCCATGACCGCGGGAGTTACCTCCTGGATCCCGGCGCGATCGAGAGGGTGTTGCGGATATCCCAGAAGGACACGAAGAATCTATTGAGGGTCAAGATGCGCTACCGGATAAACGAGCACCTGCGCGCCGTGGCCAAGCAGGAATTCGCCGAGCGCAGGGACCGGGTGGTCACGAGCGGGACGGAGACGACGTTCCCGGAGGGAACGATCGAGGCCGGGCTCGAAGGGGAGTACAAGTGGAGTGATGCGCGGAAGCTGACTTTCTCGCTCATCAAAGTAAACAAGTTCGGGCGTTTCAACACGAAGGCCCAGAACGACTATTGGTTGATGACATCGAATCTGAGTTATGCATTCTGAATCCGGCAGAATTCGTTTGTTCGCGCGGCTGATAGCAGGCACAGGTGTCGTGCTCGTTGCGCTGGGCGGGTGCGTCTTCTCGCCACGCGATGCGGAGATACCGGGCGGCGGGGAGACCTCGTGGGTCGTGCCCGACCACCCGACCAAGGTCTTCGAGAACATGAAATCCGGCCTCGAGAGCCTCACCGGCACCAATTACGAGAAGAGCCTTGGCACCGCCTTTGCATTCCTGCCGCTTCCCGGGGACGCAAGCCAGTTTCCCGGCGTGCTCGACAACTGGGACAAGACGCGGGAAGTCGAGGCGATGAACAATCTCATAGGCGACGCGAGCAGTCTGACGGTGGATTTCTCCGGCCTGACGCCGATCAACCAGGACATAAGCGCCGCCCAGTACGAGGGCTTCTACAGCCTCACGTACGTGAGCAAGGCGGCCGCCGATACAAGCACTTACAGGGGCAAGGCTCGTTTCGACCTGGTCGAGGGGAGCAAAGGATGGGAGCTCTTGAAATGGGAGGACATAGAAGCGGATCCGCAGTACCCCACCTGGGGGTTCCTGCGGGCGCAATTGTAGAGAATCATGAAAGAATCAACCCGGCATAATGCAATAAATTTCAAGGCCTTGCTGCCGGCGGCCGTTGACCGGCCCCGGTTCGTGTGTTATCTTTTCCTACGAGAGAAAGAGAGAGGTGCATCATGAAAAGATTCATCGCCCCGCTGCTCGTCGTCGTCACCGTGTCGTTCCTCGCCGGCTCGTGCATTCTTGATCCCAAGAAAGTTCCGCCCGACAAGAAAACCACGGGGGGGACTTACAAATCGCTAAAGTCCAAGGACGACGTCTTGTTGAATCTCGAGCTTTCGTACAACGAGCGCAACCTCACGCAGTACGACAAGCTCCTGGACGACAACTTCACGTTCTTCTTCTCGGATGCGGATTTCTCCAGCGGCAAAGTCAATTACCAGCAGTGGGACCGAGCGCTCGAGATACAATCAACCCGGCACCTTTTCGACCGCAATTACAGCGGCAGCCAAGACCCGATAAGATCGATATCGCTCAAGCTCTTGTACAGCCCCGGAGATATCGGCTGGGAAGAAACCACCCCGGACTCGAGTTACCAAGGCGAAAAGTGGTACCAGAAAACAGTGAACTATGACCTGACGGTCCAGACGACCGCGAATCACCAGTTTCTGGCTCAGGACCTGCAAGCTTTGTTCGTGATCAGGTACGCCTTCGTGCCGAGCTTGAACGACACGATATGGCGGATCGTCCAATGGTACGACATTCCCCAGTAGAGTAGACGAATGCACCTCTTCTTTCTTAGAGCCGGCGGCATGTCCGCCGGCTTTTTCTCGACGTGGTGCCGGCCTTGACAGCCGGTGGGCGGATTCCTATAGTGCAGGGGCGCTTGGAGAAGCGAGTGACAGGCCATCTCCTCACCGGCGCCCGCTGCGCTCGGCTAACCGCCTGGCGGCGGTGGATCCTCGCTTGCTCCGCGCCGACGGTTCGTCAATGGCCTGTCACTCGCTTTTTGATCTTTGGAGTGGATACAGTGGTTAGCTGTAATCCTTGGTGCCTGCCTCGACATGTTCGACCGCGACTCCGCAGCGCGCTATAATTGATTCATCCGCGCGCGAGGACGCCGGAGCGGGAGAGCATGTCGAGGCGGGCAAAAGCCTGGAGTCGCCGACAGGACCCACGGCACTCTATACATGCTGAAATGGCCAAGAAGAGAAAAAGACCCAAGAGAACAAGAGCGCGCAGGCTCAAGATCCTCGCCGCATGCCTGGCCGTTCTCGTGGTGCTGGGTATCGGCACCGTGAAATATCTCCAGTCCACGCGCGGGATGGTACTCCTCCTCGACGCCGGTCTCGAACGCTACTACAAGGAGCTTCAGAGCGACCTGGACGAATCGCTCGGCGCTGTAGTGAGCAAGCTGGGCATGGGAGGGAGAGTACGAGTGAAGCGGATCCCGGCGAGAGAAGGCCGCAATAGGCACCTCGTCGCCCGCTGGGAAATGGTTTGCCCGGAGGATTGCGATCTGGTCAAAGTGAACCTCGCGCTGACAAGGGCGGTTCGAAAGGCGGGGGCCGTGGTGAGGGCGAGCAGGGAAAAGGAGAGGGGGGATGTTCTCTTTTTCGAAGCGGGAAGCAGGAGATTCACGACTCATCGTCTCATCGTCAGGAAGCGCAAGCCGTCGGCGGAGCCCTCCGGGCGGCTCGAGACGGAGGGTGGCTCCAAGCTCGCCATCGTTATCGACGATTTCGGTTACTCCCGAAACGGCGTGGCCGATTCTTTTCTGCACCTGGACTTTCCCGTAACGATATCGGTCATCCCGTCGCTCAAGTATTCCGGGGAGATGGCGAGGCGAGCCCTGGAGAACGGGAAGGAGGTGCTCCTGCACCTGCCGATGGAGTCGGACCGGAAGGTGCGATACGACGTCCGCCCGGTTTCGACAGGCATGTCCGCCGAAGAGATATCCGCGCTGGTGGAGGATTACATATCGGCGCTCCCAGGGATATCGGGAGTCAACAACCACATGGGGTCGAAGGCCACCGCTGACGAAAGGGTCATGCGCGCGGTGATCGGAGTGCTCAAGAAGAAGGGGCTTTTCTTTCTCGATTCTTTGACTTCGCCGCGATCTGTGGCTTATAATGTTGCGATGGAGATGGGCGTCGGCGCCGCACGGAACGATCTGTTCCTGGATGCGGACACGGAGGATCCGGGGGTGGTGCGGGAAAGGATGGAGAGGTTGATCGCCACGGCGGCGAAGCGGGGGCGGGCGATCGGGATCGGGCATCCGAGGCGGTGGACGTTGGAGGTGATGGGGGAGCTCGAGGGCATGCTGGAAGGATCGGGAGTGCGACTGGTCTTTCTCTCGGAGCTGGCGAAGTCGCCTTGAAGGCATGCAAGAACCGGGGAGAGTGAGACATGCCATCTCCTCACCGGCGCCCGCTGCGCTTGGGCCTTCCGCCTAAAGGCGGTGGATCCTCGCTTGCTCCGCGCCAAAGGTTCGTCAATGGCATGTCTCACTCTCCCATTGTGCCACCCGAATCGCCGCCACCCGCTGCGGGGGTGCTGCCTGAACTTCAAGGAGGTGGAAGATGGTAAGGCTGGGAGTGAATGTCGATCACGTAGCGACGCTTAGAGAAGCGAGGAAGACGTACGAGCCGGATCCGGTGAGCGCCGCGGTGGCGGTGGAAATGGCGGGAGCGGATCAGATCACGGTACACCTGCGCGAAGACCGCCGCCACATCCAGAACCGTGACGCCCGCCTGATAAGGGAGGTCGTGAAGACCGCCCTGAATCTCGAGATGGCCGCCACGGCTGAGATGCAGGAGATAGCCCTCGCGCTGCATCCCGACTCCGTCACGCTGGTCCCCGAGAAGCGCGAGGAAGTGACCACCGAAGGAGGATTGGACCTCGTCAAGACCGGCTCATCCGTGGCCGGGGTGGTGGAGGCGCTCCGCGAAGCCAGGATAAAGGTGGCGGCGTTTCTCGACCCGGAACTCGAGCAGATAAAAGAGGCGGTTCGCCTCATGTTCGATGCGGTGGAGATCCACACGGGAAGCTACGCGAACGCGACTGCCTCCGAGTCGGAGAGAGAGCTCCAGAAGCTCAGGGACGCCGCATCGGCGGTGAAGCGGCTGGGGATGGCCGTGCACGCCGGGCACGGCTTGAACTACCACAATGTGCGGGCCGTACTCGAAATCCCCGAGATCGAGGAGCTCAACATCGGACACGCCATACTGGCGCGGGCCGTTTTCGTAGGCCTGGATCGGGCGGTGAGGGACATGCTCCGGCTGATGGGGAGGATCTGAAGCTGTGATGCTTCGCGATTATCTCCTTGACTCCGGGAATCGGATTCGTATAATTCTACATTTACGTAACTTCCAACCCTCGATTCAAGCAATCCTTGCTTCGATTAGGGAGTAGACAAACCGGGGGAATCATCACCCCCGGGCCGATGGATGCTGCGGCGAGCCGAGATCAAGCCGCCCCCGGGTGGCGCGGCTGGAGCAGCGCTCTCGGCGTGAATTACATGAGGTAGCCATGCGCAAGTGGAAGATAATTTTCATCTTCGGGGTCATTCTTTTCAGTATCTATTCCGTCATTCCCAGCATTCGCTTTTATTCGATGCCGGCTGAGAAGAAGGCGAAGCTTTCATACGAGCAGAAGGATAAGTACTCGCAGTCTATCATAAAGCTCGGCCTGGATCTCCAGGGCGGTATGCATCTCGTTCTCGAAGTCGACGACTCCAAGCTCGACCAGGACGCGAAGAAAGACGCCCTCGATCGGGCCATAAAGATAATCCGCAACCGCGTCGACCAGTTCGGCGTATCGGAGCCCGTGATCCAGAGGCAGGGAGAGAGGAGAATCATCGTCGAACTGCCGGGGCTGCAGGACATCAGCCGGGCGAAACAACTCATCGGTCGAACGGCACTCCTCGAGTTCAGGCTCGTCAAGGAGACCCAGGAGCTGGCACGGGTTCTCAAAGGGCTCGACAAGGCTCTGAAGGGAGTCAACGTGCAAGGTTCGGTCGTGGATTCGACTCGAGCACAGAGCCTTCACGGTTCGGCACGGGCGGAAAAAGAGCAAGTGCAAGGGGAGGAAAAAACGGCCGAGACTCCTCCAACACCGGCGGACTCGATTCTCGAGACTCTTCCCGGTGAGGAAGTGGAAGTCCCCTCAGCGGCCGGGGTTTCCGAAGACAGGCCTTTTACGTCCTATATCGTGGCATTCCATGACGGTGGAGTGGCGGTCGACGAGCGAGACATGGAGAAGATCAATCTCCTGCTCGCCACGCCGCAGGCGAAGAGCGTGATCCCCAGCGGCATGGAATTCCTCTGGGCGACGAATGCGAAGCCCTTGGAGGGCGGGGGCCAGGGGAGGGTTTTGTACCTCGTGGACAAGAGGCCCCTGGTCACAGGCAGGTCGCTCGTCAATGCCTACACCCAACCGGATCCCGACAATCCCGCCAACCTCAACGTCGCGTTCACTCTCAACAAGGAGGGCGCGATAAAGTTCGCGCGGTTCACGGGTGAGAACATAGGCAAGAGACTGGCGATAATCCTCGACTCCAAGGTACGCTCCGCTCCCGTGGTGCAGTCCAAGATCCCGGGCGGAAAGGGCAGGATAACGGGCAGATTCAGCAATCAGGAAGCAAGCGACCTCGCGATCGTGCTGCGTGCGGGTGCTTTGCCGGCGCCGGTCGAGATCAAGGAAGAGAGATCGATAGGTCCGACCTTGGGCCGGGACTCTATCGTGCTGGGCGTGAAAGCCGCGATATACGGTTTCATAGTCGTCATGCTGTTCATGGTTTTTTACTACCGAGCTTCAGGCGTGCTCGCCTGTGCCGCCCTGGTCTTGAATCTGGTCATAGTTCTCGCGGTTCTGGCCCGCTTGCATGCGGCGCTCACCTTGCCGGGTATCGCCGGGTTGATTCTCACTATCGGTATGGCGGTGGATGCGAACGTTCTGATATTCGAAAGGATAAGGGAAGAACTCGCCAAGGCGAAGACCGTGCGGAGTGCCATCGACAGCGGCTACGATCGAGCGTTCACCACTATTTTCGACGCCAACTTGACGACTTTGATAACCGCTTTCGTGCTCTGGCAGTTCGGGACCGGTCCGATCAAGGGATTCGCCACGACTTTGAGCATCGGGATCATCGCGAGTATGTTCACCGCGCTGATGTGCACCAAGGCGGTATATGATTTCATCACCTCCCGCAAGGTGTTGAAGAAATTGAGCATCTAGAATAGAGGTATCCGGACATGCAGTTTTTCAAATCACCCAATATCGCGTTCATAAGAGTGCGCAGAAAAGCGATAGCCGTATCCGCCGTTCTGATATTGACCGGCTTGGTGTTCACGTTCGTGAGAGGCGGGTACAACTCGAGCATAGATTTCGCGGGCGGAACGTTGGTCGAGGTCAAGCTTGCAAAGCCGGTGCCTCTGGGAGAAATACGCAGGATAATCACCGATGCCGGCTTCTCCGGAGCCGAAGTCACTAATTTCGGGAGCCCGGACGAGATCCTCATCAAGGTGAAAGGCGTCGGCCAGGCCTCCGAAGCGGCGAGAAAAATCGAGGATGCCCTCAACGACGCGATAAGAGACCAGAAAGTCGAGATGCGGCGCACGGAGACCGTCGGGCCCAAGATCGGCAGCGAGCTCAAGACGGCCGCGTTCTGGGCCATCATATATTCCCTCGCGGGTATAGTGGTCTATATTTCCTGGCGTTTCGAGTTCCGGTTCGCCGTGGGCGCCATCCTGGCTTTGATCCACGACGTCTTGATCACTCTAGGTTTCTTCTCCGTGACGAACAGGGAAATATCTCTGCCCGTGATTGCCGCGATTCTCACCATAGTGGGTTATTCGCTCAACGACACGATCGTGGTCTTCGATCGCATCCGTGAGAATCTTCGCATGCGCAAGCGGGAGAATTTCGACGCGGTAGTCAACGCATCCATAAACGAAACGCTGTCCAGGACGATCATAACCTCGATGACGACACTCTTCGTCGTCATGTGTCTGGCCGTGCTGGGCGGCGAAATCATACGGGATTTCGCTCTTACGCTGCTCGTCGGAGTGACGGTCGGAACCTATTCCTCGATATTCGTGGCCAGCCCGCTTCTGGTCGAATGGCAGGCTTTCAAGAGCAAGAAGGTGAAGAAAAAGAAGAAGTAGTTCTTTCCCTCCGGTGGGCGATTGACCGCGTATATCTATAAGTTTCTCCTCGTACTCCTCTATCTGGTTCTCGCCGTGGTTCTCTTGTCCACTTCCGTCGGGATTCCCGGCAATTGGATCCTGGTCGCTATAGCGTTCATCATCGCGCTCGCCACCCATTTCACCGGCTTGACCTGGTTCTATCTCGCCCTTTGCCTCGCCCTGGCGATCCTGGGGGAAGTCGTGGAAGCTCTTCTCGGCACGGCGGTCGTGGCGGGTAAGGGCGGCGGCCGGTACGGAGTGATAGGGACTTTCGTGGGCGGTATCGCGGGAGCCGTGTTGGGGGCCCCGTACTTCATCCCGGTCGGGAGCATAGTCTTCGGCATGGCCGGTGCGTTCGCCGGGGCGGTAGCAGGTGAATATATCAGGTACAGGAGCCTGGACGAAGCGATGAGGATCGGTTTCTGGGCCTTCATCGGCCGGGTGATGGCGATGTTCGTGAAGCTGGGTTTGGGGTGTGGGATTCTCTTCGTGATAATCTGGCGGACCTGGCAATGACCGGGAGGCCGTCATTCCCAAGCGCGTGCCTCTCCCCGCTCGAGCCATGGGCCAAGATGTGTCCTGGATCGAGGACAAGATGTCTCCATAGAGGACACTCCTTGAAGTGAGGCGCTCGTAACCTGTTGAAAAATACTTAGTAAGTGGTGGCACACATATTGCCACTCTATGATAGCTTAGTGTATACACGGAGTTGCAAGCCATGAAGTCATCCATTATGAGCGCATTTCTGCTCGTGGTGTCGTTGGTCGCCTGGAGCGGAACCGTGCAGGCTGCTGCGCCGGAGGGGCGTATGGGGGTGGAGCGCGGTGAGCACAAGGCTCTGGCGAAGGTCAGACCCTCGCCCAAGGCCGGCGCGGAGGTCAAGGGTGAAGCTCCTCTGTCCGTCTTTGCCGACATCGAGAAGGGATGGAAGAACCGGCGGGTGGATGCGATCCTCCGCCATTTCGGCAAGGGCAAGGTAGCCATCGCAATAAGCGGATTCGGTCCGTCCGGCGGATATTTCAGCAAGAGCCAGAGCTTCTATCTCTTCAAGGATCTCTTCAAGTACACCATCACCAGAAAATTCGAATTCACGCAGTACCGGAACATGCGCAACGGGGGAAGAAAAGTCTACGCCGTTGCGATCCGCCATTACCAGCGCAGGGATGACGGCAGGGTATTCAAAGACAAGATATACGTTTCGCTCCAGCGGGAAGGCAACCGCTGGGTGATAAGCGAGATCAAGTCCGTCCGTTGATCGATCCGCCCGACCACATGCCGGCTTCCGGCCGAGACGTGTTACGTAACTTTCCCTCGATCATGTATAGTAAGCTGGGCGTTTGGCGAGCGGGTGATTCCGCGCCCCCGAAGTGAACGCTGGAAGACATATGGCAAGAAACGTTGGAAACATCATCGCCGCCGTCACCTCAGCCTTGAACTCGAGGTCGTCGCGTCTTTTCCTCCTCCCGATATTGGTTCTTCTGCTCGCTGGAATTCTCCTGCGATTGGATGCAGGGAGATCCGGCGACAGGCTCGTCGATACCTGGAGGCGGCGCGAAGCCGCAGCCATGAGATCGACCGTCGAGTCGATAGGGAAAAGAATCAAGCAACTCGAGGTTTTCTCGTCACGGACGGCAAGACAAGCCGGGGCGATTCTCGCGGATGAGGCGGGGACGTGTTCTCTCGATTCGATCCCGGCGCGGACGCGGATCTTCGACCGGCTGGAGAAACTCGCCGCATCGGCACGCGAGGGCGGTTTGCCCGCCGGCTCGGAATTGGGGATCCAGGTTTTCGATGCCGACGGCAGGCGACTGGCATGGTCGGGGTGGCCCCACGAGCTGAGCGAGATCGATCGCCAGTTGATAGTCTCGGGCAGGGACTTGATCTATACGCGGCAGGTTTCCCTCTACCGGATCCTCACACGCGTGGTCCCCGTGAAAGACAAGGATGGCTCCCGCGTAGCCGAAGTCGTCGTCGAGATTCCTCTCGAAGCCAATTACAAGGTTAACAACCGGTTCATAAAGGGCTCCAGCCTCGCCGACGAGATGAGGAGCCCGGAAGCCGCGACGATTCAGTTCCGTTATTTCCCGTCGGTCGCCGAGATGTCCGGTGGAGCGGATGCGCCCGGCGGTTCGAGCGGCAGGCGCGGCCGTCCGGAAAAGAAGCCTGCCGTCGCCCTCTCGGCGGGAGGTCTCCCCCCGTACATGGAATGGACGCGCACGATATCCGGCGACGAACGGAGCGGACTCTCGGCGGAGGCCGTTGTGAAGAGCGAAGGGGGAAAGCCCCTGTTGCGCATGGAAGTGAAGAGCTTCCCCTTCGAACATTTCGCGTCGAAACGCCGGAACGCGCGGCTGCTGGCGGCCAAGTCATGCGTCGTCGCGGCCTTCGTGCTGTTGTTCTTCCTTGCTTTCACGCGTATTCCAAGGAGGGGGTTCCGGGCGATGATGGCGAGGGTCGTTTCCCTCGTCGTGTTCATGGTGGCGCTGCGCTACTCTCTTCTGGCCGTGCACATTTCCCAGCCGGGGGGAGGGTTCAAGGTATTCGACCCGGTGATCTTTGCGACCCCCATTCTTCACGGAATCATGCGGAGTGCCGGTGATCTCCTGATCACGTCTCTCTTCCTCATCCTGCTGGTCTACGGCATCCTCAAGATTGCAAGGGAGGCGGAGATCGGCCGGCCCGAAAGAAGGCCCGGCGGCGCGTGGCGTACGATCCCGACCGTGCTCGTATCGCTCTTCTTGCTCCTCGCCCTTTTCGCCGTTACGAGCCGGTTCATAGGCGCCGTGGTGGTAAACGCCAACCCTCGACTCATCGGCGCCTCGGTGAACTTCTTCGCCCCTGAAGTCATCGTTCTGCACCTCGGTGTGTTCTTCATGCTCGTTGGAATGTTCCTGGGAGTCATCCTCATGGTTTGGGGATTGCTCAGGTTGAGCGGCGACACCGTGGTGCTGAGGGTCGTCCTCGGGTTGTCGTTCATGGCATGCTCGATTGTTTTCTGGGGATGGATCATAGGCGTTTTCGCACTGCTCGTACTCCTGTTCATATTGTTCGCACCTCGTTTCATCCACAGGGAAGACCTGGTCTCGATAGTACTCGCCTCGTTCTATTTCGTGGTTATCGTGTCCGGCAGCGCTTACGTGCATTTCAACGAAGAGTATCAGGGGCTGAGAAAGATCTTCATCGAGGAGAAGGCGGGCGAGCTCGCCAATCCATCGGACAACTGGAAGGCGTTCATCATAGAAGACATCCTGGACAACCTCTCGGGCAATGCGGAGGTGAGAAGGGCGCTCAGGGAAGACGGCGGCGAGCTGGCGAGGACGAGCTTCAACCTGTGGGCGGAGAGCCCGCTGAGCCTGCTCGGATACAGCAGCGCGATATACGTTCTCAACAGTGAGGACAGCCTGGTGAGCCGCTTTTCCATCGACATGCCCTTCCGCGCGAATTTCACGAACGGCAAGGAACGGATCGACACGCCGGCCGGCAAGAAGACGATCGTGCACGACCTCGTCAAGAACACATCGCGGGGAATGGTGCGCTTCTATCGCGGGATAGTCAATATCGAGGACTTCGTCGTGGACGAAACGGAAAAAGTCGAGCACGTGGCTCTGGGCAAGGTGATCATCGATGTGCCCTATTTCTTCGAAAATCTCTTCTGGGCGGCGCGCACCGGCCCGCGCACGCCGGAGATCCTTCGGAACATCCAGGAAGGAGGCGTCGAGCCGAGACTGGAGGAGCCCGAGGATCTTCTCCTGGCCAGGTTGCGGGGATCGTTCGTCGAAGAATCTTCGTCCGATGATCTCCCCGTCGGGTATCGCGTGGACGAGGAGAGGATCGAGAAGGCGCTCTCCCACAAGTGGCCGCTCCTCAGCCTGGAGAATTCAGCCTATCGCTTCGTCGTCAAGCCGACGGAGGAGAAGGGTATGAAGCTGCTGGCCGGGTTCAAGGTGCCGTCGCCCGTGGGACACGGCTTGAGATGGTCGATGCTCCTGTCGCTCTACATGCTCTTCACGCTCGTTGTCATCCTGTCGATAATTCTGTTGAAACGCGTTCCAATGTTGCAGGGGTTCCTTCCCACGCTGACCCCGGGGCGCCGTCTCGAGTTCCAGCAGAAGCTCCTTGCTTCCTTCCTCGTCGTCGCCCTCGTTCCGGCGATAATCCTCGGGGCTTTTTCCACGCGCGTGATAAAGAGAAGGTTCGTTGCGGAAAGCAAGAAGGAGGCGCTGTCGAAGGCGCTGAACGCGGAGAAGGTCATGGCCAGCGGGCTCAAGGCGGAATCCAAGATAGCGGCCGGTGACTTGGACGTCGCGATGATGGCGGATAGTCTCGGCTACGGGGTTGCGGAGTTTCGCGGCAACAGGATCCTTGCTTTGTTGCGGGACACGGGCGAGCCCATATCGGAAGAGAGCGTCTTCTTGCTGGCGAGGGAGGAATGCACGTACGCGGGAGTTTTCAGCAGGCCTTTCACCTTGGCGGTGCAGGGCGCGCCCGTGGACTTTCGCTTGTATTACGGCCGGAGGCTAGACTCCGATCTGCTCGGGGATATCGCGGATCAAGTCGGGGCGGACGTCAACGTGTACCTGAACGGCAAGCTCGTCGCCGCCAGCAGGGAGGGCCTGCTCGCCAGCGGTCTGATAAGTCCATTGATGGATGAAGGGGCCTTCGTGAAGGTTTCTCTCCTCGGCGTGCGGCACATGCTGGCTACGGAAAAGGCGGGCAGATACAACTACCAAGTCGCATACCTGCCACTCGAGGCGTGGGGCGGTGTGGAGAAGGCGGCACTGAGCCTCCCTCTCCTTTTCCGCCCGGAATCATTCCGGCTGGAGGTCCAGAAGGCGACTTCCATAGTATTCGGGATATTCGCCCTGCTCTTCGCCGCCACCATCGGGTTGGGGCTTCTTCTGGCGCGGGGAATATTCAGGCCGCTCAAGGAACTCATCGAAGGAACGAGGAGAATAGCCCGCGGGGACCTGTCCTTCAGATTGCCGCTCAAGAAGCTCGACGAAATAGGGACCGTCATGTCCGCGTTCAACGACATGACGGAACAACTCGCCAGGTCACAGACCGCCCTGGAACAGAGAAGGCGCTACCTCGAAGCAATCCTGGCCAACATCGGCACAGGGGTGATAAGCACGGATGCGCAAGACAGGATCATGACTCTGAACGGCGCTGCGGAGAACATTCTCGGCATTGCCGCGAGGGATGCAACGGGGATGACTCCCCTGGAGGTCGCCGAGCGGGGAATCATGAGGAAGTTCTTCTCGGTGCTCGCCGAAGGGATTGCATCGGGAGAGCCTTTCCTTTCGTCGGAGATGGACATCGAGAAAGGCAGCGAGCGCCGCACGATAAAGTACATGTTGACGAGGCTCACGTACGACGATCGTTACCTGGGGAGCGTATTCGTGTTCGAGGATCTGACCGAGCTCATCGATTCCAAGAAGCTCTCCGCCTGGGTCGAGATGGCGAGACAGATAGCCCACGAGATCAAGAACCCGCTCACTCCGATAAGGCTTTCGACGCAGTTCATGGTGAAGGCGTACAGTGAGAAGGCGCCGGACTTCGAGGAGATATTCAAGGAGAGCTCGGATACGATAATCCAGCAAGTGGACGTTCTCAAGAGGATTGCGGGGGAGTTCTCCAGTTTCGGCAAGATGCAGAAGCTCGAGCTCGAACCGAGAAAGGTAGTCCCCCTGCTGGAGACGGTGATCAAGCCCTACATGCACAATGCCTCGGGGGTCGACTTGTCGCTCGACGTGGGCGGCCTGGGCGACGTGCAGGTCCTGGTGGAGCCGGAGGCTTTCAGGAAGATATGTACGAATCTCGTCGAGAACGCGCTGGAAGCCATGCCGGGCGGCGGTTCGCTCAGGATTGCCGGCGAGGTCAAGACGGTGGATGGATCGCGGGTCGTGAGGATCATCTTCCAGGATACGGGGCCGGGGCTGAGTGACGAGGTGAAGGGCAAGCTTTTCGAACCTTATTTTTCGACGAAGACGACGGGGACGGGGTTGGGGTTGGCGATCTGCCGTACGCTCTCGCGCGAGATGGGCGGAGATGTCACTGTCGAGAATCTGCCGGGCGGCGGCGCGGTGGCCGCGCTGGAGCTCAAGGAGTACGAGGGCTGATGCGCGCGGCGCCGGTGAGGAGATGGCCTGTCGCTCGCTTGCAAAGCGCCCCCGGATCGCCGCCACCCGCTGCCTGGGGCTTGTTGCCGAAGTGCCGCGGGTCCTGTCGGCGATCTCACCCCACCGTGCTCACTTCGTTGCGCG
>CAYXEN010000007.1:0-65298 GCA_964464035.1 uncultured bacterium | reverse complement strand
CCGTGCTCGCTGGCGCTGCGCGCGGCGGGGGCCCCGGATCGCCGCCACCCGCTGCGTGGGAGTTGCGGGGCATGCCGCAGGGTGCAAATAAGGAAGGATTGAGTTGAGTGTGCGAAGATTGCTCATCGTGATCGCTCTGTTGGCCGGGCCGGCTTTGTCGATGCCGCCGCCAGATTCCGGCCCCGCGGATAGCGGCGCGTCCGGAAGGAATGGCGCCGGGCGAGTGGGCGTCGCGGCCTCGAAGAGAAGTGCACCCCAAGATAGTGCGTACCACATAACCGCGGGCAGCAGCATGCTGAGGGAAGAGAACGGGGAGAAGGTCCTGGATCTCAAGGGAGGCGTCAGGATCGTTCACGGGGACATCGTCATTACCAGTCGCGAGGGAACCCAGCATGCCGGCAAGAAAATCGCATACCTCGTCGGTGACGTCAAGATAAGGCAGAATAAACTCCTAATGGAAGGAGACGAAGGGGTATACCGACGCATCGAGGACATCGCCCTGTTGAAAGGCAACGTCCACATTCACGACCGCGGGTGGAGAATCACATGCAAGAAGGCGATCATGCATCGCCGCACGGGGGAATTATGGCTCGTTGGCGATGTGCGCGCCGCCGATTCCACCACGACCCTGGAAGCGGATAGTCTCTACTACGATCGCGAATCTATGAAGGCGGAAGTATTCGGCCGAGTGAAAATAACCAATTCCGAAGAGGGTTTCACTGTAACGGGAAAACACGGGTTCTACTTCAGGGAGCGGGGGGAGGGAGTAGTGGATCGAGATCCGCATCTCATAGTTGATCCCGGGAGCGACGAACCCGCCACCGTCGTCAGCGATACGATGCGTTTCTACCCGGACACCAGGCGGGCCACGGCCTACGGCCGGGTAAAGATAATAAAGGGGGAGACGGTGACGCAGTGCGACTCGGCGGCTGTATTCGACGAGACCAAGACCGCCGAGCTCTACGGCCACCCCCTCGCCAGGCAGGGCAAGGCGTCCATGCAGGGTGACGAGATGGTTCTCCATTATTCGGGAAGCGAAGTCGACCGGATAAGGATCCTCGGCAACGCCCTCATCAGCGAGCAACAAGCCGATTCCCTGGTAATGGGCAGGGAGAACTGGATCCGAGGCGATTCCATGACCCTGTACCTGAGCGACAATGATCTCGATTCGATAGCCGTAAAAGGCAACAGCACGAGCGAGTACTACCCGGTCGGAACGAACAAGGTGGAGCGCAACTACGTGCGGGGGGATTCGATGTTCTTCACTTTCTCCGACGATACCCTTTCGCACGTGGCCATCTTCGGGAATGCGGAAGGCGTATACGAGTACGTCAACTTAAGAGAGGGCCAGACATGCGACAGTCTTCGGACCGTCTTGGACAGTTCCTTGACTTATATCCCTTTCGCAAAGAACGCCGAAAAGGTGTCTTATTCGGCCGACAAGATAGAATTCCTCGCCGACAAGAAGGACATCCTGCTCGAGGACGGAGCCAGGATCTACTACCAGAACCGGACCCTCACGGGAAAGGAGATAACCTACAATTCGAACCTCCAGCTCCTCGATGCCAGGGGCTCACCCGTCCTGATCGAGGGGACCGACAAGTTCTATGGAAGCAGGATGGACTACGACCTGGAATCGGGCGTCGGGCTCGTACGGGACGGTTCGACCAAGTTCCAACAGGGTTACTATTTCGGGGAAGACGTGGCCAAAGTGGGAGACAACCAGTTGAAGGTCTGGAATTCCACATACACCACCTGCGACCTCAAGGTGCCTCATTATCATTTCGCGAGCAAGGAAATGAAGGTTTTCCTGCGCGACAAGGTCATATCCGGTCCCATCTGGCTGTACATAGGAAATACGCCCATAGCCTATCTCCCTTTTCTCGCCAACAACATCAGCCGGGGGCGCAAGTCAGGTATTCTCAGGCCGGAGTTCGAGTTCGGCATCACGAAATCCACGGGGCGCTACATAAGAAACTTCGGTTACTACTGGGCAACGAACGATTACACCGACTTCAAGTTTCTGGCCGACTTCAACGAGGACGCATCCCTGAGGATGCTGATCGAGAACCGTTACAAGTTGCGTTATCGCCTGAGCGGAAACGTTCAATTCTCTTTCTATCGCGATCTTCGTTCGTTCGCCAACGAGTGGATGGTCACGTCGCGCCACCAGCAGACCCTGGGCGAGAAATTCTCCTTGCAGAGTGATCTCCGGTTCGTCAGCAGCGACAAGGCGCCCGGTGCGATAAGCAGGATCGACCAGGTGGCGAACGTAGTGGAGAGAAGGATAGAATCCCGCCTGAGTCTCAGGAAATCGTGGAACTCCGTCGGCTTCAGCGCGTCGTTGCGCAGGATACAGCAACTGAACGTCGAGGATCCCGACGTGATCAGGGTGAGCACGTCGCTCCCCAGTATTTCCCTCTCGATTCCGTCGCGGAACCTCTATTTCGGCAAGGCGACCAAGCGCGGCAAGAAATCCTTCTGGGAAAAGTTCCTCGGGGGAATCCGCTATTCGCCCCGCGTTTCCATGGATCGCACCACCGAGGAACGTCGCTATGAGTACAAGGAGACCATCACTCAGAACTCGGGGCTCAGCTTCTCGAGTCCGAGGAAGATATTTTTTCTCAATTTTTCTCCATCGCTGTCCGCGAGCAACTCCTACACGAGGACGATGCGGAAGGTGACGGAGCACGAGGAGATAACCAACAACTTCGGGTCGACGGATACGACTTTCGTTCCATCGTCGAAGACGATTACGACCGACAACCTGTTCCGCTGGTCGACGGGGGCCGCGCTGAGGACGAATTTCTATGGAACTTTCTATCCCGATATCGGCCCGCTTGCGGGCATAAGGCATACGATCACTCCCTCGGTGACGTACTCGTACAATCCCAGGGTGGGCTCGCGTCCCTCGTCCCAGGGGTTCAACGTGAACCTCACCAACGCCGTCGACATCAAGGTGAAGAAAGGCGAAGGGACGAGGAAGATTCCGAGCATCTTCATCTGGTCGCTCGGCGCCAGCTACAACCCGAAGGCTCCCGAGAGAAAGGGATGGAGCACCGTATCGAGCAGGGTCAACCTCAAGCTGTTCGGGACCAGCGTTTCTTTCAACCAGACCATCGAGCCCTATCAAGGTGAGCTCCTCTCCACCCAGGTCACTTCTTCGCTCAGCCTGAGCGGGCATCACCCGTTCGGAGTCTCGGGATCCGAGGTCCTGCGCGAACTCAACGTGGCGGCCCGTGACACTTCAGGGTCGACCTCCGTGAGAGAAGAGAGCGGGCCGGAAAGAGAGGCTGAACCCAAGGGTGACCCCTGGTACGTGGCGATGGCGTTCAGTTATTCCAAGTCCAAGGCCGGACCTGCGCGTTCCACCCTGAACCTGAACGGCAGCATCCAGCTGACTAGAAACTGGAAGATAACGTATTCAACGACTTACGACGTCGAGGGCAGGAAATTCATGGGACAGAACTACACCGTGTACAGGGATCTTCATTGCTGGGAGATGTCTTTCGCCCGCCAGAAACTCGGCAGTGAATGGCAATATTATTTCCGCATCGACATCAAGGCCCACCCCGAAGTCTACGCGGAATCCGGGAGAAGGGGGCTGGGATCCGGTCTGGGCATGCCGTCGTTCTACTGATACGGGAGCCTCGGAGCGCATGCGCCCTTGGGGGTGAATTTCTTGGAGGGCCGAAAGATCCCGTCCTTATCGGTTTTTTCGAGAAATTCTATTGACAGGATTTTTTTTAGTGGTCTAAAGTGCTGATAAGAACAGGAAGGAGGTGATCTCGTGAACAAGACGCAATTGGTCGAGAAGGTAGCCCGCAAGACGGGTCTCACGCTCAAGGACGCAAAGACGGTGGTGGATGTCATATTCAGCACCGTGCCGAAAGAAGGCATCATCGCTTCCGAACTCAACGCCGGAAGGAGGGTGCAGATAACCGGCTTTGGAACCTTCCAGACCAGGAAGAGGAAGAAGCGTGAAGGCAGAAACCCGCAGACTGGAGAACCCATCACGATTCCCGCAACTCGCTTTCCTGCCTTCAGCGCAGGACGTTCTCTGAAAGAGCGGATCCGCAAGTAATATCGGAAGAAAGAATCAAGGAGAGCGGGACCTTCGAGTCCCGCTTTCCTATTGGATCTCGACCAGTTTGAATTCTTCGGACAAAGACTGGAGTTTGAGAGCAAGAGTCATGAGTTCGTCCGACGCCTCGGATGTCTGCTGGGCTCCGGCGGCGAATTGCTCGATTATGTCGTTTGCCTCCTTGAGTGCTTCTTCGATGTGCTTGCTCGCATCCAGCTGCTCCTTGACGCTTTGGCTTATGTGCTTGAACAGAGAGGAAGTCTTGCTGGCCAGGTCGGCCTTCTCCGCCACTTCTTTGACGGTGTTGTTCGTGTCCTGGATTGTAGCTTTCACTTCACCGTGAATGATACTTATCGTCGTCGTTATCTCTCTGGCCGCGTCGGTCGTCCTGTCGGCAAGGCGCCTGACCTCGTCTGCGACTACGGCGAAGCCGGCACCGTGCTCACCGGCATGGGCGGCCTCTATCGCCGCGTTGAGCGCAAGGAGGTTGGTCTCGTCGGCTATGCTGTGGATCAACTCGGCGATCTTGATGATTTTCTGCATCTCGTCGCCGAGGTCCTCGATCTGGCGGGACGAGCCTTCCACGATGTGTTTCATCGCCTTCATTCCGGAGAGGGTCTTCTCGGCCGATTCTTCGATTGTCTTTATCGATTCAGCGATGTTTTCAGCCTGCTTGCTCAACTTGAGGGCCGCATTTATGGACTCGGATATCTTGGCATACTGAATCCTGCTCTCCTGGGCCTGTTGCTCGGACGCTGCGCTCAGTTCCTCGCCCGCCGTCGTTATGCGCAGGCTCACCTCACGTATGCTGGATAGTATTCGCTCGAGATTTGCGCTCATCGAGTTGAAGGCATCGGCCAGGCTTGCCAGTTCGTCCTCCTTGCCTCCCGCGATCAGCCGTTCGACGAGCGTCGTGTTCTTGTTTCCGTCGTCCTGCTCGTCCGTCAGGTTGATCCTCGCCTTGAGGTTGCCCGAGGATAGTGTTTCCACTCCTTCCAGAAGTTGCTTCATGGGATGCCTGAGCACTCTATTTATGAGAAAGCTCGCCAGGAAGCTGGTGAGAGTGATCATTATGATCGCCGCGATTATGAGCTTGTTCCTTATTTGTGCGGTCATGGCCCTGATCGGCACGAGCGAAGCTTTGACGACTATCACACCGTTGAACTTGTTGTCGGGGGAATGCACGTGGCAATCCGCGTTGAAACAATCGGGCTTGTTGGGTACGTGATAGAGGAGGTTCAGAACCTTGTCCCCCTTGGCATCCTTCTCGATGACCGTCCTGCGCTCACCGAGGATGGGTTTTTGTTTCATCTCCGGATCGTGGCAGTTGGAACAGAGTGGCTCGGCGGAGGTGCGCTGCCTGGTCGAAAGAAGCGAATCAGTCGAAGCTTTGAGCTCGCCGTTCGGCGTGTAGATATCCACGTCGTTCAGCGAAAACCCTTCGCATATATCATCGACCATTTCCGAAAGCTCGTAACCTTTCCCGTGAACCATCTCTTTCTCGAAAGAGCGTTCCAGCCCGCTGCCGGCATTGTAGACGTCGTTGACCAAGACTTCGGTCAAGTTCTTGTTCACCAGGCCGATTTCTATGAAGGTGTAGATGCCGAATGCAACGAGCGTGAACGGGGCGAGCAGGATAAAAAGCCTGGTGGCTATGTGCTTGGTTCGGATTATCAATGGTCCTTCCCGGTTCGGCGATACAACTGCCGGGCGTGCGAAATCCGCCGCCCGTTCCCAAATTCAAGCCCGGCGGGCTTTTTTTGCTTATCGGAGGATTTGGAGGCCGGCTTTAGGAACATTTCAGTTCTTTTTCCGGTGGCCGGGGCCGTCCTCCCGGGCCCCGCGCTCCGGAATCAATGCTTGCCCGGCGGCGGACGATATGATATCTTGCTTATAAATCAGAAGGTTAAATCGATGACGGCTTTATAGTGGGAGTTCCCGAATATGAGAATCGCGTTTGCCCTCGTGCTGGCCGCGCTCTTCGCGGGATGCATTCCGCCCAAGACCGGATCCGGATACAGATCTTTTCAGCTGGTGTACAACAGCGATACGAGAGGCTATTATCAGCCTTGCGGGTGACACGCCAACGCCACTGGCGGCTTCGCCCGGCGGGCGACCCTGATAAAGCAATTGCAGGAGCAGTCGGACTTCTCCGGCTTCCTCGTCCTCTGTTCCGCCGGTGATTTCTTCGGCGGGGGGAACGTCTACAACGAGCCGAAGGACCATTTCGTGGCCCGCATGCTTGCATATCTCCGCTACGATGCGGTGGCCGTCGGCGAAATGGACCTGAGCCGAGGCCTCGACAAGCTCTACGCCGATTACAAGAAAAACAAACTGAATCTCGTCTGCGCGAACTTGTTCCGCAAGAAGGCGGGAAAGGGCGGGAAAACCGTCGTGAGCCGGAAGCCGGTCTTCCCTCCGTACAGAATCGTCTCGCGCGGGGGGATCAAGATAGGTTTCATAGCCGTTCTCTCCCCCCGCACCAAGGTGAGGAATCCGCGGCGCGGGAGCGCGAAGAAAGTCGAAGCCCTCACTTACGTGCTGAAGGATCCGGCCCCGATACTCGAAAAGCTGGTGCCCGAGGTCCGCCGGAAATGCGACATCCTGGTACTTCTCGCGCACATGGACAGGGAGGATCTGGAGAAGATTCTCCCCGACTTCCCGCAGTTCGATTTCGCCGTTCTGGGGCACGGCGACAAGACGGAGAGAACCAAGGAACCGTACATGATGGGGACCGTGCCGGTCTACAAGGTTACCTTCCACGGGCAGGCGGTCGGTGTCCTGCGCGTGGCGCTCGACCCCGAAGGCAAGATCGCCGATACGAGGAACAACATATATACACTTAACAAGAGGGTGCCCGACGACGAGCGGGTGGCCGCCATCATCAAGAGTTTCGACGAAGAGAACAAGAAGAAGCAGAAAGAACTCTATGCCAAGCAGATGCTCAAGGGCAACACCTCCAACGCCGGGCCCGGTGACATCTACCTGGGCCTGGGCAACTGCATCCGATGCCACGCGGACGCTTTCCGGATCTACGCGGGCACCAAACACGCCAGGGCGTACGAAACCCTGGCCTCGCAATTCAAGCAGCGTGATTCGAGCTGTATCTCGTGCCACTCGACGGGTTACGGCAAGCGCGGGGGATACACGGGATCACGCATCATCGGCTCTCCCGTTGATCTGGTCGAGGTCCAGTGCGAGGCGTGCCACGGGCCGGGGGCGGAGCACAAGAGGGACGGCACCTACGCCTCCCGCGCCTCGGAGAGTTGCACGCAGTGCCATACTAAGGAACAAGACCCCACATTCGACTTTTCCAGGGCCTGGCGGAAGATAGCCCATTGACGCCGGTTTGACCGGGCCGCCTTTCCACGCTCGCACGGATGGTCCGGCGGGGAGAAGTCACAATCCAAGCGGTGAATATGTCATGAGATTGAAGGGGAAGAAGATCCGGTCACCCTTCGAGCACGCAACCGCCCGACGGGCATTTCCCGTCGTCCTGCTCGTTTTCCATGCGATCTCTCTTGTCGGCACGGTATCGCCTGCCGCCGCTGCCTCCTCCTCGGAGGACGATCTCCTGATACCGGCGATCGCGTTCGAGGGAATGAGCCTTACCGCGGGGGCCTGGTGCCGCTACCTCGTGGTGGAATCCTCGGAGACGAGGCGGGATTCATCGGAGCTGTACATAGCGATCCCCGGCGATTCAGATCCTCCGTCGCCGGGAAGTTTCTGGCTGGAGATCGAGGGAAAGGAACGGCACGGCGATACACTAGCCATGCGCGTTCTCATGTCGGATGCGGTCCGCTCCGGCGATCCGGCGGACTCCACCGGGGCCCGCGTGCTGGAGATCTTCATCAAACATGGAAGCGGACCGATCGAAAGCGGAGACGAGGAGCTCGTGGGCCGACTCGAGAGTGAGTTGAGCAAAGGGCGCCGGGATCTTTGGGAGGATGGGGGCAAAGCTTCGGTGCGGGCCGCCGGGAGGGATTTCAGGTGTGTGAAGAAGATGAAACACGTAGCGTACGAGAAGAAAGTCCCCGCGGGACGGTCGACTTTGCTGAAGCGCGTGGACGACGTGCACGAGATCTACTTTGCCGGCGCGGTTCCGCTGTTTCATATCGTGCGCTACGTATCCCGCTGCTCGAGGGAATCGAAGATCGATCCGCCGATACCGGGTGTTCCCGTGGCCGGAGTCAGGAAATCCGAAACGGAGCTCCTGCTGATCGACTTCGGATCGGGAGCCCGTTCGCTGTTCGCCGGGCGGGGAGGCAAGAGATGAGAACGCTGCTCGCGAGGTCCTTGTTGTTCGGCCTGGTCGCCGTCTTTTCACTCCCTGCGACGGTGACGACGGCCCGTCGCGTGGGCGTGCTGGAACACACGGGGAATATTCCGGTGCGCGGGATGAATTATCACCGCGCGGTTTTTTTCAACCGGGGAGGAACGGAGAAGGATCTCCTGGCCTTCAAGGCCAGGCTCCTGGATGCGGGAGCGGTGCACGTGAACGCCTTTCTCCCTTCGTATATCGTGTGTGATTTGCCCGAGGGGGTGAGCGAAGCGGCGCTCGCGGCCGCCGAGGGCATGGAACTATTGCCCGGGGTGCTCGACAAGGCGGCGGGCCCGGGCTCCGATTCTCGATTCTTCCCGGGATTGAGGGAGATCGGAAGGGCGTATTCGCCGAGAGCATCCGTCGATGCGAAAGCACACGAGCCGGGGATTCCACCGGAGGATCCGGGGTTTTCGGACAAGGTTCTCCGCGTGCCCGTGCGCGTCATGAAGAAATGGAAACCGCAGGCGGCCGCTTCGTCCCCGGGCGAGGTCATGCGCAATCCCAGCCAGAACAGCGAGTTCATGATGGGCGAGATACTAGTGCAGGTGATCTTTCCGGAGAGCGACGGCGGCGAAGAAAATTGGAGTGACGCCCGGCTCTCTGATGCGATAAGCGGCGTATACTCAGCAATGCTCGACTTCCAGGAGGAGTACTCGATCTACCCCATCGACCTCACCTTTCGTTTGTTCCAAAGGGCGAGAACCCAGTTCGAACCGATCGATCACAACGACGATTCGGACCACGTCTGGATAAACGACGTGATGGCCAACATGGGTTACGACGTGAGCAAGGGCGATCCCATATTGATAGTGCACGAGTTCAACGAGGACGGGAGGAAACACTACGGAACGAACTGGGTTTTCACCGCCTTCGTGGCCAACAGCGCCAACGCTCCCGGCCATCTGTTCAAGGATGCCCGCTACACGGCCTATGCATATCTGGGAGGCCCTTATCTCGTGATCCCCTACCCGGCGGGAAGCAATCCGTACGGCATCGACCAGGTCCTTCTCTTCTCGCAGGTGTTTCAACACGAGACTTGCCATATATTTTGGGCCCTAGACGAGTATAAGTCGGCGATAGGAGATTGCAACGCCCATTCCGGCTACTTGGATTACTACAACAAGAACAAGATACTCGAAGTCGACCCATACGGACGTCCAACGGGTTGCAGGGACCTGGATTACTGCATCATGGCCCAGGCGAAACAGGACCTGGGAAGACCCATCTGCTTTTTCACCGCGGGCATGATGGGCGTGGTGGATGCGGACGACAACAGCGTGCCGGATCTCTACCAATCTACGCCCACCGTCATCTTCGAGAATTCCAGCGCGGAGACGCTGCTCGCTTCGGACGTCACGGTCAGATGCAAGGCGGTGTCCGTGCCGGTCGAGAACCGCAATCCCGCCCAACCCGAAGAAACGCGCATCGACTACGCGGCCCCTCTCCAGGACGGGTTTCTCAGTGTGAGCGGTTCGGGAAACATCATTCTCACGCCGGAAGACGGAAAGTGGGACGAGCCGGAAGAGGACCTGGTCGTGAAATTGAAATCGATTCCGGTGGGGCTCACGGAAGTGGGAATCAAGGTCCGAACCAGGGTGGGCATATCCTCCGGAGTGATAACGAAGAGAATCTACAATCTCGGCCTGAAGTATTCTCTCTTCGAAGTCAAGGTCGCGAACCGGGGCATAACCCTCGAATGGAGGATGTTCGGCGAGACTTTCGGAGCCCGCTTCGATCTCTACAGGGTGGCCGTTTCGCCCGGCGAGGACACGCTCATCGTCTCGGGTCTTCACCCGTCCGGCGTGGCGGGTGACGGTTACACGCCGTACGAGTTCACCGACACCACGGTCACTCCGGGTACGAAATATCGCTATTTCGTGCGGGGGACTTTCGGGCTTGACTTTCACGGCGGCACGAAGGTTTTCACCATGGACTCGGGAACCGTCGAGGTAACGGCGATGCTCCCGATGCACAGCGGCGAGCTGGTTTCGAACGCCGTTCCCAACCCGTTCAGCGGGTCCACGAGCTTTTCGATTTTCATCCCTCCAAGCTATCGCGAGACCGGACCGCCCACGGGCGGTTCTCGGGGGATGGGGCGATCGGCGTCCTTGGTGGAGGAGGTTCCGACCCGGGTGGACGTGAGGATATACGACGTGACGGGAAGGCTCGTGAAGATCGTGTACAGGGATGAACTTCGCTCGACGGTCGTTACGACCAGTTGGGACGGCAGGAACGACCGCGGGGAAACGGTCTCTTCCGGAATCTATTTCCTCAGGGCCGCCGCCGGGGACCGCGTGCAGGTCAAGAAACTGGTTCTCCTGCGTTGACGTGCTTTGCGACGTCCGTCCGCCCTCATTGATTTCCCACCGGTGATGTGATATAAATTGAACGGATGATTTGAAGATGAACGTGTTCCCCCGTTGGATCGGGCCTATTGAAGTATCGAGGAGGACGGAACCAATTTCGAGAAGGGAGGAAGCGGCGAAAGTCGAAGCCGCGGAGTGAAATGACGAATCAAGACGGGATGCGTTACGCGGAGAATATTCTGGAGACGATCGGCGGCACACCCCTCGTGAAGCTGAACAAAGTGACCGGCGGCATAAAGGCTACGGTCCTGGCGAAGGTGGAGTACTTCAACCCGGGCGGGAGTGTCAAGGACAGGATCGGCGTCAAGATGATCGAGGATGCGATCAGGCAGGGCAAGCTCAAGCCGGGCGGCACGATAGTGGAATGCACGTCCGGCAACACCGGCGTGGGGCTGGCCCTTGTGGCTGCGGTCATGGGGTTCAAGGCGATATTCACCATGCCGGACAAGATGAGCAAGGAGAAGATCAGGCTGCTCAAGTCCTACGGAGCCGAAGTGATAACCTGTCCCACCGCCGTTCCCCCCGACTCGGAGAAGAGCTATTACTCCGTGGCGCGCAAGATAGTCGAGACGACCCCCAACGCGGTCCTGGCCAACCAGTATTTCAACAAGCTCAATCCGCAAGCCCATTACGAAACCACGGGACCGGAGATCTGGCGCGATACCGCGGGCCGCGTGGATTATTTCGTGGCCGGCATCGGGACGGGCGGCACCGTGAGCGGAACGGGAAGATTCCTCAAGGAGAAGAAACCTTCGGTCAAGGTCATCGGCGTCGATCCGGTAGGCAGCATCCTCAAGGATTACTTCTACACGAAAGAGAAGGGCGAAGCCCATCCGTACCTCGTGGAAGGGATCGGGGAAGACATAGTTCCCGGGACTTTCGAGATGGACTACGTTGACGAGGTAGTGAGAATCTCCGACAAGGAATCCTTCAACATGGCGCGCAGGCTTTCGCGGGAGGAAGGGTTGATGGTCGGCGGTTCCGCGGGAACCGCCGTTGCAGCCGCTCTCAAAGTGGCCCGCGATCTCGACGAAGACAAAGTAGTGGTGGTTTTGCTTCCCGATACGGGCGAGAGATATCTCTCCAAGTTCCATTCAGACGAGTGGATGAGAGAGAACCGGATGCTGGACGCCAAACTCCTCACCGTGGGTGATCTCCTGCACGGCAAGGCGGCCGCACTGCCCCCGCTGGTCTACGCCGAATCGGAGGATGCCATCCATAGAGCACTTGATCAGATGAAGACCTACAACGTGTCCCAGCTTCCCGTGAAGCAGGGCGAGCAATGGGTGGGGAGAGTGATCGAGGGCGAAGTGATGGACAAGATCCTCTCGGGCAAGATATCCGGCGAGGAACCGGTCGCCGATGTGATGGGCAAACCGTTCCCGATCGTGGATAGCGATGCATCCTACCAGGAAGCTCTCAAGCTTCTCGCCCAGAAGAGCGCAGCGGTCCTCGTACGCGACGATGGAAACGTGGTCGGGATCCTTACGAAATACGATCTCGTAGAGTACATGATTTCGGAGATGGATTGATGATCTTGATCCCCTGAAGCGGGGATAGTCGTCTTCCCGGTGATCGCTTCACAGGGGAGTCGGGAAGAAGCATGGGTAAAGGGCAAGAACTCGGGAGGAGTGAAATGGGTTTTTCCACGGATGCGGTTCACGGCGGCCAGGAGCCGGAGAAGGTCACCGGCGCCGTCATGGTTCCTATCTTTCAGACGTCGACATACAAGCAGGACGGTCTGGGCAAGCACAGAGGGTACGAGTACGCGCGGACGCAGAATCCCACGCGTGAGGCGTTCGAGCGCAACGTCGCCGTTCTCGAGCGCGGCAGGTTCGGGATCGCGTTCGCTTCCGGCCTGTCCGCGATAGACGCCGTCATTCGTCTCTTCAACGAGGGAGACGAGATCTTGATTACAAACAACGTGTACGGGGGAACCTACAGGCTTTTCGATCAGGTGCTCAAGCGTTTCGGCGTCACCGCCGGATTCATCGATACGACGGATCTCGATATCGTTGAGAAGAGCATTACGGAATCGACGCGGCTGGTGTTCGTGGAGACTCCAACCAACCCCGTCCTCAGTGTCACCGACATAGCGGCCGTCGCGAAGGCGGCGCACTCACGAAACGCCCTTATGGCCGTTGACAACACGTTCATGAGCCCGTATCTGCAGAACCCGCTCGAGCTGGGGGCGGACATCGTCGTGCACAGCACTACCAAGTATCTGAACGGGCACAGCGACATGGTCGGCGGCGTGGTGGTGGTGAACGACGAGGAACTGAGCGAGAAGCTGCACTTCATCCAGAACGCGGTGGGAGCGGTCCCAGGGCCGTTCGATTGCTGGCTGGCCCTACGCGGGACGAAGACACTGGCTCTTCGCATGCGCCAGCATGATGCCAATGCGAGGCGTCTCGCCGTATTCCTGAAGACTCATCCGAAGGTCGTTCACGTGAACTATCCCGGGCTGGAAGATCATCCCCACCACGAACTGGCGAAGAGGCAGGCTCGCGGGTTCGGAGGAATGATATCTTTCGACGTGGGTTCGCTGGAGAATGCGAGCAAGGTATTGGAACGCACGAGAATCTTTACGCTCGCCGAAAGCTTGGGAGGAGTAGAGAGTTTGATCAGCCATCCGGCCACCATGACGCATGCCAGTGTTCCCAAGGAAGACAGGGAAGCGCTCGGGATCACGGATGGACTGGTAAGGATATCGGTGGGCATAGAAGACGTGGAAGATCTCGAAGCGGATTTGGAACATGCCCTTGCTTTTTGACGATTGTCTCTTTCGAATCGGAACGCAAGAGCTTCGTTGAACGAACTGATACTGTTTGCGCCCCGTCGTTGCAAAAAAAGTTGATGAGGCGGGGAGCATGTGTTATATTACGATTCGTTGCTGCCTTATCCACCGCTTTTTTGGACTGACTCTCATTTTATGCTTGACTTGAAAATAGGGATCGTCTAATTTTCCACAAGATATTGTGTGCGATCCAGGTTCAAGCACAGCATCCTGTGTATCCCAGCTATCTTGTTGGTTTGGTTCAACCACCACAAACAAGGAGAGTAGGCATGGATAAACAGGAAGAATCGGGGGTCTTGGTGAAGGATAAGGAGTATGTGAAGTTTGTGCAATTGTTGAAGAAGGCTGAGGAAGAAGGGCGGCTCGACGGGAAATATGTTTGCATGCTGTGTGGAATGCGCTATCAAACCAAGGTCGAAGCTGAGGAGTGCTGCAAAGTCGATATGACCTAGCAGGAAGGTGGTCCGATATGCAGGGGACGAACCAGGAGACTATGTACCAGTACTGCTCAGTCTGCAAGAAGTACTTCGAGATGGAGGTGATCAACCAGGGAAGCAGTGACAGCGCGATCTGGTTGAAGTGTCCCGGCTGCCAGGGTTTTCTTCCGCACATGCTCGACGAAGAGCACGGCGGCGAAAAATCCCGGCAGGCGGTCGCGGACAAGACGGAGGAGATAGCGCTCGAAGATCTCGACATCGAGAGTGCCAGGGAATATTCGGAACGGGAAGAGTACGAGATCGGAGAGATCATTCATCATCGTTCCTGGAATGATTACGGCCGGGTGATAGGCAAGGATACCTTGCCCGGAAACCGCAGGACCATATGGGCGCATTTCCTTCGTCAAGGGAAGGTGCAGCTTCTGGAAGGGGTGAAGTAGTTAACCGTTCATCCCACCCTGTTCGCCCCTGGTCGCCGCGCGATCGGGAGGGTGAGGATCCTTTTCCCTCCGGCGGGGATGGGGCTCGCTGCCCGTCGACGCGGCGTCGGTTGGAACTCCATTGTGAAACGATCGACCTTCTTTCTCGTTTTCCTTTCATTGTTGATCCCCGTTGAAGTTGTCGGGCTGGGCCTGTACGAGGATTACGGAAGCTATTCCATCCTTTTGACGTCTCCGTTTGCTCCCTCGCTCGGAGCCGCTATAATTCGTTCGGAAAAATCCGACCATGATGCCTCAGGCTTCCTCATGAAAGCCGTTTATCCTTCGCGCCGAAGATTCCTCCTGCAGGTGGAAGTCTCTTACTATGTCGTCTCGCGCAAAGGCGAATCCACGAGCGGTTTCGGCGACTTCGTACTGAGCGGCAGGACCGAGCTCGCGCGGCTCAGTTCGTTGACCATCGATTTCGTCGCCGGTTTGAGGACCGGTTCGGGCACGGCATCGGTCTTTCCTTACGCTTCCGGGAGCGTGGATGTAAAGGCCGGGCTTGCCTTCGTCGACTCTCTCGCGCAACTCACTCTGTGGGGCGAAGCGGCGGGCGTCTCGGTCAACCGCATGCACGAAGGAAGCAACCGCGCAGAGCGTCACGACGATTTCGCTTCCGCCGTCATGGGGTTTTCCCTGCCCGTGGGAAAGCGCGTCGATTTACGCTTTGGGGGAGCCGCCTACATCGTCCTGAGCGGAGGATCGCGCGAGATATATTTCGCGGTCCTCAACTACGCCCATTCCCCCCGGGTGCATGTGATTCTTTCATTTCAAGCCGAGGGGGGAGAGCCCGCGGAGAGGGTATACGACATGGGCGTGAGAGGCGGGGTCGATGTGTTCTATTGAGAACGGCGATCGCCCGAAGTTCCCGGTACTGAATGCGCGCATTGCACATTATCGTCGCCTTTGCAGATTGCTTTTCTCGTCTCCGGGGAGGGGGGAGCATGGTCGAAAAAAGCCTGTTCCCCGTTGTTTCTCCAAGCGTGCAGTTTAGTATGAAGGAGACTCAGGCTTTCCGTGTACGAACCCCGTTCTGGGCGTAAGGACGGGGTTTTTCCATGGCATGGAGATTGCCTTTGGCATCGTTGAAACACCCTTTGCTCTGTGGATGAGACATCAGGTTATTGCACCAGGCGGCCCATTGCGGGCGCCGGGGTGGAGGGAAAATGAAAGAAATATTCCTCTTGGAAGACGATCGCTCGATGCGGGAAGTCCTGAGCCGATACCTGCGAAGGCAGGGGTTCGAAGTGAAGAGCTTCTGCTCGCCGAAGGAAGTAATCCCCGTTCTCGAGCGAAAATCCCCCTCCATCGTCCTGTCCGACGTCAACATGCCCGGCATGAACGGTTTGGAACTCGCTTCGATGATGAAGGATGTCTATCCTTCCGTTCCCGTCTTCCTGATGTCGGCGAACGTCACGGCCGAGTTGGAAGAAAGAGCCCGGTCCATCGGAGTCACGAGGGTTTTCAGAAAGCCCCTCAAGGATCTGACCCTTCTTACGGAAGCCATCGAGCTGAAGCTCGGTGAAGGGGGCAACGAGACCGCGGGCGGGATGGATTACCTCGAGCAACTCTCCCATGATATCCGCACGCCGCTTACTTCTTTGAAGCTGGCCTTGGACGGCTTGTGCGCCGAGATGAACAAATTACCGGAGATGGAAGCGAGGCTCCTGACCATAAGCCGGCGCAACGTGGATCGTCTCATCGCCCTCGTCGACGACAAGCTGGAGGCCATCAAGACCAAGTCGGGTGTTTGATTCGGCCTTTCTCCTCGTTTGATCACTTATTGCTGTCGAGCAGTTCCGTTATCTTGGACTTCTTGCGCCTGGTTCTGGGTTTGATTTCACCGGCGGGTTTTCTGTCGGGCAGGTCCATCATGATCAGGCTGAGCGGCGTTTCGATCGTCTTCTCCATGGAGGAACGCGTCCTGCGGAAATGGAAGTAGCCTTGTTTCGCGTTCTTCATGATCTTCTTGAGGGCCTCTTTCCCCTTGATCCCTCCGGCCTTGCAATGATAAACCTCCCCGTCCTCGAAGTATATCTCGCCCTTGATCGCTTTCGATCGGACGATGAGTATGCCGGAGCGCGAATGGGAATTGAGCATCGACAGTATCTCGTTGATGCCGATGATTGAAAGATCCCCCGATATCAGGAATCTGGGCGGCAGCCCCCTCAGAATCGCCTGGGTGAGCGGCGAATGCAGAAGGAGAAGAAACGCCAGTATGCCCAGGAGAATGTCGAGCCGCCGATAGAGAAACTGTGACGCCGCGCGGACGAGTCCGAATGCGGAGGCAAAGAGCCCCTTGAGCTTGCCGGTGCCGGCTTCGAGCAGGTTCCCCTTGTCGCCCGCGGTCGTTCCGGCGGGAGCCGTCCCGCCGCCTTTGAGCTCGGTGAACTTCCGCCGGGCCCACTCGTTCGAGGGGTCGAGCTCGAGGATCTTCCCGAGCATGGGCAGAACTTTCTCTCGGGCTTCTTCTTCATCCGTCTTCAGGGCGCGCTTGGCTTTGATCGTCAAAGCCTGGATTTTCTCGCGCCTGAGCTTCTCTTGGATCTGCTCGCGGAGTACGTGAAAAGATTCGTCGTTGCGCAAGCGGATGGCCTTGTCCACTTCTATCAAGGCGATCTCGGGATGATCCGACTCGAAGTGACAGAGCGCCTTGAGATAGTACAAGTGCGGGTTCTCCGGCTCCAGCGTCTGCAACAGCGACAGCTTGGGGACGGCGAGGTCATATCCGCCGGCTGCCACCAGCGAATCGATCGTTCGGTGCAGGGAGCGGGACAAGCTGCCGGTTATGAGAAGCGTTTCGCGGAGGATCTTGTCGTTGTTCGGCGCCAGGGTCGCCGCCCGCAGGAGCAGTCCCCGGGCGTACTCGAGCTTGTGCATGTGCTTGTATATGTCGGCGAGCTCGAGCATCGCTTCTATGTTGCTCGATTGTCTCACCAGCACGTCCTGATAGTGCTGTTCCGCTTCCTCCCATCGTCCGGCGTCATGTGCCTCCTTGGCGAGGCTCATCAACTGTTCCGTCGACAGGGAGTCCGGGCGTTCGCCGGCATAGGATCCAGCCGGATTCTCGTTCCTTGGAGATCCGAGATGACGACCCTCCTGCCCCCTCGAGCCCGCCGGAGCGAGCAGGAGAAGCGCGACCATGAGATACTTGAAGGCGATGTAGGGACGCATGTCGAACCGGCTCACGCAACATCCGTACCAGCGGTTCTTTCAGGTCGGGGATTAAGCTGCTATTACGAAATGAGTTATGAAGTCACAACCGGGCTCGGACCGGGATTCGGCCCGCCCGTATGCGATTTGGCAATCTAGGGATGATTCGTGGTTGCAACATTGATCCAGTCCAGGAGGGCCTTGAGCGCAGCCGGCGATCGGGAGAGGATATTGGTTCCGTGCCCCTTTTTCTGGAGTTCGAGGACGTCCAGCCTGGAGAGCTTCTTGGTCTTGCGAAAGAACTCGACGGAGAGAAGGGAACTTCTGTCCTCGGTGCTGTATATGATCAAGACCGGCAGATCGGGACGGAACGAAATAGCGTTGAACGTCACGACGTCCTCGAGGTCGAAGACCGGGGAGAGATAAGCGACCGGGGACTTCATTCCGCTTCGCGCGAGCGCACTCTCTACGATTGCAGCTCCATCCCCGGCGGTGACGATCACGATGGAATCGCCGGCGACGTCCAGCCGCTTCGCGAGAAAGCGGATCCCCGCCCGAACGTCGTCTTTCATCCTTGCCCTGTCCCTTTCCCGCGGATCGTCCTGGAGAAGGCTCCTGCTGTTCCCCGATCCCCTGAGGTCCAGCGTGAGGGCGCTCGTGCCCGAGGCGAATACGAGCTGGGCGGCCACGTCGAACGCCAGCCGGGAACGTCCCGGCGGCGCGATGAACAGAGCTGCCCTTTTCCCATCGGTGCGGTAGAAAGTGCCTTCCAAAGGGAAACCGTCCAGGGATTCGAAACTCACCAGCTCCGCCCCCTTGCTTTCGATTCGGCCTTTTCTCCCCTCCTTCGCCTTCTTGACGGCGTCCTCGATGAGGCGAGCCAGGTCTTTCCCGCTTTTCTTTCCGCTGCGGTCGAGGAGTTCGGCGAGTTCCTTCCTCTCCTCAGCCGAAGAGCGGCCCCTTGTCGCGATGACCTTCAATTTCGCTTCGAACGCTTCGTCGTACTTGCCGATTCGAACGTAGGAAGAGGCCAGCGACTCGAGCGCCTTTTCCCTGAGATCGGGCCGTTCCTCGAACATGAAAACGGCGTTCTTGAATTCATCGATCGCCTTCACGTAATCGCCCCCGGCGTAAGCCAGTTCACCCAGGAGTAGATGCGTGCTCCCACGGTCGGCCGCCTTGGCCTCGGTGAGTTCTCCGTAGCGGAGGGCGTCGGTCAGGATGCGGCGGGCCTTTTCGGTTTCATGCAGCCTTCTCATCAGGAAAGCGGCGTAACGGTTGCGGACTCCCACGTCCTGCGGAAAGAAGGAGAGAATTTTTTCGTAACACTTTCGTACCTCGTCGTAGCGCGAGGTCGAGTCATAGAGCTCGATCAGCCAGGTGAGAAGAACGGCCTGCCTTTCAGCGTCCATGTCCGGGTTCGCGAGAAGGCGTGACTGGATGCGTTCGATTTGTTTCAGGAATTCGGAGGAGATGTCGATGACACCCTCGGTGTCGGGCTCCTCCTGGGCCGGCGAGCTTGGTGGACCGAGCACCGCGGCCGCCGCGAGGAACATCACGATAAAGCAGGTCGATGCAGTGCTTGGATGGCGAATCGTCATTGCTTCAACTCCGTGCCGGGCGGAGGATCCACGAGCGCCGCCGCTTGGCCGAATGCGGATCAGAGGCCCAAAGTATCGCTTATTCCTTGCATCGCCTCGATGACTCTCGCTATGTGATCCTCGAGTTCGATGCCGAGATCGGCCGCACCCTGCCTGATCTCTTCCCGGTTGACGTTGCGGGCGAAAGCCTTGTCTTTCATCTTTTTCTTTACGGATTTCACCGTCACGTCGGCGAGCTTCTTCGAGGGCCTGACCAAGGCGACCGCGGTGACGAGGCCGCAGAGCTCGTCCACCGCGAAAAGAGTCTTGGAGAGATTGTCGTTTCGGGGGACATTCGTGTAAGAAGCATGTGATAGAACGGCCCGGACGAAGGATTCGTCGCATCCCATCTCCTTCAGGATCTCCGCACCCTTGTAAGGGTGCTCCTCCGCGGTCGGATGCTTTTCGTAGTCGAAGTCGTGGAGCAGTCCCACCGATCCCCAGACCTCCTCGTCCTCTCCGAAATAGCGGGCGTACGCTCTCATGGCCGCTTCCACCGAGTAAGCGTGTTTGCGAAGGTTCTCACTCTTCGTGTGTTCGTGCAGGATTTCGAGAGCTTGTTCCCTGGTCGGTATCATGATTCTCCCATGTGAAACGCCGTTTGCCAGTTACGTCGTTATTGTCTATATTTAAGCCTGTTTGTCCCCGTCCAGTCAAGGAAAACAGGTCGAATCGAAACTCCCCGCTCCATGAAAGGACGAAGCACGAAACGATGAATACGCCTGCAAAGAAAAAGAGCGCCGTGGCCGTCATCCGCTCCTACATGGCGAGGTATCGTCGCGGCCTCCTGCTGGGCGCGGCATGCCTGACGGCTTCCAACCTGTTTCTGCTCGTCACCCCTTGGATCTTGAAGCTCGCGATCGATTCGCTTCGTGACGGAAGGCGGGGAGAGCACCTTCTCCTTTTTGCCTCTTTGCTGGTGGCATCGACCGTAATGAGCGGGATCTTTCGTTTCCTCATGCGGAGAATCATGATCGGCATATCACGCAAGATCGAGTTCGATCTTCGCAGGGATTTCTTCGCACACCTGGAAGCGATGAGCCCGGCCTTCTACCTCCGCCACCGGACGGGAGATCTCATGGCCCTGGCGACCAACGACCTGAACGCCGTGCGGTCGCTCGTCGGGCCGGGAGTCATGTATTCGTTGAACACGATCGTCACGGCCTGCTTCGCCGTCACCCTGATGGTGGTCCTCTCCCTCAAGCTCACCCTGATCGCCCTCCTCCCGATGGTCTTGCTTTCCCTGGTCGTCTACAACAGCGTAAAGGCCATCCACAGGCTTTTCGAAAAGGTCCAGGAGAGATTCTCCGCGTTGAACTCTTTCGCCCAGGAAAACCTGAGCGGCATACGCGTCGTGAAAGCTTACGCACGCGAGGAACATCAAGTGGAAGCGTTCGAGGAGTTGAGCCGGGCCTACGTGAAGCACAACATGAAGCTCTTCAAGGTCCAGAGCCTGTTGATGCCGATGCTCACTTTCGTCGCCGGGCTCGGAGCGTTGATCATACTCGGTTACGGCGGCAAGCAGGTCATAGACGGGAACATCAGCCTGGGGGCGTTCGTTGCGTTTCACGGTTACCTCGCCATGTTGATCTGGCCCATGATCGCGATCGGCTGGGTGATGAACATAACGCAAAGGGGGCTGGCATCCATGGAGAGGATCATGGCCGTGCTCGATATCCCCACTGATACGGTGGAGGTGTCTCCGGAGGCGGCCGAGCAGCCGGTGGATTCTTCGATCCGTTTCGAAGGCGTGAGCTTCACGTATCCCGGTTCTCCCGGGAGGAAGCCGGCACTGGAGGAGGTGAGCATCAGCATCGGCTCGGGCGAGACGGCGGCGATCGTGGGGCCCACCGGCTCGGGAAAGTCGGCGCTCGTGTCATTGATCGTGAGGATGTACGAACCCGACGCCGGCGAGATCTATGTGGGGGGGGTGCCGGTGCGGAAGATCCCTCTGGCCGAGCTGAGAAGACTCGTCGGAATCGTGCCCCAGGAGATCATTCTTTTTTCGGATACGATACGCGAAAACATCGCCTTCGGCGTCTCCTCGACGAAGGACGTCGACGTCGAGCGGGCGGCGGAAGCGGCGGCCATAAGAGAAGAGGTCGAAGGATTCCCCCGCAAGTTCGATTCGCTCATAGGCGAGAGGGGGATCAACCTCTCCGGCGGGCAGAAACAGCGCGTGGCCATAGCAAGGGCGATCGCGTGCGACCCGCGGATCTTCATCATGGACGACGCACTCTCCAGCGTCGATACGGAAACGGAAGCCAAGATCCTCGCCTCTCTTCGCAGCGAGATGAAGAAGAGGACCTCGATCATCATTTCCCACCGGATTTCGACGGTGCAGGACGCGGACAGGATATTCGTGCTCGACGACGGGCGGATCGTGGAGCAGGGGCGCCACGAGGATCTCGTGGCCCTGGGCGGAATATACGCGCGCATGTACAGGAAACAGGCGTTGGCCAGGGAGTTGGACGGGAGTGCGTGATGGAATACTTCCATGAAGACGAGGTGTTGAACAAGTCCTACGACAGCATCCTGATGCGGAGGCTCCTCGGATACTTGAAGCCCTACAAGGGGCTCGTGATCTTGAGCGTCGCGCTTCTTCTCTTCGTTTCCCTGTTCCAGCTCGCTCCCCCGCTGCTCGTGAAGATCGCCGTCGACAGGTACTTCACTTCCGGCGTGGAAACGAGCGTGAGCTCGCGCTACGCCGGATTGCTCGAGATCTCCGGCGTGTTCCTGGTCGTCCTCGTCCTTGGTTTCGGATTCCGCTACGTGCAGATCTACATCATGAGCTACATAGGGCAGAGGGTCATGTTCGATTTGAGGATGCAGGTTTTCAGGCACTTGCAGCGCTTGGACGTCGCTTTTTTCGACAAGAACCCGGTGGGGAGATTGATGACGAGGCTCACCAACGATATAGAAGTACTCAATGAATTGTTCACCTCGGGCGTGGTCAGCATCTTTCTCGACGTCTTCACTCTTGTGGGAATCGTCGTGGTGTTGTGTTACTTGAACCTCAAACTGGCGCTCGTCAGTTTCCTGGTTCTTCCTCTGCTCCTGGTCACCGCCTTGGTGTTCAGGGCGAAAGTCCGAAGCTCGTATCGCAACGTCCGCAAACGGCTGGCCTCGGTCAATGCGTTCCTGCAGGAGAACATAACCGGCATGTCGGTCGTGCAGGTGTTCAACCGGCAGGAGCAACAGATGAAGAAGTTTGAACGCAAGAACAGGAGATTGTACGAAGCCCACATCCAGTCGATCCTCGCCTATGCCGTGTTCTATCCCGCCATAGAGATTCTCAGTTCGACCGCCATAGCCATGATCCTCTGGTTCGGGGGCGGAGGCGTCTTGAACGGTGCGCTTACCATCGGAGCCCTCGTTGCTTTCATCCAGTATGCCCAGCGCTTCTACCGTCCCATAAGCGACCTGAGCGAGAAGTACAACATCCTCCAGTCCGCCATGGCATCTTCCGAGCGGATCTTCGACCTGCTGGACACGGAGCCTCGCGTGCAGGACCCGCCCCGCCCGAGGAGAATCCCGAGCGGGCCCGGCAGGATCGTTTTCGACCGCGTGAGTTTCGCTTACAATCCCGGCGAGCCGGTTCTCCATGACGTGAGCTTCACGGTGGACGAAGGGGAGAGGGTGGCGGTCGTGGGATACACGGGAGCGGGGAAGACCACGCTGATGAACCTGCTCTCGCGCTTCTACGATCCGAACGAGGGATCGATCAACGTAGACGGATGCGATATAAGAGAGTACGCGCAGAAGGACCTGAGGCGGTACGTGGCGGTGGTTCTCCAGGACGTTTTTCTCTTCTCCGGTGACATCGCGTACAATATCGACCTCGGCGATCGGAGCATCGGAGCCGAGCGCATCGCGGAAGTCTCGAGGCACATCAACGCGGACAAGTTCATAGAAAGGCTTCCCGCGCGCTACGCCGAACAGGTGGGGGAGAGGGGAGCGATGCTGTCCGTCGGACAAAGGCAATTGCTTGCCTTCGCCCGGGCCCTGGTCTATGATCCAAAGATCCTCGTACTCGATGAAGCGACTTCCAGCGTCGATACCGAGACGGAATACCTGATACAGGAAGCCCTCAAGAGATTCATGAAGGGAAGAACCTCGCTGATCATCGCCCATCGTTTGTCCACGATAAGGTACGTTGACAGGATAATAGTCATGCACAAGGGCAGGATAGTCGAGCAGGGCACCCACGGCGAGCTCATGAGGCGGGGCGGGTTGTACAAGAAGCTCTATGAGCTTCAATACATGGAGCAAGAGAAAAGGATCGGTTGAGGAAAGCAGGGGAGACCGCCAGGATGCGAGCGAGCGATTTCGTCCTTGCAACGATATCCCATTTCGTGAAAGCGGATGAGAGCCCTCCTCCCGGGATTCCGGCGCACGTGGAAAGCGGTTTCGAGAAGGAGTTGCTGGATTGCTGCGCCGAGCACGGTCTTGCGCCCCTGATCCTGGATTCCTTGTCCAAGTTGTCCCTCGAACCCCCGCTCTCGAGATTGACCATGGAGAAGCTGCGGATCCAGGGCGACGAAGTGAGCCGGTCGAACCGGCGGTTCCTCGAAGAGGCCGAAATCGTGGGAGAAGCCCTGGCCGGTGCGGGAGTCGCGTTCATGCTCTTCGGCGAGGCGGCGCTCGCAAGGGCCGCTTTCGGGAACGGCGCGGCGGCCGGCATGCGGCGCCTCGAATTCATGGTCAAGGAAGAGGAATGGGACCGCGTCGTGAAGGCGACGGCCAAGCTCGGTTACTCCCGGCCGCTCTACGAACCGGTGCTGAAGTCGCCCGGTGAGGTGGTCAGATATCATCACCACGTCGCTCCCTGCATCCTGCGAAAGGAAGACGGAACGAGCGTGAGATTCAGGTTCAGGCTTTTCGATTACGGCCCCGCGACGCAGCGCGAGGAATCGTGGGGCGATCCGTCCCGCCCGGGATCGCCGGGTTCGATTCCGGTCCCGCGGCGCGAGGACATGTTGATCCACTCGGTCCTGGAGTGGAGAATGTCCCGCTTCCGGGACCTGGCGCGGCTGGTCGATATAGGGTTGCTGACGGCGGGCGGAGAAGGGCGGATGGACTGGGATTACGTGCTGGGAAGGACCCGGCGCATGAAGCTGGCCGGAACTTTCAAGCGTTCCCTGGCCCAGGCTCTTTCCTCGCTGGGCATGGGTCGCCCTTTCGATTCCGTGCCTGCACTCGCCACCCCGGGGATGCGCCTCCGTATGGAGCGGGGGGACGCTTCGGTCGAGCCCAGAAGAGGCTTCAAGTTCTACATGCTCGAGAGCGACAGGCTCGCGGGCCGGATGAAGGTCTTGTGGAACGTGGTCCTTGCGCCTTCGTACTGGGTTTCGGCCTTTTTCGGAAAGCCCTGCAGCCTGATGCTGCGACTGCGATTCGTGGCCGAGATAATGGGGAACGGGACGCGGTTTTGAAAAACGGGAACTGATAAAGGAGGGAGAAGTGCGAGCATTCATGAAAGTGACGGTTCTGGCGTGGCTGGCGGCCGCTTTTTCATTTCCATGCGTCGGCCTCGCCATGAGCTTCGAGAATTACACGCTCTCGAACGGGATGCAGGTGCTCCTGGGCGAAAGCCATTCCAGCCCCATGGTGGCCGGGGTGATCACCATAGCGGCGGGGAGCTGGTTGGAGACCCCGGACGTGAACGGGGTCTCGCACATGCTCGAACATCTTCTCTTCGACGGAACAGCCTCCAGGTCGCGTGAGAAACTCACCGAAGAGATGCGCTCCATCGGAGGCTATTTCAACGCCTTCACGCGCAAGGACTACACCGCCTTCGTGTTCCTGGTCCCGTCGGACGAGTACGAAAAGGCATGCGAGATCCAGGCCGACATGCTCTTGCACTCGATCCTGCCCGACGAAGAGGTGGCCAAGGAGAGAAAGGTCGTGACCGAGGAGATCAACAAGGATACCTCGACGCCCGAATACCTGAGGGGCAAGTTCATGGACGGAGTCTTCTACGCCGGCACTCCGTACGCGATGAGCGTGCTGGGTGAGAAGAACGTCATAGAGACAATTCCGCGCGAGAGGATACTCGATTACTATCGCAGGTACTACACGCCGTCCAACATGCGGGCGATAATCGTAGGCGATTTCGACGGGAACGGGATCAAGAGAGTCCTGGAGGACTGCTTCGGAAAGTCTTCCCCGGGAGTCCCCGCTCCCGGGAATCCACCCGCACCGCCCAACCCGGGAGGGGCCGTGCACGTCCGCGCCGCCGAAGGGGATTACACGTACGTCGATATCGCCTTCGACGCGCCTGCGATGCTGTCCGACGATTTCTATGCTTTCCAGGTGCTTTGCGAAATGATGAACCGCTCGGGGTCCGTCCTCAACCGGAGCTTGAAGGAGGAGCCGGATCTGGGTGTCGTTTCATGCCGGGTCGACTACGAACATCATCGCGGCTTCTCGCGGGCCTTGGTGCAATTGACGGCGTCGTCCCATGACGTCGACAGGCTGGTGGAACGAGCTGTGAAAGCCCTCGAGGAAACCGCGTCCCGGAAGTGTGACCGGGACCTTCTCGAGGGAGTCAAGATATCGCTCGTGACGAACGAGATCTACAACGAGGAGAAGTATCATTATTACGGCATGTTCAAGGCCGACGAACTGGCTTTGGGCGGGCGTGATTTCCTGGCCGGCAAGCTCGGGAACCTCGAGAGGGTCGGTGCGAGGGACGTCGAAAGAGTAGCGAAGCGGTATCTCGGGGAACCCCGGTATGCGGTGGCGGCGGTGGTGCCGTCCGAGCGCCGGAACTCCGGCGGAAAGGAGAAGACCGGTTCGCGATACGAGGATTGGACTACCGAGAACGGGTTGCGCGTGATCACGAAATACAACGAGGATTCGAGGGTGTTCGCCGTCCACGTTCTTTTCGATAACCGCCTGGCGTGCGAGCCGCCTGGCAAGCATGGAATAACGGAATTGCTCTCAAGGATGATCATGAAGGGGACCGAGGGCATGGACGAGAAGACTCTCGAGAAGGAACTCGACCGGATCGGCGCCGAAGTGGTTTGTACTGACAACCCGTACATTCCTTATGACGATTACCGCACGAAGGAGGATTACTCCTTCATCCGCTTCCAGACCATCGACAAGTACTATGCCAGGGGGCTGGAGCTCTTGAGTGAGATCATTCTGCATCCGGCCTTGCAAGAGAAGACTCTCGCCGAGGCCAAGTCCGAGATGAAAGCGGTCCTGGCGAGCGAGTCACGCAAGCCGATGCAAGCCGCGAAGAAGTTGTTCTTCGCGAACCTTTTCAAGGGGCATCCTTTCCAAAACGGTGTCCTCGGGGACGAGGGGACCTTGGACGCGATAACACTGGACGACGTGAAGAGATTCCATGCCAGGTACTTCACGCCGGCAAACATGATCCTGACGGTTGCGAGTAACGTGGATCCCAAGAGCCTCCGCAAGAGAATCGACGAGTTCTTCTCCGGCTCGCCGCGAGACGAATCGCCGTGCACGTATTCCACGCCGATCCCCGTCAAGGGGGTCGTGAGGGCGAGCGTCGACGTCGAAGCCTCCCAGACCTCGATTTTCCTGGGGAACGTCCTTCCGCCCGTTTCCCCTCGGGACGCGGCGGCAGTAACCGTGTTGAACGGCGTTCTGTCACGGAGATTGGGGGAAGTTCTCCGGGAGCGGAGGGGGCTGGCCTACAGCGTGGGATCGTCCGTGTATTTCGGGAAAGACTACGCCAGGATGAGTGTCTACATCGGCACTTCCCCGGAAAAAAGAAGCGAGGCCGAGAAAGGGCTCGTCGAAATAATGAAGGAAGTGAGGGAAAAAGCGAGCGCCGGCGACGTGGAGTCCTACAAGAACGGCTTCAGGGGAAGAATGCTGATGCGCAGGCTTTCGCGCATGAACCAGGCCTATTACATGGGGCTCAACGAGCACAGGGGATTCGGGTATGCTTTCGACGACGATTTCATACGATCCGTGAAGAGCGTGACAGTCGAGCAAGTGCGGGCGGCGGCCGCGAAGTACCTCCCGATAGACGATCACGTGATCGCCGTGGCAGGACCTCGCGCCGAATGACGTCGTGCCGGGGTGCCGGGAGCCCCGCCGCGCAGGTGAGGACAAGGAAAGGAGGATTCATGCAATACACGAGGTTGGGGGAAGATTTCGTTCTGAAACTCGAGATAGGCGAAGAAGTCGTGGGCGAATTGACCGAATTCGTTGAAAGCAGGAATATAGAGGCGGGAATGATATCGGGCATCGGCGCCGTCAGGGACGCGACGCTCGGCTATTTCGATCCCGACTCGAAGGAGTACCACAAGGAGCGCCTGGACGGAAGCTTCGAAGTGGCCTCGCTGAGCGGAACGATTTCCCGGTTCGAGGGAAAAGCCTTGCTGCACCTCCACGCGGTTCTCGCCGACGGGCGTCACGACGCCAAGGCGGGGCACCTGTTCGAGGCCACGGTCAGCGTAACCCTCGAAGTGTGCGTCAGGGTGCTTCCCGGCGTGCTCGAGCGGAGCCGGGATCAGGTCACCGGTCTCAACCTTCTCGATCTGGACGATCGAGCGGACTCCTGATTCGCCGCGGAATACCGCATCTGCGAACCGACTCCCGGGAAGGACTCGAAATGCAGGGTGAATCATCCAAAGCCAAGCCGGATCTGGTCGTGGACGCGAGGGGATTGTTCTGTCCCGCGCCCATAATCATGACTTCCGAGGCCATGCGCAAGCTCGATCGGGGACGCATTCTCGAAGTCATCGCGGACGATCCGGCGATAGAGTTCGACATGCCTGCGTGGTGCAAGAGCACGGGGAACGAGATCAAATCCTGGGTCGAGGAGGGGGGAGTCTACAGGTATTTCATAGTCAAGAAATAGCGGGCAAGCGCACCCGGAAGAGAACTCTATTCTTTCAAGAAGATCGAGTTCTTCAGCTGGGTGAAGCCGGGATGCAGGCGGGAATAGTTTTCCGCCATTCCCGTTATGAAGTAGCCGCCCACTTTGAGATTGTCGTAGAACCTCTGTATGATCTTCTTTTTCGATTCGATGTCGAGAAACATGAGAACGTTCCTGCAAAAGATGATATCGAACTTGTGACGGAACGGGTACGCGCGGCCGACAAGATTGAAACGGTGGAACTCAATCAGGTTTCTGACGTACTTGCTCACGCTGTAATAGACTTCTCCGTTCTCCTCGATTCTTTCGAAGAAAGCCCTGCGCCTGACACTCGATAGCCCGGAGATGTCTTTCCGCCTGTAGGTTCCGCTCAGGGCCTTGGCGATCGACTTTTCCGAGAGGTCCGTGGCCAGGATCCTTCCCTCGTTGGGCCGGAAGCGCCCGAAATACTCGATCAACGTCATGGCGATGGAATACGCCTCTTCACCGGAGGAGCACCCGGCGCACCAAATCCTAAGGAAAAAGTTGGGGTTCGCAAGCCGTCTTTGCTCCATGATGGGAAGGATGACGTTTTGCATGAAGATGAAGTGGTCTTCTTCACGGAAGAAGGAAGTCTTGTTCGTCGTTATGGCGTCCAGGAGGTAATCCATCTCGATTTTTCCGGCAAGCGGGTTCATCACGTAGTCGTAATACTCGGCAAAGGAGCTCAGCCCTTTTTCCCGGATTCTCTTGGTCAGGCGATGCACGAAAACGGCGCGTTTGGATTCCTTGAGCTCGATGCCGCATTCGCGCTTTACGAGTTCCTTGAAAAGCTCGAACTGCGAATCGGTGAGGTGAAGACTCTTTGTCTCCGTCATGCCGTCGTCCCTTACAAGATCCTGGTTTCTCCTGATGGCGTCGTGATTTCGGTGACACCCGCCTCTATGGCCAGGCTCATCGTTCTTCCGTGTTCTCCTCCGGTGTCGGATGCCGCTATGGCGATGTTGTTCTTGCCGAGCAGTTTCCTGGCGATTTCGATGTTTTTTTCACCGACCCGCAGAATACCCTCGAGGTCGTACTTGTCCGCCCCGCCGGCGATTTTCACTATGAGCCTTCTCTTGCAGGCGCCCTTTTGGATGAGCCGCCTGAAGAAGGTCGGTATGGCGTAGCAACCGTACAAGAACGGCCGCTTCTCGAACCTTTGCTGTTTCGCCGGGTTGGGAAGCTGATAGTGGAGGAGCCCTCCGAGGATGATCCTGGGATCATAGGCGGATATACCGATGCAGGAGCCGAGGGCGTAGGTTATCAACTTCACCCCGGGATCCGACGAGATTCTCATGTCCCCGAGGCCGACTACGACCAGTTTGGGTTCGACGAGGTTGTCGGCCATCATAAATCCCGGAAGGGCCTCGGCCGCCGTACAATTCGCTTGCCCGGCCCTCCCTTCTGGCTTAATCTAGGAAACGAGTCGCGGGCGGGACGGTTTTCCCGCCGCCGCAAGTATACTCCGATGCATGTATCTAAATCGGCGGATCGGATGTCGGCCTTTAGATCTAATTGCTCGGGCCGGAGTAAGAGATATGAACGAAGGAAAGAAAATAAGACTGACACAGTATGCTTCCTGCGCCGGGTGAGCTTCGAAATTCAGCGCGGCGGGCCTGCGCGGCATACTGGACAAGATCGAGACGCGGCCGGACCCTGATCTTCTCGTAGGTCACGGGCTTGCCGACGACGCCGGAGTGTATCGTATCGCCCCGGATCTGGCGCTCGTGCAGACGGTCGATTTCTTTCCGCCCGTGGTGGACGATCCCTTCGATTTCGGCCGGGTGGCCGCCGCCAATGCGTTGAGCGATATCTACGCGATGGGGGCGGAGCCCGTCACCGCGCTCAACATAGCGGCCTTCCCCGAGGGTGATCTGGAGAACGAGATCCTGGTCGAAATACTACGCGGCGGCGCCGCAGCTGCGGAGCAGGCGAACGTTGCGATAGTCGGCGGACACACGGTCAGAGACAAGGAATTGAAGTACGGGCTGTCCGTCACCGGGTTCGTGCACCCGGACAAGATCGTCATGAACTCTTCGGCAAAGGTCGGAGACAAGCTCATTCTTACCAAACCGCTCGGTTCCGGGGTCCTTACCACCGCGCTGAAAGCGGAGAAGCTCGAGTCGTCGGAGTACGAGGAACTCATCGAGGTGATGAGCTCGTTGAACCGCGACGCCGCCAGGGCGATGATCGCATCGGGTGCGCACGCCTGCACGGATATAACAGGCTACGGTTTGCTCGGGCACGCGCTGGAAATGGCCGAAGCCAGCGGCGTGAGCCTCGCACTGGACGCGGCCCGGGTTCCGCTGATGCGAAGTTGCCTGGAGTACGTGCGCCGCGGCATGCTGACCGGCGGCGGTGGAACGAACCGCATGTTCCTCGAAGACAAGTTGCGGGTGGGGAGCGGCGTCGAGGAGGAGTTGATTCACGCCTTCTTCGATCCACAGACTTCGGGCGGACTGCTGATATCTTCTCCGCCGGAAAAGTGCGACGAACTCCTCGAAGAGCTCCTGAAGAGTTACGCTCGAGCCGCCGTGATAGGTGAAGTGCTTGCTCCCGAATCCGTTTCCGTCATCGTGAGGTGACTTCGCCCCCGCCCGCTCCATCCTCAAGGCTAGAACGGAATCTCCATCCTCATCGATCCCGGATAGAACGGCTTCCCGACCACGACGGTGGCGCCGTTCTTCACGTCTCTTATCTCGAGGAACCTGCGGAGAGCCGCGTCCCTGGTCTTGCGGAAAAGAGCGAGATCCGATCTTGGAACCGGGCTCTTGGAAGGCAGTCTTATAGTGCGTGGATTGACGAACCGGCCGTTGACCTTTATCCGGTAATCGAGATGCGGCCCGGTGGCCAGTCCCGTGGATCCGACGTAGCCTATCACCTGGCCTTGCCGGACGCGCTTCCCCCGGGCTATTCCCTTGGCGAAACGTGAAAGATGGAGGTAGTAGGTGATGTAGGAGCGGTTGTGGCGGATTTTTATGTACTTGCCGTTCGCGCGATTCCGCGTCGCCGTCATCACGGTGCCGTCCCCCGTGGCGTGCACGGGGGTCCCGTAGGGAGCGGCGTAGTCCACGCCCAGGTGCGGGCGATAGGTATGAGTGACGGGATGGAGCCTCTTCGACCTGAAGCTCGACGTTATCCGGGTGAACTTGAGCGGCGCTCTCAACAAGGTTTTTTGCAGGGACTTTCCTTCCAGATCGTAATATCCGGTCTTTCCCTTGCCGGTCTTGAAACGGAACGCATAATAGGGCTTGCCCCTGGTGACGACTCTCGCGGCTATGATTCTCCCCAGGGTCGAGTAGCCGTCTTCGTATTCTTTCTTTTCGTACAATATCGTATACGTGTCGCCGCTTCGGATGTCCTTGAAGAAGTCTATGACCCAACCGAAGATGAGCGCCAGCGAGCCGGCGAGCTCGGTCTCCGCCCCTTCCTTTTGAAGAGAGGCGAAGAGGGATTGCCTTATCGTGCCGTGGGTGAGCTTGTAGATGATCCTGTAGGCGACCGTGTCCACGACTGCGGTGAATCTCCCGTCCACCTTCTTTATGCGCAGGAATTTCTCGTGATCCATGCGGTAATAGATGCTGTCCACGAATCCCGGCGATGATGAATACACGGTATATTCCTGGCCGGGCCTGACCTTCCTCAGGTTGAAAGTCCCGCGGGTGGCGCGGACGATCCTTTCGATTTCGGCGGGGGACACGCCGGAGCGCCGCATTTCCTCGAAAAAGGAGCTTCGCCTGCCGATGGTTCCCTTGCGGAGGATCATGCTCCGGGAGGGAGAGGGAATATCGATGATGGAGTCGACTTCGATCGGCAATATGCCGCGGCTTCCCGCCTCGGAGCGTACGCGGTCGAGCCCGGATGGCGGGTGCAGGAGAGCGCTCTTTTCGGTAGCGGCTGCGCTCGGAGCCCGCCGCCCCGAAGACACGAGCAACTCGTTTCTTCCCAGGTAGAGAAGAAAGGCGGATAGAAGGATTGCAAAGAGCAGAGTTTTCTTCATGTCGTTTCCCATCCAGAGCCCGGGAGGCCGGGTTCGGCAAATAATCGGGCAGGCACGCACTGAGCGCAAGCGTTTTTTTGGTGATTCTCTCCTCGGGGATTCTCGTGCCCTCGTGCCGAGAACGAGCGCAGGCTACTTGAGGAGAACGAGTTTCCTCGTGAACTGCTTTCGGCCGTCGACGATTAGGCGTGCAATGTAGATGCCGCTTGCCGCGGTTCTTCCCGACTCGTCGGTTCCGTCCCATGAAGAGCGATACAATCCCGGCTCCAGCGATCGATTCTCGAGGATCTTCACGAGCCGCCCGGTGGGCGTGTAGACAGCCAGGCGCACGTGCACGCGGGCTCCCGCGGCGCCGCCCACGCGGAAGGGGATCATGGTCTCGGGATTGAAAGGATTGGGATAGTTGGATCCGAGCCAGCTGGCCATCGCAGGCTGCGTCGCCACCGACGTCAACTGGTCCACCGTAAAGGATTGCGATATGCTCCAGGTGCTGAGCTGGCCTTCGGCGTCCCGGCCTCGCACACGGTAAGTGAAAGTGCCGACTTGATCGGGAATGACGGCGAAAGTCGTATCGGCAAGACCGGCCGCCACCGTCGCCAGTGTATCGTAAACCGGAACGGGATCGATGAGATCGACGTAAAAGCCTTCATTCGATACGGCGCCGTCCGTTACGTAGTGGAATCGAAGCAGCACGTCCTGCCCAAGATAGGCATCGAGCGGGAATGAAGCCTGAACCCATCCCCCGCTGCTCCCGGTTATCCCGTTTCCGTGATTGGAACCGTAGGGATCGAAGTTGGTGGTGATGTTCCCGGGCACCGTCTCCCACGTGATCCCCCCGTCGGTACTGCACTCGAGGTAGGCGTAATCGTAGTTCGATTCGATGTCGTACCACACTTCGCATGTAAGGGTGTCGGTGGAAGTGGTGACGGGTATGAAGAGAGCGGTGGTCATCGTGTTGGACAGATTGTTCCCCGATCCCGAATAATAGCTCGCTTGGCCCTCGTAGGCCCTCGTTCCCGAGGTGAAGCCGGCAAAGGACCACGAGTCGGACAGCGTGTCTGCGTGATCGACCGCCGCGCCGAGGTTCCTTATCTCGACCAGATCGTAGCTCACGGCGGGGTTGGAATCGGACGGGGGGCTGGGACTCCAGCTCAGCACGTACACCCCGTAAGAAGAACCGCTTGCGGGATACATGACTGGTCTTTGCGGTCCCAGGACGCGGGTCGGGTCGCCGGCCAGGTCGATGAGCTGCATGTTCATGGGCAACAACAGGTTGAAAGTCGGATCGATCAGGGTGTCGGGAGGGGCGAAACCGCCTTCCGCATCCGAATTGACCTCCACCGTGAAGCTCGGGAACGAGTTCTTGTTCACGTCGTCACCGTAGGCCCAGTCGTCGGTGTCACCGTTGGTTATGTATATCGCACCCATCGCGGGATTGCCGGGATAGTAACCGTTCGTGGAAGTGAGCGAGTCGGCCAGGGCGAGGAAGAGCGCATGGTCGGGAGTATATGCGAAGGCATAGCCCCAGGGGTAGAGCAGCAACTCCCCGTAGCTGTGGTACGACAAAGCCAGTTTGAAGGAATGGTTTTGGGCCAGATCGCGTATCGCCTGGGTTTCGGGCTCGGAGAACGCGCTGGGACCGCGGTAGACTTCCGATGAAGTATATGGAGAAGATCCGAAGTTGTCGTACCCCCAGTTGTAGCCGTAATTCCGGTTCAGGTCCACGCCGTAGGTCCCATCACCGTTGTCCCTCCGGTTCTTGCGCCACCAGGACCACCAGGCCCCCGAGTGGTTGGCTTCCACGTAGGCGTGCCCGTCGGGATTGGCGCTTGGAACGATGAATATCTCGCGGTTGTCGACCAGGTAGGTCACGGTGGAATCGGAGCCGTAGTTGGCGAGAAGGTACTGGGCGAGTTTCAGCGGAATCTCGAGGGACATGAGCTCCCTGGCGTGATGGTTCCCGACGATCAACACCTCGGGCTCGCCCTCGTCTACGGACACGTTGTCCGAGATCTTGAGCCCGTAAACGAAGCGCCCCTCGTGGCTCGTGCCGAGTACTTCGACCTTGGCCAGGCCGGGATGGGCAGATTCCAGAGCCGTGAGGGTGCTCTCCATTTCGGCATAAGTGTGGTAGAGGCCGAGGTTCGGGCCCAGGGTGGGAGAAGCGAGCGACATGTCCGAAGAAGCAATGACCGAGATGCCGTAACCGAGTGAGAAGAGAAAAGTGAGATCCTGCTCGCGGGCCGCGGCGTCGATGTAGCCGCGGGGGGATACGTGAAGGACGCGGATGCCGTTCTCCTCGAGCATCCGGACCTGGGCCGGCGCCTTGTAGGGTATCCTGACGAGATACGAAGAACCGGCCGGCCGGGCCGGCGACGCGATCGAGATCGTGAAGGCGAGCGACGTAATCAGTAGAAGCAATCTTGGGGTTCTCACTTTTCAGCCTCCCTGGATTGAAGAATCGACGTTTGAATTACATTTTATCACAGTTGCCGCCGATATGCAAGATAACTATTTGAGATGATTCGAGTTATGTGTGTGCTCATACGATGGGCGCGCGCGACGACCGGGCCGAGGAAAAATCGCTCGGAGGTCTTGACAGGGGAAGATAAAAAAGTAGTATCTTATATACATATCCATGTCCCGACTGATCGGGGATGGTCGTTGCATCTTACCCGGCACCGATTTTTCTGAATACTGGCTTTTTATCTTTGATTCTGTTCACATTCGAACTTGCATGGAAGGGAGATTCTTGTCGAGTGCGTGAATTGCGCATGATCGCGTTTCAAGCATGCTTGCGTGCATGCTGCGGGAGAAGGAGGCTCGAAAATGCGTGAGGTGCATGCGGAAATACCTGGTGTTGCGAGAAAACTGGCGGACAAGGTAAGAGGCATCATCGCTTCTCCGCCTGTCTCTTCGGTCGAAGTGCCGACGCAGAACACTCCGAAGGGACTTCCCAAGAGGGTCCCGTCCATATGTCCCGAGTGCAGGGAACATGTAACGGCCACTCTCTACGAAGAAGAAGGCAAGGTCTTCATGCGCAAGAGTTGCCCGAAGCACGGGGAGTTCAAGGACCTGTTCTACGGCGACGTGCGGATGTACCTGAAGATGGAGAAGTGGAGCTTTGCGGACATGGACGGCATCTCGAATCCCAGAGTCCAGAGTGCCGTGAGCTGTCCCGAGGATTGCGGGCTATGCAACATGCATCTGAGCACCGCCTGCATGACGATAATAGACCTGACCAATCGTTGCAACCTGACCTGTCCCTATTGCTTCGCGAATGCGAATGTCGCAGGTTACGAGTATACGGTCGGCCGCGAACAGATCGCCGAGATGCTCGCGAACGTGAGGGCGATCAAGCCCCGGCGTTGCAAGACGATCCAGTTCTCCGGAGGCGAGCCCACCATTCATCCTGATTTTCTCTGGGCGGTTCGCGAGGCGAAGAGAGTCGGATTTCCTTACGTCCTCGTCGCCACCAACGGTATCACTATGGGCAGGAGCCTCGATTTCGCTAGAAAGGCGAAGGCGGCGGGGATGGACGCGATCTATCTCCAGTTCGACGGCACCGGCGATGACGTGTACAAGGTGACGAGGGCGGCTGATCTCTGGGATTTGAAGAGGAAGTGCCTCGAGCATTGCAAGGAAGCTGGGATCAGGGTGGTTCTCGTCCCTACGCTCGCCCGGGGCGTCAACGAGGACCAGATCGGGGAGATCATATCCACCGCGATCGACTACCTCGACGTCGTGAACGGCGTGAGTTTCCAGCCGGTCTCATTCACGGGGAGGATCTCGTACGAAGAGAGGATCAGGCAGCGCTTCACGCTGTCCGACCTGGCGTATGGAGTATACGAGCAGACCGGGATCGCGCACCCGATGCGCGACTGGTATCCTTTGTCTTTCGTTTCGCCGCTCTCCAAGCTGATGGAGGCGCTCAGCGGCAAGAGCATGATGACGATAAGCTGCCATTCCGATTGCGGCATCGGCTGTTACGTCATCGTCAATTCGAAAGGCGAGGCTTACCCCATAACCCAGTTCATCGACCTGGAGGCGGCCATGGTGGAACTCGATCACCTGGCGGGCAAGCTTCGGAGCTTCCTCCAGAAGCCCATCTACTTCGCCCAGGCGATGAGGATAATGCGGAAATACTTCAGGCAGGAGGATGCCCCTCCGGGAATGACTTTCGCGGATTTCCTCGGAGCCCTCGGCCCGACGCTGGTTCGGAGCAGGAGCCACGTGGGCAAGAAGAGGAAATGGCGTTTTCTCATTCTCCTGGGAATGCATTTCCAGGATGTCTACAACTACAACATAGACCGGCTCAAGAGATGCGTCATTCATTACGCGGCTCCCGATGGAATGATATATCCCTTCTGCGCGTACAATTCGGGTCCCCTGTACAGGGAACGCATCGAGCGGGAGTATTCCAAGCCCTTGCAGTAACGATCGTTCGCCGAGGATCAGGCGGCGAAGGGAGCCCCGCCGGGCGAGGCGGGGCTTTTCGTTTGTCCGCAGCCCTGCGATGCTGTAACATGAGAGGATGAATCCTCCTGCTTGACGCGTTTTCCCTTCCTGCGGCGGATCGCGATGCGGGCGGGATCGAGCGGATTGCACCGGATCATGACCGAGCATAGTCTCAAAAAGAAGCTCGAAATGCTCAAGGCGAGGGCGAAGAGGTTGGGGGAGAAGAGCCGAGTCCGCGTCGAACGCAAATCTTCGAAAGACGAGGAATCACACCTGATGAACCAACGGGCAAGCGACCTCGACTATCTGTTCGATACTCTTGCGAGCGATTCCTCGGAACCGCTGTCGCTGGAAGCGGCCGTCCCCGGCGTCGTGGTGGACGGCGAAGGAGGGGAGTATTACTTGATAGAGACCGATGCTTCGACTTTCGACTCGGAAGCCGAAGAAACGGCGAAAGGTTTCGAGCTCGTACTGTCGGATCCTCTCGCTCTGGAAAGGATCTTCGGGAACAGGGCGCCCCGCCCGGATCGGCATGCCGCCGCGGGTGAATTCTGTTTCTTCGACATCGAAACGGCGGGGTTGTCGCCTTCCACGTATGTGTTTCTCGCCGGTCTCATGTACATGAAGGACGGGCGTTTCGCGGTGGAACAGGTCTTCGCGCGCGATTACTCGGAGGAAGAGGCCATGCTAGTCGCGTTGCAATCGAAGCTCCGCGGGTTCAAATACCTCGTCACCTATAACGGCGATTCTTTCGACATTCCGTTCATAAAAACGAGAATGGCTGTCAACAGGGTCGATTTCGATTTCGGATTCGTTCCGCTGGATCTGCTCTTTCCGGCGAGAAGGGTATTCGGGCGGCGGCTGCCCAACTGCAGACTCGAAACCGTCCGCGAGCACTTGACCGGAACCGGTCGGACCGGCGATATCCCCGGGAGATACGTCCCGATCGTCTATCATCATTTCGTAGAGACGGGCGACGCGCGCCTGCTCCGCGGCGTCATCTACCACAACCGCATGGACCTGCTGGCCATGGCGGTCATAATGAACGCGATCGCGCGGGGAGTTTGATCTTTTTTGCGAGCCTGCGAAGTGATAGTATCCTACGTATGGACGTACGGAGATTCATATCCAGGATCGAGTCCGCCCCCTGGTACGAAGGACAGATAAGCCACATAGAGACCATCCCCGCGAGGCAGGCCAAGTTCGCCGCTCTCGACCCTCCCTTGTCCGAACGCATCCGGGCGCTCCTCGCCGGCGAAGGGATAGAAGCGCTCTACTCCCACCAGGTCGAGGCGATAAGCAACGTGCGCGAAGGCAAGAGCGTCGTCCTCGTCACCGGCACGGCCAGCGGAAAGACGCTCGCCTACAACGTTCCGGCTCTCGAGGCGCTGCTTGCGGACCCCGCCTCGTGCGCCCTCTATATATATCCGACCAAGGCCCTCGCCCAGGATCAGCTACGCACGCTCCAGCGCTACCAGGCGGAGGATCCGCTGCTTCCGCTGAAGACCGGCACCTACGACGGGGACACCCCTCCCTCCATGCGAAGGAAGCTCAAGAACGAGGCAAACGTCCTTCTCACGAACCCGGACATGCTGCACGCCGGGATCCTCCCCAATCACGGCACGTGGGCGCGATTCTTCAGCAATCTTCGCTTCGTGGTGGTAGACGAGATCCACACCTACCGCGGCGTCTTCGGATCGAACGTGAGCCACGTTCTGAACCGCCTAAACCGGATATGCCGGCATTACGGCTCCAGTCCCGTTTACATCTGTTGTTCGGCGACCATCCACAACCCCCTTGAGTTGGCGGAGAAACTCACGCGGCGCACTATGCATCTCGTCGACGAAGACGGCTCCCCGCGCGGGGAAAAGGCGTTCGTGTTCTGGAATCCTCCTTTCCTGGACGACGGCGGGATGGAGCGCAGGAGCAGCAACATGGAAGCGGCGAGACTCATGGCGGAGCTCGTCGCAGACGGCGTGCAGACGATAGCCTTCGTGCGAGCCCGTGTCGTGAGCGAGGTGATAACGAAGTACGTGAAGGAAGAACTGGCCAGGCTGGCTCCTTCCAAGGTGGAAGCGGTGAAGTCGTACCGGGGTGGATACCTTCCCGAGGAGAGGAGAAGGATCGAGCAGGAGCTCTTCTCGGGTCGCCTGAACGCGGTCGTGAGCACCAACGCCCTCGAGCTGGGCATCGACGTGGGCTCGCTCGAGGCGGCCCTGCTCGCGGGCTATCCGGGCACGATCGCCTCCTCATGGCAGCAGGCCGGCAGGGCGGGCAGGGGAGAGGCGCCGTCGCTGGCCGTCCTCGTCTCGCACAATTCTCCTATCGACCAGTACATGGTGCAACATCACGAGTATTTCTTCGGCAGGTCTCCCGAGAACGCGGTGATCGATCCCTTCAATCCGCACATAGTCCTTTCGCATCTCCGCTCCGCAGCCTACGAGCTCCCCCTCGAGCCGCAGGAGTGGGGGCTCTTCGGCGAATACTGCGGCGCGGTGCTCAGGCTCCTCGAGGAGAACCGCGAGGTGAGGTTCAAGGCGGGCAGGCATTACTGGTGCGGGGGATCGTACCCCTCGGCCGACGTGCAGCTCAGGAACATCGGCGACGACATATATACTATAGTGGAGGAGGGCGAGGCGAACAGGGTCATAGGGACCATCGACGAGACGAGCGCCCACATGCAGGTTCATCCCGAAGCGGTCTACATGCACGATTGCGAGACGTATTTCGTCAATTCCCTGGACATGGTGAAGAAGATAGCGTTCGTGGAGAAAACGGACACCGACTACTACACGCAATCGATAACGGAAGTGAAGATCAAGATAGAGAAGGAGGAGATCGAGAAGAAATGGCGCCGCAGCAAGGCGTACTTCGGGGATCTGTCCGTCACTTCCGTCACGTTCATGTTCAAGAAGATCAAGTTCGGGAGCAGGGATTCGCTGGGATACGGGAGCCTCGACCTGCCCCCGTTGACGCTCCTGACGACGGGCTTCTGGATCGTTCCCCCGCGGGAGGCGTACGGCTACGTGCGCGAGGCGGGCCGGGTCCCGAGGGAAGGGCTCCTCGGTGTCGCGAACGTGATGAAGGAGGTCATTCCCGTCTTCGTCATGTGCGACACGATGGACGTGGGAGCGTCCGTCGATTCCTCGGCGGCCGACGCGCCCGCGCTCTTCGTCTACGACCGGTATCCCGGCGGCCTGGGTTTCGCGCACAAGGTCTACGAGATGATCGAAGAGGTGATGGAAGGCTCGCTCGAGCTTCTCGACAAGTGTCCTTGCGGGGACGGATGCCCCTCGTGCGTGGGCTCTCCGATTCCCGCCTACTCTCAGAACGATCCTGACGGGGAATCGCGGGGCATGATCCCGGACAAGGAAGCGGCGAAATCTATTCTTCACTATCTCCTCGAGAAGGAACCGTATGTCCCCGCCAGGGCCGCCAAGGGAGCGGCCAGGGTGCCGGCGGCGGAAGCGCCGGCCGCGGTCTTCCCGAAGGACATGAAGGAACTCCCGATCGCACTGGAGAAAAAGCTCCGCGAGCGCATGAGCAGGTACAAGCGCAACGCGCGCCGCTGATGTCACTCGCATCACTCCGCCCGGATCGCCGCCACCCGCTGCGTTGGGCTCGTTGCCGAAGTGCCGCGGGTCCTGTCGGCGATCTCACCCCACCGTGCTCGCTTGCGCTGCGCGCGGCGGGGGCCCCGAATCGCCGCCACCCGCTGCCATTGTCTCCGAAGATCAAGGAAGCGAGTGACAGGCCATTGACGAGTCTGCCTCGACATGCTCGAACGCGACTCCGCAGCGCGCTATGATTGAGACATTGGCGCGCGAGGACGCCGGAGCGTGAGAGCATGTCGAGGCAGGCAAGAAACCAGATCGCCGCCACCCGCTGCTTGGTTAGTCACTCGCGGCTTCGAGGCCGAGATCCTCGGCCGCCTTCTTGTAGGCTGCAAAATCCGCCTCGGAGAAGAGCACGAATCTCACTTCGTCGAAAGGGTGCTGGCGGACGAAGGAGGTGATCTCGGCAAGAGCGATCGCCGCCGCTTTTTCGATCGGGAAACGGTAGGCGCCGGTGCTGATCGAAGGGAATGCGATCGTCTTTATACCCTTGTCCGCGGCGAGGCCGAGCGAGTTCCTGTAGGCGGAGGCGAGGAGCTCTTCCTCCCCGGACTTTCCTCCCCGCCAGACGGGGCCGACCGTGTGGATCACATATTCGGCTTCGAGGTTCCCGCCTCCGGTGATGACCGCTTCGCCCGTCGGGCAGGAGCCGATCTCCCTTATTATCGCCTTGCACTCCTCGAGAATCGCGGGCCCGCCCGCGCGATGGATCGCCCCGTCCACGCCGCCGCCTCCCATGAGCGTGGAGTTGGCGGCGTTGACGACGGCTTCCGTATCCTGTTTCGTGATGTCGCCGCGAACGAGCCTCAGCCGCGTCGTCCCTGTTTTGTAGTTCGCTTCCATGCTTGCATCTCCTCCAATTCGGCGACGGTCGTGATACGCGCGAAACCGTAGGCGAGATTGAGTAAGGAGCCGAAGTGCATCGTCTCGCTGAGCGTAGCCGTGGCATCCATGCAGAAGAAAACCTTGAAATCCCTGAAGAACGCGTCGCGCGCGGTCGATTCGCAACAAAGGTTGGTCATCACCCCGGAGATGACGATCGTGTCCACGTTCGCCGAGCGGAGGATCTTTTCCAGTTCGGTCCGGTAGAAGGCGCTGTAACGATTCTTCTCGATCACCGTTTCGGCTCGACGGGGCTCGAGCCGTTCGTCTATTTCACTCTCGGGGTTTTCGGCCATGATCAGGTCTTTCCACCATGATTCCATCATGCCGCCGTCTTCGCCGCGCTTGTGAACGTGACGGGTGAATACGACCGGGATCGCCTCGCTCCTGCATCTCTCGAGCAGGGTTTTGATGCGAGGTACAATGGCGGGCACCGCACCCAGGAACGCCCCGCCCCCGGGATTGGTGAAGTACTTCTGCATGTCTACTATCAGAAGGGCGGTGCGGCCGGGTGTCGGGGTTATATGCGGGCGGTCGAAGCGCTCGAGGGCCAGGCGCCATTCCTGCACCTTGTCTTCGATGTTGTCAGGAGTGACGTAGGGATCCATCGCTCAGACTATCTCCTCGAGTATCCTGTCGCACGAAGCGAACTGGCCGCAGTTGGTCATGATCTCGTTTTCCGCCTCTTCGCCGTAGCTTATTATCACTTCGTATCCCGCCCTCCGGAGCTCCCGCTCGATGCCGGCGTGGCTCATCGGGTCCTGCCACTTGAGAAGGCTCTTGAGCCCGTGCCTGAAAATGCTCCGCGTGGGATTCAAGGGGGTTATCTTCACAAGGAACCTGGCCGGATCGAAGTAGCGCTCGAGGACTCTTGCATCGATGGGGAAGCCCCTCGCGGCGGCGAAGTTGAGGGTGATCTTGCGGTCCCCCCTGGAATGGAACGCCTCGCCGAACTCGGAGAGCTCGGCGAAGGAGAGTTTCCTCACCGGCATGAGAAAGTCACGCGCCGTCTCGTCCGTCGTGTGAATGGAAATCTGCAGCTGGAAGTTGCCGCGGGCGTAAAGGCGGTTTTTTATCCGCGTAAGACGGTTCATGAAGCTCTCCGAGCCGGCGGGCGCTATGGTGGAGATGCATGGCATGAGACCCTCGGCATCCAGTTCTTCGGGAAGCCTCGAGAGCAGATTCAGGACCTCGGGGTTGAAGGCCGGCTCCCCCATCCTGGCGAACTGGATCTTGAACTTGGCTACCGGCACGCGCACGCCCCCGAATCTCTTTCGCACCAGATGGTGTATCTGCGCGAGCATCTCGTCGCCGGTGAGAAAGCCCTTGAAGAAACTCCCCGCGTCGCACATCCTGCATCGCACGGGACAACCCGCCGAGCTCGACACGATGAGAACCCACTTCTCCTCGACCGGGATCGGCGGGCACAAGCTCTGCGCGAATTCCACGATTCCGTCCTTGAGACGGGGAACCCTGGCTACGTAGAGCTGGGCCAGAGAAGAATCGCCCCTCTCTTCCAACACTTGCAGATTCATCCGAGTATCCTTTCTTTCGATTTTTCGTTTTTCGAGGCCGGCCGCCGATCCGGCATCGACTCCCCGGCGGCAATCTCCCGGGCGGCTCGCATGGCTGCTAGGACGCCGTCACCGGCCGCGATCGCGGCCTGCCTGAATGTCCCGCGATGCACGTCCCCTGCTAGGTAGAAACCCTCGATGCGGGACGATGTCTCGAGCTCCTTGCGAAGATCGGGAGAGAGAAAATCGATGCACGGAATCCTGCCGATCGATAGGAGAACATAATCGCCGTTGCATTCGTCATCGCCGCTTCTCATGGTCACGCTTTCCCCGCCTGTCTCCATCGCCTCCACGGCGAAACTGCATACGACCTCGATGCCTCTCGCACGTATCTCTTCCTGCAGGTGAGCGGAGGCCCTGGGTTTCGGGCTCCGGTTTATGATGACCGGGTGGGCGCCCGCCTCGTGGAGGGAGAGCGCGTAATCGAAGGCGAGGTCTCCTCCTCCGAGGATGAGGATTCGCGCCGACCCATCCTCCTCCACGAGAGGAAACAACCCGCGGATGTCGTCGTGCAATCGCGGTTGCGGGTGGCGTTTCTCTTCCTCTCCGGCGGACGAGTCGACAGCCGCGCACCGGCGATTGTCGATCACGGCGATCTCGGGAGGAACCGGCCTGGGCTCGGTCCCGCTCGCCAGAACGACACGGGAGACCTCGAACTCGAAGGAGTCGGTCCGGACGAAGAACCCCCGGGGTGTTTTTTCCACGTACTCCACCCGGGCCTTCACGACGTCGACGCCCGAATCCTCGAGTTGTCTCGCCATGCCCGCCGCCAAGTCCCGGCCTTTTATACCGCCGGGGAAGCCGGGATAATTACGAACCTTTCGGGCGCACGCGAGAAGGCCTCCGGGCGTCGCTTTCTCGATCACGAGCGGGTTCATCCCTAGAAGCTTGAGTTGGAGCGCGGCGCCTATCCCCGCCGGTCCCGCTCCTATCACGGCGATGTCGAAGTCGGTTTGCAATGTTTGATCTCCGATCTTTCTTGCGAGAGCGAGGTGGGAAGTTCAAGCTTGGTGATGCGCGGTGTATTACATTTGCCCTCGAAATGGATCATAGGTTACACGAGAGGAAGGCAGGTGTAAATATCTGTTTACCACGTGCCGGTCATAATCTATAGTACGCCTGATCGCCCCCGGCGATGCAGCCTTAGTGGGAAGCTCCAGGGGAAAGGAGAACGCTCGGATGAGCGTTTCGCGAAAGAGAGCCTTCCAATTCGTCCTGGCGTGGGCCGCCCTGGCGGTCTGGTACATGCATTTCAGGGAGATCGACGTCCCCAAGCATGCTGCCAGAGCCGAGCTCCACCACGAGATAATCGCGAAGTCGGCTCCATCTCCCTATCGCTACAGGATCCTCGTGCCGCTCCTGGCGGAAGGCGGCGCGAGGATCGGTTCCGGTGCACTCGGTTACGACCGAGCCCTTCTCTTCGCCTACGCGCTTCTCGAGGCTTTGGCGATCGTCCTCGCGGTTCTCGTTCTCTACTCGTTTTTCGCGAACTTCTTCGAGCCGTGGGAAGCCTTTCTTGGAGGCGTGGTGGTGGTGGTTTCCATGGTGGTCGCCCTGCGTGACCACTACTTTCAGCCGTGGTCTCTCGCCAATGCGCTCGCTTTCGCTCTCGCGGCTTCGCTCATTCACGCGGGGAGGATCAGGTCGCTGGCCGTCCTCACGATCCTGGCCGCGTTCAACCGGGAAACGTCGTTTTTCATACCTCTTTTCTACATCGCTCTCTCGCCGGGTCGGACCGAGAGGCGAGGAAGGATGCTCGTTATCTTTCTCCTCCTCTCGCTCGCGTGGATCGCCGCCTACCTTCTGGTCCGGCTCTATCAAGGCGAGGCGCCCTACGTGCACAGCCTGGCCTATATCCTGCGCAAGAACCTCGAGCCAAGGAATCTGTTCTATGCACTCATGAACGTGACTCTCTTCATGGGGATCTTCTGGTACTTCATTGCGACCGGGTACGCGATGGCCCCGAGTTTCGTGAAGAGACTCTCCCTGGTAGCCCTGCCTTATCTCGTCCTCCTGGCGGTTTTCGGCGTCTGGAAGGAAGTGAGGCTGCTCATGCCGCTCTACCCCATCCTAGTGCCCATGGGACTTTCTGGTCTCCGCGCCTGGATGATCGCGCGAACCGCAGCCGGGTGATCGAGCCAGCCGGCCTCCCAAGAAGCGGGTGGCGGCTATACGCCCCCTTGCCGGTGCTCCACCGCCATCAAGAGAGCTGTGCCAGGGCGATCGCCTTGGCCACGGCCTCGGCGGGGCTCTCGACCTTGACGATCTCGGGGAACGGCGCGAAGCTCTTGAGGCTCACCACGGGAGTGCCCGATTTGACGGCGAACGCCATCTCCGAGAGCGTGCCTGCCCCGCCGCTCAGTGCTATAATAGAGCAGGCCGTCCTCACGATGATCGTGTTGCGGGCGATCCCCATCCCCGTCGCTATCCTCACCTTGACGTACGGGTTCGCGTGTTCGGGCGACTCGCCGGGAAGGATCCCGACAGTGAGCCCTCCCGCCGCCACAGCCCCCTTGCAGGCGCTCTCCATCACTCCCCCGAGCCCTCCGCAGACCAGGGCGAATCCGGCCTCCGCTATCCCTTTTCCCACCGCGTAAGCCAGGGCGGAAGTCTCGTCGTCGCAATCCCCCGATCCGATCACCCCGATCAGTTTCAGTGCAGTCATTTATGCCTCCTCGAGACTGATTTCTTTGTCCGTGGTTTCTTTCAAGAGGATAATATCAAATTTATCAATTGGCTATATGGATAATCATCCGGGCGCAGGGCACCGGTGCCGGCGTGAGACCGGCGAAGCACTTTTTTCTCGCGTTGTTGTTCTTCTTCGGGCTTGCAAATTTTCATCGCCTGCAATAAACTCACTCGACTTCGCTGCACTTCCGAATGGAGACAATCATGGAATTCAACGTGCTCGATAAAGGCTTCGTCAGGCTGGTGGATTTTCTCGGCGGCGACGACGCGGTGGTGCAGGCGGCGCGTGTTTCCTTCGGCAAGGGGAGCAAGGGTGAAGAGAAGGACCGCATGCTCATCAATTACCTGATGGAGCACGGTCATCATACTCCTTTCGAGCATTCCCTCTTCAAGTTTCACGTCAAGTGCCCCATATTCGTCGCGAGGCAATGGTTCCGGCACCGCTGGTCGAGCTTCAACGAGATCTCCGGGCGATACACGGAGATGAAGTACGAGTTCTACAAGCCCGAAGTGTGGCGGACTCAGAAGGACAAGGATTACAAGTACGTCGAGATGGACAAGGACCGGTCCGATGATCTGAGCGACAAGCTGGATGATATCTACGAGAAGCTTCACGATCTTTACGAGGAGTTCCTCGATAGGGGCGTGGCCAAGGAACTGGCCAGGATAGTTCTTCCCCTGTCGCTCTACACCCAGTTCTACTGGACCGTCAACACGAGGTCATTGATCAATTTCCTGAAGCTGCGCACGGACGCTCACGCCCAGTACGAGATTCGTGCCTATGCCGAGAAGATAAACGAGATCTTCAAGGCCAAGATGCCGTGGAGCCACGAGGCTTTCATGAAATTCGAGATGCCTGGGAAGTGATGGGGAATGCTGCGCAAGGCGGCTAGGCGAAACGATCGAGATACCGCGGAGTTTCATCCGACGACCGACTCCCCCATAGAACGGGTTTTTGAATCGATGGACAAGGAGGCGACATGTACAAGGTGAAATCAGGCATGTTTGCCTGGATTCTGCACAGGCTCACGGGCCTGGGCTTGGTGTTCTTTCTCGTGCTGCACATATGGGAAATGCACATGCTCGGCAAAGGCCCGGAAGCCTTCAACGAAGTGATTGCCACATTCGACAAGCCGTTGATCAAGTTCGGTGAGCTCATGCTCTTCGGGGCCGTTCTCTACCATGCATTCAACGGCGTGCGCATCGTACTGGTGGACTTCTTCGGCGGGGCGAGATACCATCGCGCCGCTTTCGCCGTGTCGATGCTTCTTACTGTCGGGTTGTTTCTGGTCGGAGCGGGATTGCTGCTCTTTTAAGCATAAAGGAGTAAGGAAATGAGCTTCAAAGGAAGCAGTAACAGCGGGCTGTTGAGTTGGTTCTTTCAGAGAGTGAGCGGGGTCGTCCTCTTGTTGATGCTGCTTTTTCACTTCTTCATCATGCATTTCTACGTGAGATCCAGCGATATAACCTACAAGTGGGTCGCCGATCGCTTCTCCAACCCTCTGTGGAAGATTTTCGACGAGGGATTTCTCATTCTCGCCCTCTGGCACGGGTTCTACGGCTTCAAGATGGTGGCCGACGATTACATTCGTTCCAACGGTGCGAGGATATTCTGGGTGAGTTTCGCTTTCATCCTGGCTTCTCTGCTCTTCCTCCTGGGAAGCGTGACGATATTGTCTTTCCAGGCGTCGTAGCGCCGGGAGAGGAGAAGGCGGGTCCGGGCGAAGCGATCAGGAGTATGAAACGTATTTTTCATCGCTGAGATCTGTTGAACGATGAAGATAGAGAAGGAGTTTCGAGATGATACACAAACATGACGTGGTGATCGTTGGCGCAGGCGGCGCGGCCTTGCGTGCCGCCCTGGAAGCGGCCAAGCACGCCGACGTGGCGGTGGTGACGAAGCTTTACCCCGTGCGCTCGCACACGGGAGCGGCTCAAGGCGGGGTGAGCGCCGCTCTGGGAAACGAGGAGGAGGACAACTGGGAGTGGCACATGTTCGATACGGTCAAGGGCAGCGACTACCTCGGCGACCAGGACGCGATCGAAGTGATGTGCAAGGAAGCGATCGAGATCGTCTACGAACTCGAGCACATGGGATTGCCTTTCTCCCGTAACGCCAAGGGACTCATAGGCCAGAGGCCTTTCGGCGGGCATACCAGGGATTTCGGCAAGGTGCCGGTCAAGAGAGCGTGCTACAGCGCGGACCGGACCGGGCACATGATCCTCCAGACTCTCTACCAGCAATGCATAAAGAACAACGTGAGGATATTCCCCGAGTTCATGGTGGTGGACTGCATAATAGAGGACAACGTGTGCAAGGGAGTCGTGGCCGTCGAGATAGCCACAGGCGAGATGCACGTATTCCAAGCCAAGGCGGTCTGCTTCGCCACCGGGGGCTACGGGAGGGCGTACCGTACGACTTCCAACGCGTACTCTTATACCGGCGACGGGATGAGCATTCTCTACCGTCGCGGGGTTCCGCTGGAGGACATGGAGTTCGTCCAGTTCCACCCGACGGGATGCTACAAGCTGGGGATCCTCATCACCGAGGCGGCGAGGGGTGAAGGCGGCATCCTTCTCAACGACAAGGGCGAACGCTTCATGGAGAAATACGCTCCCACGATAAAGGACCTGGCGCCGAGGGACATGGTGTCGAGGTGCATATACCAGGAGATAAGGGAGGGCAGGGGCATTGGAGGCAAGGACTATGTCTACCTCGATATCAGGCAGCTGGGCGAAAAGGCTATAAAGGAGAAGCTCCCCGACATCACGATGTTCGCGCGCACCTATCTCGGCGTCGACCCGGTGGTCGAGCCGATTCCGGTGCAACCCACTTGCCATTACGCAATGGGGGGCATCCCCACCGACATAGACGGACGTGTGATATCTGACGAGCGCAACACTCCCGTAAGCGGCCTCTACGCCGCGGGGGAATGCGCATGCGTGTCGGTCCACGGGGCGAACCGGCTGGGGACGAATTCACTCCTCGACATCAACGTCTTCGGGCGCCGGGCGGGGCGCCACATGGGTTCCTACGTCAAAGAGATCGATTTCCATCCCCTCGACGAGAAATGCGCCGCGCCGATCACCGAGAACCTGGAGAAGATCAGGACGAGCACCGGCAAGGAGAAGGTCGCGGTCTTGAGAAAAGAACTCCAGGATACGATGATGGACAACGTTTCCGTCTTCAGGCAAAGAAAGTCGCTCGACGCGGCACTGGAGAAAGTCAAGGAGCTCAGGGACAGGTACCATTCCGTGAGCATCGACGACAAGGGCAGGAGATTCAACACCGAGCTCTTGGAAGCTTTCGAACTGGGATCGATGCTCGAGTTCTCCGAAGTAATAATACGCTCCGCTGCTGCGCGGGAAGAGAGCAGGGGTGCGCACTTCCGCGAGGATTTCCCCAAACGGGACGATGCGAACTGGCTCAAGCACACGCTGGCTTACAAGAAGGGGGAAGAAGTGGAATTCAGGTTCAAGCCTGTTTCGATCACGCGCTTCCAACCGAAGGAAAGGAAATACTGATAACCGCGGTGTAACCACGATCGGGCCCGAGGGCCCTGGCGCGACGCGCTGGAAAGGGGTTGAATCAGGAAATGAAAACGACTTTTCGCATACTGCGTTTCGATCCCGAAAAGGATCAGAGACCGCAATACAAGGAATACACTCTCGAAGTGGATCCCAAGGAGAGGGTGCTCGACGTGCTCTTGAGGATCAAGGACGAAATCGACGGCACGTTGACACTTCGCAAATCGTGTGCGCACGGGGTCTGCGGCTCCGATGCGATGGAGATCAACGGCATGAACGGGCTTGCCTGCCAGATCCTGATGCAGGACCTCAAGAATCCCCGCAAGGTGAACATCAGGCCGCTCAGGGGATTCAAGGTGGTGAAGGATCTCGTCGTGGACATGGAGCCGTTCTTCAAGAAGTACGAGTCGATAAAGCCTTACCTCATAACCAAGTCGCCACCGCCCACCCGGGAGAGGATCCAGAGCCCCGAGGACAGGCTCGAGGTGGACGAGCCTTCCAAGTGCATTCTCTGCGCCAGCTGCACCTCGTCGTGCCCCTCGTTCTGGGCGAACGAGGATTATCTAGGGCCCGCGGCCATGGTACAGGCGGCCCGCTTCATCCTGGACAGCAGGGACGAGGGAGCCGCCGAGCGCTTCGAGGTCATAAACGACCGGGACGGGGCGTGGAGGTGCCATACGATTTTCAACTGCACGGATTGTTGTCCCCGGGAGATAGACGTGACGGACTGCATCGCGCGGGTCAAGAAGGCGATTCTCTTCCACAAACTCTGATCGGCGGGATGGAATCTCAAGCTTTCTCCGTCACACCTTCTTCGTGCATGTAGACCGTTCGGATGGGGAAAGGAATCTCTATTCCTTCTTCGTTGAAGCGCTTGTGCAGCGCCTTGATGAACTCGTGCCGGAGAAGGTATTGGTCGACGAATTCCTTGCTTCGCAGGATGACCCTGAAGTTGATGCTCGAGTCGTCGAAGGCATAGTACCTGAAGATGGGCTCGAAATCGGGAACTCCCCCGGGAACCTCGGCGAGGATGTTCCTCGCCACCTCCTTGGTGACTTTTTCAACCTTATCCAGGTCGCTCGCGTAGCTGACTCCTACCTCGACGGAAGTAGAGAGAGTCTTCTCGGGAAGGAAGTAGTTGGTTATGATCGACGATGCGATTACGGTGTTCGGCACGATGATGAGGTTGTTCCGCAGCATCCTTATCGTCGTGTTCCTCCAGCCGATGTCCACGACGTATCCCTCTTCTCCCGTGTTGAGTTTCACGTAGTCGTTGGGGCGGATTTGTTTCACCGCTATCAGGTGCAAGCCGGCAAAGAGGTTCGACAGCGTATCCTGCAAGGCCAGCGCGACGGCGAGACCGCCCACTCCCAGGGCGGTGATCATCGGCGTTATGTTTATGCCGAGGGTCTGAAAGATCATGAGGAGCCCGAACACGAGAACTATGATGTTGACGATGTTCTTGAAGATGCTCGTCGAAGCGGGAAGCACTGTGTTCGCGTACATGACGGTCAGTCTTCCAAGGAGACGCATGCCCAGTACGGTGACGGCGAGGAGAATCGCCACCAGCACCACTTTGGAGAGAACCGACTCGATCCCGGGGGAGAAGGGGAGGTAAGGGACGGAGGCGCGGAGGCCGAAGAGAGTGAAGAGAGTCACCATGACACCGCGCAGGGAGCCGAGCACCACGTCGTCCAGTCTCCACTTGGTTTTCTCCGTGAGTTTGGCGATCCGGGCGAGCACTATCTTCTCGATGATCAATCCGAGGATGAAGCTGCCGGCCGTTATCGAAGCCGCTATTATGAGATCCTTCATGATCGACCTCCTGGTTACAGCCACTTATAGCAAAGGAACGGGTTGTTTGAAAGGGATTAGTTCGTCGCCGCGCCCGGGAGGGCGGGGGCGGCCTCCGGCGGAGCCGTCTAGGTGAGCTTTCTCGCCAGCCAGCTCACCTTCTGTTCGATTGCGTCCTCGGGGCAGGACTCGTCGCAACTCAGGCAGCTTATGCAAAGAGAGTAGTCGATCTCCGGGATCCTGTGCCGGTTGGGAGTCATCGCGTCGACCGGACAGTTCTTGATGCATATGCCGCAACCGGTGCACTTGGAAGATTCCGCCTTCGGCCGGACCCAGACGAAACGGCCCAACAGCTTGACCAGCGCGGTGGGGATGAAGTTGAGATAATAGTTCGAGGGCAGCTTGTAATCGCCGATCGCGATCTCGTCGAGGTCCGCCCCCTCGACGGCTATGGCTCGAAGCTCCCCCTCCCCGAGACCCCGTGAAGCCGCTATCCGGGTGGTCGCAACGACGCCTTCCTCGAGGCCGATGATACGCGCAGCCACGGCGTCCATGGCTACGGCGTCGGGGGAAGCGAGCAGCAGGCCGACCTCCCTGGCCGATCCACTCGTGGACGGCCCGTTGCCCTCGAGCCCGAGGACCCCGTCCATGATGTTCAATCTCGGCCGCGCGAAACCGAAGACGTCGACGAGCAGGTTGGAAAAAGGCTCGACCTTGGGGGCCGCTTTGTGGAACTCCGACTTCTGGAACCCGGGTACGAGACCGAAGCAGTTCTTCACCGCGCCGGTAAAAAGGGTGAGGCCGTGCGTTTTCAACTTCGGCAGGTTGATCACGACGTCCACCCTGTCCAGGAATGACGTGAGATGATAAGTCCTGCCGTTTGAACGATACTCCTTGGTGCCGGATCCCTCGAACTTTACGAGCTCGCCGCCCAGGCGCTCCACCGCCGGGCCCACTCCGGTGTTCTTCCAGAAACGCTTGATTCCCTTGAGTACTCCCGCGGGACTGTCGCCTACGACGACTTTTCCGCCCGCGCGCATCACTTCGCGCGCCACCGCCTCGAGGACGACCGGGTGCGTGGTTATGCCTCTTTCGGGGGCTTTGGCGGCCAGAAGGTTTATCTTCAGGAGAACGACGTCTCCAGGGCTTACGAATTCCCTGATTCCTCCGAGGGGCTCCAGTGCGGCATGGATGGCGGCCTCGACCCGGCCATATTCATAACTTGGACATTTGCTTATTGTTACGATGCTGGTTTTCTTGCTCATCGGTTGCTCGAAATGGAGACTCCGGGGTCGAAGGTACCGCGAAGGCCGCTTCTTTCGCGTACGGCGCCGTTCTGGGAAACGGCGTACCATGACCCGTGATAGGTAAGTTAGGCCAGAGGGGAGAGCGAAACAAGCGAAAAAGACGCCGGCTTCAGTCTTCGTTCGCTATCTCCAGCAGTCTTTCTTGGTCGATTACGGTTACTTTCTTGTTTTCGAGTTTGATGACTCTTTCGCCAACCATTCTCTTGAGTTGCCGGCTGATGGTCTCGGCGGATACTCCTATCAGTTCGCTCAACTCGTGCCTCATGACCGGCAGGTTGAACGAGGAAGGCGACAACTTGGCCTCCATCTTGGAATGAAAGAACAGCAGTGCGCAAGCCATCCGGGAGTAGGCCTTCTTCGTCCCGATATTGCAGAGAAAGTAATGCACCTTGGTCATGTCCTTGTACAGGAGGTCGCTCACTCTTATGGAGACGGAAGGTTTGTTCTTGAGGATCGACTTGAAATCCTCCCCGGTGCAGTCACATATCTCGCATTTGGTTAGGGCTTCGGCGCTCGTTCGGTATCGCGAATCCATTATCGCCTCGATGCCCAGGAGCTCTCCCGGACCGTGAATGTTGAGAACCTGGGCCCGCTTGCCCCTTACGTTCTTGTAGACTTTGACCAGGCCTGATCGGATGGTGAAGACTCGGTGTGAGGATTCGCCCTCTTCGAAGATCGGGCGCCTTTTCTTGTATTCCCTTCTCTGCATGATGCAGATGGCATTCTCGCGCTCTTCAACTGTCAGTCCGGCGAAAATCCCAGTCTTGAATGCGGGACAATCCCTGCAATCAGTAATCATCGGCATGGAACACCCCCTCTGCTTTCCATAATATTCTACTAAAATCGATCAGGCAAGGCTATCATTAATTGGACGCAGTGGGATTCGGGTACGTGTTCATCCGCGCAATCTGTTGTGATGACGACAAATACGTCTCCCACCGTGAAAAGGTCCCTGGGCTTCTCCCATCGTGCTGCATGAGGATCTCTCTTGGTTTGTTGAGGCGGGAGACGATTTGTGTTAGCTTGACCCTGGCCGAGATTCTCATCGTCCGTTCTCATGTCGAAGTCATTGTCGAGAAGATGCAGGTACATAGGGATCTTGCTGCCGGCCGGTGCTCTTCTTTTTCTCTTCATCGCGGTTGCATCAAGCCGATGCAACACCGAGCGCGGCATCGAAAAGGAGAAAGGCATGAAGGTTCCGCGGAAGGACGAGGATGCAATGAGGACCGAACGCCTCGGGATGGTGAAGAGGCAGATCGAGAAAAGGGGGATCAAGGATCCGAAAGTCCTCGCCGCCATGAAGAAAGTGCCTCGGCATCTCTTCGTTCCTCCAGAAGAAGCCGGGGAGGCGTACGAGGATACTCCGCTGCCGATAGGATACGAGCAGACCATTTCCCAGCCGTACATCGTGGCCCTGATGACGGAACTCCTCGCCCTCGAACCCGCCGACAAGGTGCTCGAGATAGGGACCGGCTCGGGCTATCAATCCGCCGTTCTGGCGGAACTGGTCGATCGGGTTTATACCATCGAGATCGTGAAGCCTCTGGGGGAAAGGGCGAGGGAACTCCTCGGGCGACTGGGCTACAGGAACGTAGAAGTCAGAATAGGGGATGGTTACAAGGGCTGGCCCGAGGAAGCGCCGTTCGACGCAATCATCGTGACCGCCGCCCCGGAGACGATTCCGCGGCCTCTCGTCGACCAGCTGGCCGAGGGGGGCAGGATGGTGATCCCGGTCGGTAAGTTCGTTCAGGAGCTGGTGCTTCTCGAGAAGACGGGCGGGAAAATAAGAAAGCGCTCGGTGACGAGCGTCCGCTTCGTGCCCATGGTAGGCGGGGATGATGAGTGAAAAAAACCGCGTGTCCCGGTCGAAATCAGGCCTTGGAATCCGGTGGGCGACCGAATGAAGCCGTCACCTTCGTATGAATTCCTCCGCGAACGTAGAAATCACCCGTCACTTCCATGAAGCGGGGTTTGCACGCCTCCTTGAGGTCGTCGAGAATCCTGTTGACGACAGCTTCGTGAAAGGCTCCCTCGTCCCGGTAGGACCACAAGTAGAGCTTGAGGGATTTGAGCTCCACGCAGAGCTCGTCGGGGACGTAGCGGATCCGGATGGTGGCGAAGTCCGGTTGGCCCGTCCGGGGACACAAGCAGGTGAACTCGGGGCATTCCATGCTTATGACGTAGTCCCTGTCTGGATTGGGGTTGGGGAAAGTTTCGATGGATTTCGATGGTTTCGTCGGCATTTCTCTCCGTTTCTTTCTGCAAGACCCCGCCCTGTTTTCCCCATAATCTACTCCCTTGCCTGCGAATGTGCAAGAATAGTCGTCCGGTGTGTACAAGCGCAAGTTGCTGAATATGTTAGCATTATATTCAGGACCGTTTTATGCTAGGATTCGTCCCGGCCGGTCGCGCCCGGGCGTGGAATCGACAGCGAAGATCGATCTGGTAGGCAATGAGAAATGTCTGAAAAAACAATAGAAAGATGCGGCGGCAAGCACAGGATAATGCTGCTCGACAACAGCATCGACATGGGCGGGCTGGAAAAGAAGCTCTTCGACTTCGTGTCTTCACTCGACCGCGACCATTTCGACGTCGTCGTGTGCTGTCTCAAGAAAGGCGGGTACTTCGGCGATGCTTTCAAGGAGCTGGGGTTCGCCTTCTACGAGAACCTCCTCGGGCACAAGTACGATTTCACCGCTTACCGGCGGTTCGCGGGCATTCTTGCGAAGGAGAGGATCGAGCTCATATATTCTTTCCTTCATCCCAATACGGTGATATTTTCCTCGCTGGCGAAGAGGAGCGGAAAGGTGCGGGCATGGATCGTTTCCGTCCATGCAACCGGCACGCCGGAGGGCGGCAAGCTGATCAAGTGGTATCTCAAGCCCTGGCTCGGAAAAGCGGACCGTTTCATAGCCGTGGCGGACTCGCACCGCGATTACCTCGTCTCCCGCGAGGGTGTTCCCAGGGACAGGATCACGGTGATTCACAACGGGGTCGACGTGAGCGAGTACCGACCGGACGGACCGGATGCAGGGATCAGGGAATCCCTGGGGATAGGCGGGAGCGAAACATTGATCGTGACGGTCGCCTCGCTCAAGCCGCTCAAGTGCATAGACGTTTTTCTCGAGGCGTGCGCGCGCGTGGCCCGCGAGCGACGGGACGCGAGGTTCCTGGTGGTGGGTGACGGCCCGCAGAGGAGGGAGCTCGAGGAACTCGCCGGGAGACTAGGTATCGGAGACAGAGTGGTCTTCACCGGCGTGCGCGATGACGTACCGGGGGTTCTTCGTGAAGCGGATCTCTTCGTCCTGTCGTCACGGACGGAAGCGTTTCCCAACGCCGTATTGGAGGCCATGGCCTCGGGGCTTCCCGTTGTGGCGACGGACGTGGGAAGCATGCGGGAACTGGTCGAGGACGGGGTGAACGGGATCCTCGTGCCCCCGCTCGACGCGGCCGGTCTGGCGAGGGCGATCCTGGACCTTCTCGGTAATACAGTGAGAATGAAGGAGTTCGGGAACACGGGCAGGAAACTCGTGGAGGAGAGGTTCACTCTGGCCGGGATGAATGCGGGCCGGGAAGAATTGTTCGCAAGCCTGCTTTGCCGGTGACGCTTCACGCGTAGTCGAGCCGGCGTGCCGGCCCGGAAAGGCGATAAAGGATGAATGTATTCAAGTTCGTCTACAACTCGCGGGGAGCCGCCAACTTGGCGAAGAGAGCCGTGCAGGTTCTCACCCGCTTCGGCCCGACCACGACGCGCATGGGAGGCAGGTTCGAGCGGTTCATCGCTCTGCTCGAGAAGTTCGATTGTTCCCCCACGTTCCCCGTGACCGCCCTTCCCATGAAGAGACACCCCGATTTCGCCCGGAACCTCATGAGCCGCGGCGCCGAACTTGCGGTGCATGCCTACACCCACGTCGATCTCACCACTCTCTCCTATGAGGAGCAGGCTCGCAACATCGAGCTGGCGGTGCACACGTTCCGCGGTCACGGCATTCCCTTCACCGGTTTCCGCGCGCCGTACCTTCACTGGAACGAGGAAACCATGAGGGTTGTGGAAACCTATCAATTTCTCTACAGCAGCAACCAGGCGGTCTTCTGGGACGTCCTCGACGTGGAAGCCCTCTCTCCCAGGGAGAAGGAAGGCTTGGACAGAGGTTTGGAATTCTACAAGCCATGGAGGGCCGAGGAAGTCGTCGTGCTTCCTTTCAAGAAGCGGGGCTTCGTGGAGATCCCGGTATCCTTGCCGGACGACGAGATACTGCTCGACAGGATGTACATCCACGATGCAGAGGCCCTCGGAAAAGTATGGGCCCGTATTCTCGATCGCTCCCATGAGAGAGGGGAACTGTTCACCTTGCAGCTCCATCCTGAGAGAATCGACTTCTTCGCATCCGCCCTCGGGGGGTTGCTCGCGGACTGCAGGAACAGGCGGGCGGGGGTCTGGATCGCGACACTCGGCGAGATAGCGGATTGGTGGAACCGGAAGCACGACAACTCGGCGACCCTGGTCGACATGGGCGACAAGGTGAGAGTGACAGTCAAAGTCTGCGAAGGCACCACGGTCTTCATCCGCGAAAACGGAAGCGAGAGAAGAGTCGAGCCGGGCGAGATCGACATGCCCGGGGGGAAGAGGACGTGCGTCGGGGTGAGCCCGGGGAGCGACAGGAGGGCCGTCCAGCTTCTCCGCGACAAGGGATACATAATAGAGGTGGGCGCGGACCCGGATGACTATGTCATCCACCTCGGCAAGCTCGGCGACGGCGACGTTCTCGATTCGCTGGCCGAGCTGGACGGATTTCCGGGGCCCCTGGTCAGGTTCGGCACCTGGCCTCACGGCAACAGGAGTGCGCTCGCGGTGACCGGTGATATCGACGCGGTTACGATCTGGGATTTCCTCAACCGCCTGCGGGGCGCCTGACGGGAAAGAGCGACCTGGGAGCAAGCAATCGCCCTCGACGAGAATATGCATGGCGAAAAAAAGATAGCGGTGATATCGGAAGACCTGGCCGAACCGTGGGATGAAGGAATCAAGAAATACACTTTCTCGGTCGCCGAGGCTCTTCGCGGCGAGATGCCGGTTCTCCTCCTGAACGTGGATCGGAGCGGTGTGGATGGGAAGGCCGCGGAGCGGGTCGGGGGATCGAGAACCTTTCTCTCTTCGGAGCTTCGCGGTCGACTGAGGGCGTTCGATCCCGACTTCGTCCTTTACGTTCCTTCTCCTTCATCGACCCAGGCCAGCTTCTTCCGGGCGGCGGCGTTGCGCAGGCACGTTCCGAGAGCCAAATCGGCGATGGTGGCGATGATCCCGAGAAAACACGGCAGGATCTGGAGGCCCTATCTCAGGCTCACCGCCCCCGATCTCATATTCGTTCCCTCCTACGCGACTCTCCTGTACTTCGAGCGCATGGGCCTTCGGGGCGAAGCCGTTCCGCCGGGAGTCGACCCGGAGTGTTTCCGGCCTCCCCGCGGAGAGGAACGCGCAGAGCTGCGCGCTCGTCACGGAATCGATGAGGGGACTTTCCTGTATCTTCACGTAGGGCACATCAGCAGGAAGAGAAACCTGCTCGCCCTCGGCGCGCTTGCCGAACAACCGGGAGCCGGGGTGATCGTGATAGGCAGCACCAGCACTCCCGAGGATGCGAGCCTGCGCTCGGAACTGGAAGCGATCGGCATCCGGGTCATAAGGGAATACGTAAAGGTCGAGGAGTACCTGCGCATGGCGGATTGCTACGTCTTCCCGGTCGAAGACACCGAAGGGTGCATCGAGTTCCCCCTGGGCGTTCTCGAGGCGCTGGCCTCGGGGCTGCCGGTTCTCGCCACTCCGTTCGGCGGCTTGCGCGACTTCCTGCCCGAGGGACCGGACTTGCTCTACTGGTCCGATCGCGGCGAGCTCAGGGAGAGAAGCGAAGCGATCAGGAAATCGCCGCGACCGGAGATAAGGGATCTCGAAGATTTCACATGGAAGAGCGTGGCGTCGAGGTTGCTCGAAAAGCTGGAAGATGAAGATGCCTCTTGAACAGGAGATTCTCAGGCTGGCGGCGGCGGTGTCGAATCCGTGGGGGGAGCCGTGCCTCGAAAAGGTCGGTATGGAAACAGCCTCCCTGGTGGCCGCGGCGCTCCAGCGAAACAAGGTGTCCTTTCTTTCACTGGCGGATCGCTACGGCGAGGACGCCGTGCGAGGGCTCTTCGGGGATCGACTCTCGCATGAAGCTGAATTGTTCGAGAAGCTGCGCCGCGAGTTCGAGCGGGTGAAAAGAGCGTTCGCGGCGGAAGGCATCGAGACGATACTCATCAAGTCGACGGGACTCTATCCCTCGTTTCCCCACTTGAGCAGCAACCTGGATGTGCTCGTGGAACGGGAGAGGGGGGACGATGCGAGGAAACTGCTTCATGAAAACGGGTACGTCGAGCTCATCAACACGGAGGAACCGGGGAAGTTCCTCTTTCGCCGCTTCGCGGGCGACGAAACCAGCTATACCCTGCACCTCCACGAGGAAATAGGCTGGGGCGTCCCGTTCGTTGCCGGGGAGAAAGTCTGGGCCTCGAAACAGAAGGCGCCGGACGACGAAGGCGTCTCGATTCCCGGCCCGCGCGAGAGCCTATTGATAACCCTTGCCCACTGGTTTTACGAGGACAAGGAGCTGAACCTGTCGAACTTGTATCTCACGGCCAAGGCCCTGTCCGATTCGGGCGGGACCTTCCTCGATGCCGCCGTGGATGCCCGCGCCATGGGATGGGAGCAAGGATTTCACGCCGCCCTCCTCGTGTTCGACGATGCGTGGTCGAATCTCTTCGGCAGCGGTTTCATCGAAGGTGACGGCAGGGAGCGGCTGGAGAAGGCCCTCGAAGGCAAGAGGTTCTTCAACTCGGCCATTCTCGAACGGGTCACTTACATGGAGGGGATTCCGGCCCGGATCCCTTTCCTGGCCGACAAGGCCGCTTACTATCACAAGATCTCGATCGATCCCTCTCGACGCTTTTCCACCCGCGCTGCCGACTGGATCAAGACCTTTCTATGGGCGGTCAGGTGGAAGATGAGGATCAAGAGCCAGAAGCCTTGGCTCGTGAGCTTGAGTGGGTGCGACGGCAGCGGCAAGACCGTGCAGGCGGAGCTGCTGCTGAGGGCCGTGAAAAAGTGCGATCTTCGGGTGACGACCATATGGTATCGCGGCGGTTCGTCCCGGTTGATGTCTTTTCTCACTTCGGCGGCCAAGAAGTTAACGCGAAGAGCCGCAGCCGGCGAGGCCGGCGATGATACGGAGGCCGGGAAGGTACGCTACCGGCGCCGGATGCTGGCCAATCCGCTGATGCGCTTTCTGTACGCGGCCATCTTGACGCTGGACGTCGCATGGGTATACGCAGTCAAGACGAGGATGCACTTGCTGCTGGGCAGGGTGGTGATCTGCGATCGCTACGTGGAGGATGCGATCGTCGACTTCGCCGTCGCCTCCGGCCGTCCGATCGAAAAAGTGCCCGCCGTCCCCGGGATCCTCCTGCGGCTGGCACCCCGTGCCGACAGCGCCTTCCTGCTCGACGTCGAAGAGGACGTGGCCCTCGCGCGAAAACCCGAGGAGGGCGATATCTCGCACCTCGTCTCGGCGAGGGAGGCTTTCAAGACTCTCGCCGGGAGGAGAGGCCATCAGGTGATCCCCCCCGGCGAAACCATTGAAAACACCCACGAGATCATGACGCGCGATACGCTTCAGGCGTACTATGCACGTTACGGAACTTTGATCAACGCGGTGCTCCTTTCCAACCCCGGCCAGGTCAATCCGGGGAGGTGGCGCCCCGCCAAGGATCCAACGCCATGAAGGTCCTGGTTTTCACGAATATGTATCCATTCCCCGGGATGCCTTTCTACGGTTCCTTCGTCCGTGACGAAGTGGAAGCTCTTCGCGCGCGAGGGTGCGAGGTCGATGTGTTCTTCGTGAACGGCATCGCCTCCAAGTTCAACTATCTGGTTTCGCCGCTGAGCTTCGGGAGAAAACTTCGCAAGGGGGATTATGATATCGTTCACGTGCACCATTCCTACTGCGGGTTCATAGCAGGCCTGGTCCCGCGGCGCCCTCCCGTCGTCTGGACGTTCCATGAGGGTGAGATCGCCGGGGATGAATCGATCGCGGACAAGGACGCAAAGATCAAGATCCTGGCGTACTCGAAGCGTTTCAAGAGGATGGTGGCGGGGAGGGTGGACGCAGTCATCCTGGTCGCAGAGTGGTTGAGGGATCACCTGGGACGCAGCGACGCCTACGTCTTGCCGAGCGGCATCGACACCGACCTGTTCAAGCCGATCGACCGTGAGAAAGCGCGGGCGGAACTCGGGCTCGAAATCGGGATGAATTACGTGCTCTTTCCTTCCACCCGCGAGCGAGTGGAAAAGCGCTTTGAACTGGCCGAGGCCTCAGTTAGAATCGCGCGTGAAAAGACGGGCGCGGTGGAGCTCCTGAGCCTGGAGAATGTTCCGCACGAAAAAGTCCCCTTGTACATGAACGCCAGCAATGTCATGTTGCTCACGTCGTCTTTCGAAGCGTCGCCGGTCACTCTGCGCGAGGCTCTCGCTTGCAACGTTCCCGTGATCAGCACGGACGTCGGTGACGCCGCGGCGGTTCTGTCCGGCATCGAGGGCTGTTCCATCGTTCCGCCGGATCCCGAGGAGATCGCGGTAAAGCTGGTTGAATGTCTCGAACGAAAGTGCCGCATCGAGGCAAGGTCCCGGATGATGCAGTACTCGCTGGACGATACGTCGAGGCGGCTCATTGAGATATACGAGGAAGTAGCCGGAAGAAGGAGAGGCCGGTAGAAACCATGGGCGCGGAAAGACCTCCAAGAGTCTGTTTCATAAGGCACAGCTTCTATCCATCCGAGCTCAACGTGAAACGCGAAGCGGAGGCGCTCGTCAAGGAGGGGTATGAAGTCTCGATCATTTGCCTGCGCCAGGAGGGTGAGAAAGCCAGGGAGACCATAGACGGCGTGGAGGTCTTCCGCATGCCGGTGGGGCACAAGAGAGGGAAAATCCTTCGCTACATATTCGAGTACAACGCCTTCTTCCTGCTTGCCGCGTGGAAGTCGGCCGCTCTGCATCTCCGGCGTCGTTTCGATGTCGTCCAAGTCAACACGATGCCCGACGCGCTGGTTTTCGCCGCCCTCGTCCCGAAGCTCATGGGAGCGAAAGTGATATTGCACATGCACGAGCCCATGCCGGAACTCTTCGGCACGATGTTCCCCGGCTGGCGCTACAAATGGTTCATCGGCCTCATCAAGCTGGTCGAGAAGATCAGCCTGCGTTTCGCCGACAGGGTCCTGACTGTGACCCGGGAAATGCGGGACAATTTCGGCAAGAGAGGGGCGGACGTGAACAAGATCACCGTGATAGTGAACGTTCCCGACGACGACCTGTTCAGCCTGGAAAGATTCGTCGGCCTGCGTGAGGAAGTCGACAGGATCAAGAGGGAGGGGAAGCGCAGAGGGGAGTTCCGCGTTTTCTGTCACGGGGCCATCGAAGAACGCTACGGCCTCGATTTGATCGTGAGGGCCGTGGGCCTTCTCGAGGAGCGGATCCCGGGTATCCGGTTCCGCTTCCTGGGCAAAGGTGATTACCTCGAGGAGATACTCGGGCTTTGCGAGGAAATCGATATCAAGGAACGCGTGGAATACCTCGGCTTCGTTCCCTTCGAGGAGATGGTGCGCGAGATACTTTCATGCGACGTGGGAATCGTCCCGATGCGAAAGAATCCGTATTCCGTCCTGGTCCACACGAACAAGATGTACGAGTACATCGCCATGGGAAAGCCGGTGATCGCTTCCCGCCTCGACTCGGTTGCATCCTATTTTCCAGAGGATACGATAGTGTATTTCGAGCCGGGAAACCATGAGGACTTGGCGGAGAAGATCTTTTACGTCTATGCGCATCCCGAAGAGGTCCTGGAGAGAATGGTGAAAGTGAAGGAAATCTACGAGACCTACAGATGGAACCGCGAAAGGAAGAAATACTTGGGAGTGTACCGCTCCCTTCTCGGGAGAACGGCACACTCCCTTTCCGGCTCAGGTTAGAGAGAGCCTATTCAGTCGTGTTTTCCCGCCAGGACACCAATCCCTTGTATCCCTGCTCGGAACCGAAATTGACGTTGAATCCGAACGGAATACCTGAAGCCGCGATGAGCGGGTCGAAGATAATGAGGTAGTGCTCACAAGTGTGAAGCTTCTGGCCCAAGAGGATACCCTCGTGGTAGAGCAGCACCGGATACTCGTACCCGTTGTCGCGGAAGAACCCGTTGTAGTCCATGCCCAGGGTGACAACTTCCAGGGTGCCGCTGCTGTCGATGTCGACGTTGAACTTGCCGCCGCCGGCGGGGATCACGGGCACGGTGGTGATGTCGCTCACTCTCACCTTGTCGCTCATGTCGCCGTCCCCGTTGAGGTCGGTGGCCAATTTCTTCTCGTCCAGCTTGTCTCCGCTCTTGCGGTCCTTCGTCTCGTCGAACGTCGTGGTGCCTTTCGAGCCGCCGCTTCCGTGCATGTGGACTTCGCCTTCGGAGTACATCACTCCCTGGAGGATGGTCATGACCTCGTCTCCTATGTCCGCCTGGTAGTAAGCGCTTCCGGACTCACGCGGGTGGATGTCGGTCTTGATGGGAGTGATTATCGAAGGGAAGTTCCTCATGAAGTGCCCGTCCTCCGGCTCGGGGATGGGGAAGGTCTGTTTGTCGCTCCCGGTGTATACTTCGCGGATGTTCCATGCGTAGGGGCCGCCTTCCTGGTCGGACCTGTAAGTCTGGGTGAAATTCTTTCGTGCCGCGCCCTTCAAGATGAAGCGCCCGTCCTGCGGAAAGTGATCGATAGTGGCGGTTCCGCCCGGCACGGACACGGTTTTCGATGGCCAATTGTTGGGATCCCCTTGTGCCACGACGATCGAGCCGTGGAGCACTACATTCTTGTCGTATGTGCTCAAATCGACCATCGCGTCGTCGATGTAGAATACACCCGAAGCGACCACTGCAGCCACCGAGCCGGTACCGCCGCAGGTCGGGCAGGGGATCGAGTTGCTCGGGCCGATCAAACCGTCGCCGGCGCATCTCCAGCAATATACGTTCTGAGTACCCTGGCTGTTCAGCCAGTTGGTGAAAGCGGCCGTGGAAGCGAAGTAGTGACCGTCGCCGTCGCCGGGGATAGGCGTCGATACATGGTTCATTCCCGGGGGATAATTGGTCGTCCCGGTCACCAGTTCGTAATACTGGCCGAAATCCGGCCGTGGATCGATGATCGGAGCGGGAGCATCGCCGCCCACGGTAACGGGCTGGCTGCCGCCCGCTATGCGAACGTCCGTGTCGCCGTCCGAGAGCGAGGTCCCCCCGGATGTTATCGAAGTGGCTCCATGCACTTCGGCCAATCCCTTGGTCAAACCCGTGTCGTTGGTGTCGCCGTCGCCGTTGAGATCCCTTCCCACCGTCATTTCGTCCAGGTTCTCGTACTTTCGCACTTCGCTGTTGTTGGTTATCGAGATGTTATTCCCCCAGACGTTTCCATAGACCAAGCATGGGTTCCCATCGATGGGATTGCCGACTATGATGTCGCCTACCGCGGAGACGTTGCCGTATACCGTGGTTCCCTCATCGAGCTTGATGATGTCTCCCTGCCATGAGTTGTTGTGCATGTCCGCCGTCACCACGGCGCTCGGGGTTCCATGGTTGTCGAGCTGTATCCTGTTGCCGGCGGAATATGCATAGTTGAAAGCCGAAAGCGGATTCACCCAAAGCGCCTCGACCTCTTTCTTCGTGTCGTTCAGAGTCGCTGTTGCCACAACCTTCACATAGTTCGCAGGGATGCTCGGGTCGTAAACACCGACGCCGTCATCAGTCGAATCATAAACCTTGACGTCGTAGGTGCCGCCCTCGAATTGCTGCTGCGTGAAGCCGTCTCTCCAGCCGGGACTCTCCATGAGCTGCTTTATCGAGCGATCGAGCGCCGTTTGGGCGATGTAGAAAGTCTTGGTCTCACGCTGCTGCAAGCTCGATATGTTCGTCTCCGTGTTCGTGACGAGCGAATAGCCCGTGACGAGAACGGTCAAGCTCAGGATCACAAGCAGCGCGATGACAAGGGCTGATCCTTGTTCGGATGCAATCGTTTTCTTCAAGCCCCTCAACATTTTGCTCCTCCTTGTTAATTGCCTATCTCTCCGACCCGCAGGAGAACAGCCGTGCCCCCTGACAGGAAGGGTGAGTTCACCGTCTGATTGAGTTCATTGGTTGGGAGTTGTACGAATGAGAACAAGCTTCCGGCCGTGTTCCCCGCCGATACGACGTCTATGTCGGCATCCTGATCCAGGAATGCGAAAGATATGGCGGAGGCGGGGACCGTGATGTCGGCGCTGAACGGGTTCACCGTGTCGAAAATCCCGGATCCGTTGTTCAGTATGACGTCTATCTCTTGGGCGCTGGTTCCGGAGGTTCCCAACACGACGTCGAGGACGCCGTCTTTGTTGTAGTCGTAGCTGGATATCGACAGGATCTCGTCCGTCCATACCTGGAGACCTCCCTGGGTGAATTTTCCCGTGCCGTCTCCGGACCAGAGCTGAACACCGGTTACCGCATCATTGAGTGCAAGAAGCACGTCGTTTATTCCGTCCATGTCGAAGTCCGCTATAGCCATGCCGGCCAGTTCACCCGTGTAGTGGTTGTGCTTCTGGACGTTCCATTGACCGCCCCCTGCGCCGGGGTGCAGCAACGGTTGGAACTCATGCACGGACATGTCGGTCGTCGTTCCTGCGATCGCGAGGTCGGGGAAACCGTCTCCATTGAAATCACTGATTCCACTCATGTACATGTAACGGAGATGAGTGCCGGGGTAAGTGAGATAGTTCGAGTTGATCAGGGTCCCGGTGCCGTCGTTCGCGTAGAAGAGCACGTTTCCGTCGAGGGTCGTGCAGGCGATATCCGTCGAGCCGTCGACGTTGAAGTCGCCGGCCACGACGCTGGCGACCGGGCTTCCCACGGCAAGTTCCTGAGCCGGCGTGATGCCGAGGGACCCGAAACCGTCGTTGTGCCAGACCTGGATCATTCCGTCGCTCGAACCGACGACGACGTCCGTGTTGCCGTCGGCGTCGATGTCCGTGAGCTTGAGATCGTTTATGGTGACGCCCGTGTTGTAGGTGTCCTTGCCCTTGAATCCGCCCACGCCGTCACCGTGCCATACCTCGAAATCGCCGTTTGCGAGCGCGATGACCACGTCCTTGCCGTTCACGGTCGACTTCACATCGACGTTGACGCTGTTTATCGGCCCCCAGTTGCCTG
>CAYXEN010000006.1:0-66492 GCA_964464035.1 uncultured bacterium | reverse complement strand
CGCGCAGCGCCAGCGAGCACGGTGGGGTGGGATCGCCGACAGGACCCGCGGCACTTCGGCAACGAGCCCCACGCAGCGGGTGGCGGCGGCCAGGGCTCCCGCCGCGCGCAGCGCCAGCGAGCACGGTGGGAAAGGCCGTCGGCAGGACCCGCGGCACTCCGCCTGCGAGCCCCAAGCAGCGGGCGGCGACGATTCGGGGCGTCCTGGAAGCGAGTGAGATACCATCTCATCACCGGTGCCCGCTGCGCTCGGCTAACCGCCTGCGGCGGTGGATCCTCGCTTGCTCCGCGCCAACGGTTCGTCAATGGTATCTCACTCGCTTCCGCATCTCTCGAGCTGGAACGGCTGCGCCAAGATGACTGCCTGCTTCGATGCGCTCCGACGCGACTTCCGCAGCGCGCTATAACTTTCCGCGCGCGAGGACTCGGAGCGGAGGAGCGTGTCGAGGCAGGCGTACTCTCTGAAACCGCGGCACCCTAACCCGCCGCGGCCAGGAGCGCGGCCCCGATCATCGAGGCGTCCTTGCCGAGCAACGCCCTCGTCACCTTCACATTCGCCGTCGCTGCGAAAGCCCTCTTCTCCAGCTCCCGCCGCAGGGAGCCCTCCATGAACTCGAAAGCCCCCGCAACACCCCCAGTCACCGCGATGACCTCAGGATTGAAGATGTTCGCCAGCGTAGCCGCCGCGCAACCCAGGCGAGCCCCGGCCTCCGCGAAAACCATCCTGGCTATGCCGTCACCCTCGGCGGCGGCGCGAGCGAGCACCCGAGGTGACAGAACCTCCCTACGAGCCCAGCTCTTCTTTCCCAGGATCCTGCCGCGCCTCGACCTCATCTCTTCCCTGGCCCTGCCCACCAGCGCCGAGGCCCCGACGAATGCTTCCAGGCAGCCGCGGTTGCCGCACGTGCACTTGGGCCCGTTCTCCGAGATCGTAATGTGCCCTATCTCGGCCGTGAAATTATTCGCTCCCCTCAACAATTCCCCGCCGATGACGATCCCGCCGCCCACGCCGGTTCCAAGTGTTATGCAGATGAAGCACTCACACCCCTTGCCCGATCCGCGTACATATTCCCCGTACGCGGCGGCCGCGGCGTCGTTGTCCACTACGACGGGCAGTTTGAATACGTTCCTGGCCGTCGCGCGCAACCTGGAACCTTCCCACGGGCGCAGGTTGGGCGAAGCGACGAGAACCCCCCGTTTCGCATCCACCAGGCCCGCGCACCCGATCCCCACCGCACGGAGCTCCTCTTTGGCGTGCAGGAGAAAGGGCAGGGCCGACCTGACGCGATGAAAAGCGGATCGCAACCCGGCTCGAGGCAGGGTGGGTATGATTCCGCGCGCCCCTACCCGCCCCGATCCATACACTGTCGCAAACTTGATGTAGGTCCCGCCTATGTCGATTCCGAGGTAGATTTCCTTCCCTGCCATAGCCCCATCCTTCCGAGAAGCGATCCGAAAAGCCCGACGGTCCGGTGGGATCCCGTGATCAATATCGTATCGCACGGCGCCGCTGGGTGGAGCAGCGCGCGGAGAAGCTCTCGCCCGCGTTTCGGTTCCCAGGCGCGATCACGAACCACCACGTCAACTCCCGAAGATTTTAATCTCTTCGGCGACAATACGGCTAGAAGTTCCTGCGTGGGATGGCTCTCTCCCGGAACCGGTTCCACGAGATACAAGCGCTTCGTTCGCCTGAGAGCCGCGGAGGGAAAATCCACGAGTTCCTTGCGTCGCATCATCCCGAGGACGACCGCGTTCTTCTCTCTGGGCGAGAGATCCGCGAGTGTCGCCAAGGCTGCCAGCAGTGAATCGTCGTTGTGGGCCACGTCCAGGATGATCCGTTTGCCGTCGGCTTCGATCGTTTCGAACCTTCCCGGCAAGTACGCCGCGGCGAGGGCGGATGAAACATTCTCCACGCGGGGGAGAACGATCTCGGCGGCGACCAGGGCCAGAAGGACGTTGGCGGCCTGGTGCCTTCCCGGAAAGGGAGCGGAGAGATCCCGGTATCGACCGCCCCCGGTCGTGATATCCATCCGGATCCCGGCGAAGGTGACTTCCCTGGGATGCACCGTTCCCAGTTCCCTTGCGTCCAAGGACCGGAAACCGTCACGCTGCGCCTTCTCAGCCACGAGGTTGCGCAGCGAATCGGGAAGTTCGCCGTGAAGCAGGATCCTTCCCGGCCGGGTTATACCGAGCTTCTCACGGAGTATCTCCTCCTGCGTATCGCCCAGTATCTTCCTGTGATCCAAGCCGATGCCGGTCAGGATGCTCAGTTCCGGATCGACGACGTTCGTCGCGTCGAATCGTCCTCCGAGACCCACTTCGAGCACCGCGTATTCAACCTTTCTCTCTGCGAAGACCAGGAAAGCAACGGCGGTGAGGGCCTCGAAATAACTGAATTCGATCTCGCCGCGAAGGGGTGCCACTCGCGCAGCGGCCCGCTCCATCTCTTCCAACGAGATCGGTTCGTTCCCGATCGCTATCCTCTCGGTGGCGTCATAGACGTGGGGCGAGATGAATCTTCCCGTCCTGTGGCCGGCCGCATCGAGCAGGGCGGCGAGGCAGGCGGTCACGGTTCCCTTGCCGTTCGTGCCGGCGACGAGAATGCTCTTGAATCTTTCATGGGGATCGCCCACGGCGCCGAGCAGGCGCTTGATGTTGGCTAGGCCCAACGTCATCACCGACGGGGAGAGATTCAGAAGGAATGACAGATTGGGCGGGTATGGAGAAGGCTCATCAGGAAACGGCCGGGGACTCCTCTTCATTATCCTCCGCCCCCAGGGATTGGGAGACCACTTCCGCGCATAGTATATCGAGAACATCCTCCAGGCTTTCCCTCAGCTTGGTGCGGGGGACGACCATGTCGATCATGCCGTGTTCGAGGAGAAACTCGCTTCGCTGAAAACCTTCGGGCAGATCCTGGCCTATCGTCTGCTTTATCACTCTGGGGCCGGCGAACCCGATGAGAGCCTTGGGTTCGGCCATTATGACATCGCCGAGGCTTGCGAAACTCGCCGTGACTCCGCCGGTCGTCGGGTTGGTCAGGATCGATATGTACGGGACCTTCTCCTCCGACATCTCGGAGAGCATGGCGCAGGTCTTGGCCATCTGCATGAGGGAAAATATGGATTCCTGCATGCGCGCCCCGCCCGAGCGGGATACGATCACCAGCGGGATCCTCTTCCTCGTCGCATCCCGGATCGCGCGACTTATCTTCTCTCCCACGACCGACCCCATGCTCCCCCCCAGGAAGGAAAAGTCGAGCACGGCCAGGACGAACTCTCGCCCCCCTATCTTCGCGAAGCCGGTCACGACGGCTTCCTCCCTTCCCGATTTCTTCATGTTGTCGCGGAGCCGGTCCGAGTACTTCTTGAGATCCTTGAATTGCAGCGGATCGCCCGAGAGCAAGCCTGTGTGCGTCTCCCGGAACGAACGCGGATCGGTGAGAATCTCGATATACTCGTCGGTGGAGAGGAAAAAGTGATACCCGCACTTCGAGCACACCCGGAGGTTCTTCTCCAGCTCCTTCACATAGAGAATCTCCGAGCAATAGTCGCACTTCTTCCACAAGCCGTCGGGCAACGGCTTCTTGCGACTGGCGGAAAGGGTTTTTTTCGCTTTCTTGAACCAGGACACGTTGCTCACCCCGCCTCGGAACGGTCGATTCCCGAGAACAATGACTTTTATGCCAGGAAATCGCTTGCTGAACTATACTGCCTCACCTTGTTCCGCACAACCTGAAAATCATCGAATCCAGGCCCGTATTCCTTCAAGTGTAAATGATGTCAACGAGTTGCTCCACGATCCGCCTGATCTCGCCGACTCCCTCGCAGGCCGTTTCCAGCACTTCGGCGTGATCGAGCCTCACCGGCGAAATCCCGGTTGCAAGATTCGTTATCAAAGCAAGCGAAGAGGCCGAGATTCCATGCCTTCGGGCGATATCCATCTCGGGAGCGGCGGACATCGTCACCGCGTCGATTCCCAGGCGCGAGAGCAATTCCACCTCGGCCCGGGTCTCGTAAGCGGGCCCGGAAGTGCATCCGATCACTCCGCGCTTGAGATCCACGCCCGCCCTCTTCGCCGCCGCGGCGACGAGCCGAGCCAGATCCTTCCCCATTCCCGCCGAAGCCGTCCCTCTCTCCCTCAGGACGGAATCTTCCCGGGCTTGCGACGCCGCCGGGGGCTTCACGCCGGTCGGCGGGCGAAACTGGAGATCCACCACGTCGGTCACCATCATCAGCTCCCCTGGATTCAGGTCCCGCGCCAGGCTTCCCGCGGCGGAAGTGAGAAGCAGACTATCGACGCCCCATCCCACGAGAAATTCCATCAATGCTTCTACCGCGCCGACATCGCCCTCATAGAAATGCCTTCTGCCGAGGACGAATACACAGGGTTTGCCGCCGACGATACATCTCCTGACTTCGCCCTCGTGCCCGGCCACGTCGCTCGCGCCCACTCCGTCCATGGCTTCGAATCCGATCGCTTCCTCCACCGGGTACCCCGCACAGACGTCACCCAACCCGCTTCCCAACATCACGCCAGGCAGCCCTCCGCTCCGCGGTCCCGGGCCGGTCATGCCGGTCCCTTCCATTTTTTCTTCCCCCTCTGCATCCGGTATTGCTCCAGATCCAGGGCCATCAGAACGGCGTCCTCCTTGTCGTCGGAGTAGTATCTCTCCCTTATCCCCACGGTCTCGAAAAAGAAAGAACGGTAGAGCGCCTGGGCGCCGACGTTGCTCACCCTGACTTCGAGGGTTATGAGCTTCCTTCCCTCCTCCATGCCCGTTTCGATGAGGTGTTCGAGAAGCCTCGACCCGATCCCCTGCTTCTGCACGTCCGGAGCGACCGCTATGTTCACGAGATGGATCTCCTCCTCGACGAACCATGCTATCTCGTATCCGACCACGCGACCGTCCAGGAGCGCGACGAAGGACCTGGACACGCTTATCGAGTGGAGTTCCTGGAGAAATACGTCCTCGCTCCAGGGCGACGGGAAGACCTTCTTCTCGATCTCGATTATCTCGGGGAGGTGCTCGACGCGCATGTGATCGATCGTGATCTCAGCCATCCGCCCTCACCTCTCTTAGTCTCTTGAGCTCCGCGTCGCTCGCGCGTATGTAGAAAGGCTCCAAGGCGGGGATCTCCTCGTCCGGCAACGGCTCGAGAGCCGGGGCGGAGGAGGCAAGCGCCTCGGTGGACGGTTCGTGACTGATCTCCGGAGCCGTTTCGAAACGATCGCCCGGCAGGGCCGCGAGCATCTCCCCGTACTTCGCTGCGCCTGAGCCGACGAACACCGTCTTTCGCGTTCCCGCGGGAAGCGAGCGCTCGAGGACGTCCAGGAACTTCCCCGGCTCCACGGCCAGCGGCTCCACCACACGCCTCATCCCGGAACCATCATCCTCGGAAGCGATGAAGGCGGCCGCGTATACCTCGTTCCTCTTGGCATCGATCATGGGCGCAACCACCACACCCGGCGCCGAGAGCGGCGTCGCCAGAAGTTCGAGTGTATCCATGGTCACGATCCTCACTCCCAGCGATGCATGAATCCCCTTGGCGAAGGCCATCCCGATCCTCAGCCCGGTGAAGCTGCCCGGTCCCTTCACGAGCGCGAGCAGGTCGATCCCGCGAAGCGACATCGATGCTTCGGCGAGGATCTCCTGCGTCACCCGCCCTATCTCTTTCAGGTGCATCTCGGCGGGGCCGAACTTCCCGGTCAGCACCGATCCGTCCGCCTTGCGAAGCGAGATACTTCCCGTTCGATGCGACGTATCCAACGCCAGTACGTTCATTCGATTCTCTCTCTCACTGTGAGGTCCCGGCCGCTTTCTCCCCCCATGCGAAGCTCGACGATCATGTCCGCCGCGCTCGTCAGCCGATCCGACCGGTCGCCCCATTCGACGATGACGACGCACTCGGTGCCTATCCTGTCGAATATGCCCAGAGCTTCCAGCTCTCGCTCGTGCTCGAGGCGATACAGGTCGACGTGGAGGACCGGGAGCTTGCCCGCGAATTCCTCGCAGAGAACGAAAGTCGGACTCAGGATCTCTTCCTCCACGCCGAGGCCGCGGCAGATCCCGCGGGCGAGCACCGTCTTGCCCGCCCCCAGCGGCCCGACCAGGGATATGCATCTTCCCTGCGAAATGGACTCGCCGAGCACCTTGCCCAGGAAGAAAGTTTCTTCCTCGGACGAACTCCGGTAATGCTTTTCCTTCCAGGAAGCCATGGCTCAGGTCTTGGGGGTCAGGCTGAGGCAGGGGAGGATCATCTCTTCGAGCGACGCGCCGCCGTGCTGGAAACTCCCCAGGTATTGTCTTTCGTAGTCCCGGAAATTGGTCGGGTAGACGAAGTAATAATATTCCTTGGCGAAAACGTAAGTCTTGGTCTTCGATTCCGAGGGAAGGCGGAAATCCGCCGGATTCCTCGTGATTATGGCCTGCTTGGCGTCGCAATTGAGGTTGTCGCCGAACTTGTAGCGGAGATTCGTCGACGTATCCCTCCTGCCGTGGACCAGGCACGATTTGCGTCCGATTATCGAGCCGTGATCGGTGGTCATTATCACCCTGGCGTTCTTCTTTGCGATCTCCCTCAAAAGGGCGAGCAACGTGGAGTGGCTGAACCAGGAGCGCATGAGGGACCTGAACGCCGATTCGTCGGGCGCTATCTCCTGCAGGATCTCGGATTGGTTCCTCCCGTGGGCGAGGATGTCCACGAAGTTGAAAACGAAAGCGGCGAAAGGCAGCGACGCGAGCGCGGGTACCTTCTTGCGAAGCTCGTTGGACTCCTGGACCGTGTAGACCTTGAAGTACTTGGTTCTCGATGCATCCCCCCCGAGCCGCTTGATCTGCTCGGCGAGGAAGAATTCTTCGTATCGGTTCTTGCTCATCTCGTCCTTGCTTCTTTCCAGCCACTTCTCGGGATACTTCCTGCTGATCTCGTCCGGAAAGAGCCCGCTGAAGATCGCGTTGCGCGAATAAGGAGTGGCCGTGGGAAGAATGGACAGGTAGTAATTCTTCTCGATCTCGAATTCATCCTTGAGAAGTTCTTCTATGATCATCCACTGGTCGAGGCGCACGCAATCGATGACGATGAAAAAGACGCTTCCTTGCGACTTCATGTGGGGGAACACGTACTGCTCGAAAACATCCACGCTCATGCGAGGCCGTTCCCGGGAGTTTATCCACTCGGGGTACTGCTTCTCGAGGAAGCGCCCGAAATGATAGTTGGCCGTGCTCTTCTGTTCGTCGTGCATGGTCTCGAGCCCCGTTTCGCGGAAGCGATCGAATTCGAGGTCCCACTCCGAGAACCTGCGGTGGAGCTTGAGCCAGCTTTCCCAGGTGCCATCGTGCACGAGGTCGTCGAATGAATTGAATTCCCTTATATAATCCTCGGAAAACTTGCGCTCGCGGATCTTGTCCGATTCTAGCAGGCGCTTGCAGGCCGAGTATATCTGAAGGGGATTGACGGGCTTGAGCAGGTAGTCGCTTATCTTCTTGCCGATGGCGTCTTCCATCAGGCTCTCTTCTTCGTTCTTCGTTATCATTATTACGGGAAGCATCGGCTCTATGGCGTTGAGTTCGTCGAGCGTTTCGAGGCCGCTCTTTCCCGGCATGGATTCATCGAGGAGAATCAGATCGAATCTTTCCTTCTTGACCATGGCAAGGGCGTCTTCGCCGTTGGAGGCGGTCTTCACGTCGTATCCCTTGCCGGCCAGGAAGATGACATGGGACTTGAGGAGTTCTATTTCGTCGTCGACCCAAAGAATCCTTGGCTGCATGCCTCGAGCCTTCCGGTTTCGTTTCATGCCCGGGTAACCCAATGCGCTGAAGCCGGATGCAATGCCGGCCAGCGGCGCCACCCTGTGGCTGCGTTTCCAAATATAAACGGTGCAGCACGATAATTACAGCGGATTCTGTCCGGCCCGACGGGCCGCGGTGGATCGAGGCGAGGGCTCGGCGTCACAGGTGGATTCACCGCCGGGCGGGTGGCGTCAGGCCAAGGGCAATCTCACCAGGAAAGTGGTCCCACCGCCCTCTTGTGATTCCACGAGCCGCAGTTCGCCGCCGTGGTACTCCTCGACGATCCGGCGCGTCAACGCCAGACCCAGCCCCCATCCCCTCTTCTTCGTCGTGAACCCCGGGGAGAATATCCTCTGGCGGTGCTTCGGCGGGATTCCCTTGCCGGTGTCGTGCACGAGAACGTCCGCCCTGCGCGCCCCGGCGCGTGAGCTTATCTCTATCAGTCCACCTTCCCGGCCGATGGCGTCTATGCTGTTCTTTACGAGGTTCTCGAAAACCCACTCGAGCAGCTCGGCGTTCCCCATGACCCGGAGATCGTCCGCCACCTCGAGCCGGATGGTGGAATCGGCCTTGAGGCTGGGCAGGCGTTTGTGAAAATAACCGACCGTTCTCTCGAGAATGGGCTTCAGAGCTATGGGCTCGAGCTCGGGGCGCGAACCTATCTTGCTGAAACGCTCCGTTATCTTGCCCAGCCTCGCCAGGTCTTCTTCCATCTCCGCGACCGTGCCCGCGATCCTGTCCACGTCTCCGGCCCCGCACTTTTCCTTGATGATCTCGATCCATCCGAGCAGCGCCGAAAGGGGCGTTCCGAGCTGGTGGGCCGTCTCCTTGGCCATCCCGACCCAGATGGATCGTTCCTCGCTCAGCTTCAAGTAGCGGAAACCCTGGAAGCCCGCGGCCATGAAGATCAGGAAAACGGCGACGAGCAACAACGGCATCAACCTAAGCTCGCCTTGAAGTCTGGAGGAACCGAAGTGCACGTAACCCTGCACGGCATCGGAACCGACGACCTTGACGGGTATGGGATCGTTCCTGGAATCGAACTTGCGCGTCAGTTTCACGAGCCGCGCTATTTTCCCGGGGGGAGGCGCCTCCGGGTCGATCCTCAGCAATTGCTCGAAATCCTCGTCGCTCGGCTCGGCGACGCCCACGTGGTGCCAGGCTATCGGCCTTCCCGCCGAATCCGTGAAAATGATCGGCAGATCGATCTCGCCAAGAACCTCCTGGATGACGGCCCGCTTGCCCGATTGGTCCACCTGGAGAAGCATCTCGGCGATGAAACGCGAGAACAATCGCGTGGTCGCTTCGGATTGCTTCTGCATGCGCTCTATGACCCGGTTGGAGTAGAGAAGGGCGATGGTGGTCAGCACGACGACGCCGAGAAACAGGTAGCCCTTGAGCCAGAACCTGATATTGCCCTTGTAGACAGAGAAAGACGTCATCGGTATTGGGGCGGGCGGATCAACCGAGATGTTCCTTGCCGTTCATGTACGGCACCAATTTGGCCGGGATCTTGATCCTGCCCGTCGGAGTCTGGTGAAATTCGAAGATGGCGGCCACTATCCTCGGCAGCGCCAGGCCCGAGCCGTTCAACGTGTGCGCAAAACGATGCTTCGATCCGGGGCTCTTCTTGAGTTTGATGCCGGCGCGACGCGCTTGGAACGCTTCGAAATTGCTGCATGAGGACACCTCGAGCCACTTCCCCACCGCCGGAGCGTAGACTTCGAGGTCGTAGCATTTCGCGGCGGAGAAACTGAGGTCGCCGGTGCAAAGGGCGACGATCCGGTAAGGCAACTCCAGAGCTTCGATCACCTCGCAGGCGTCCTTCACGAGTGATTCCAGTTCATCGTAGGAGTTGTCGGGGTGGGCGATCTTGACGAGCTCCACCTTGTCGAACTGATGCACGCGAAGAAGCCCCCTCGTATCGGCTCCGTAGCTCCCCGCTTCCCTCCTGAAGCAGGGGCTGAAAGCGGTGAACTTGAGCGGGAGCTCGTCGGGGTCGAGCGTGGATTCCCTCGAGAGATTCGTGAGCGGCACCTCGCTCGTGGGAATGAGAAAGAGATCGTCCACCTCGCAGTGATACATGTCCTCTTCCATCTTGGGAAGCTGCCCGGTGCCGGTCATCGCCTCGCGGTTGGCGAGATACGGCACCAGGGTCTCCACGTATCCCTGGGTCACGTGCATGTCGAGCATGAGATTCACCAGGGCCCGGCACAAGAGCGCGCCGTCGCCCTTGAAAACGATGAATCCCCTGCCGGCCACTTTGCGTCCGCCCTCGAAATCTATGAGTCCGAGCTCCTCCCCGATCTCCCAGTGAGGCTTGACGTCGAAGAAAGGCTCCGGAACGTCGCCCACTTCGCGTATCACGACGTTGTCATCCGAGCCGCCTCCGACGGGGACGCTTTCGTGGGGGATATTGGGAATGGTGAGCATCAAGGCGGCAAGTTCCTCCCTCATCTCCTTCTCCCTGGCCTCGCGTTCCTTGATCTGCGCGGAGACTTCCTTCATGCGCTCGAGAAGTTCGGCGGCGTCCCCTCCCTCTCTCTTCTTCTTCGCGATCTCCTCGCTCTTGACGTTGCGTTCGTGCTTGAGCTTCTCGCTCTCCTGCATGCTCGCGAGGAGCTCCCTGTCGAGAGCTATGACGCGGTCGAGATCGAGGTCCATGCCGCGTGACTCGATCGCCGTCCTCACCCTGTCGGGCTCTTCTCTGATCAATCTCTTGTCCAGCATTGCTCTTCCGGAAAATAGAGGGAGGTCAAATGATGTTCAACTCCTGGAGAATCTCCCGGCCGCCCGCATCGAGAATCTCTTCCGCCAACATCTCGCCCAACTCCTCCTCCCTTCCCTGGCTGCCGTTGACGGTGGAGCGTATCTTCTCCCGGCCGTCGGGGAGGGCCAACACGCCCTCCAGCTCGATCCTCTTGCCCTCGATACTGCCCAGAACGCCGACCGGATCGGATTCGCCCAGGGAAAGTGAATTGAGAAACGCCCTCTCGGCCGTGATCTCGCTCAGCGACGCCGGGTCGTTCACGGCCGCCATCATTTTCTTGAGCGCCTCGTCTCCCGAGCGGACCAGGACCGCGAGGCACCCCTGCCCCGCCGCGGGCACGCATATGGAGTTCGTGAAGACTTCCGTCACGTAGTCCTGGCGGTTCAACCTTTCGACATCGGCCGCGGCCAGGATGACCGCGTCCACCTTGCCGTCTCTCACCTTCTGAATCAAGGCGTCCACACTGCCTTTCATCCTCACCATCTTGAGATCCGGCCTGTAGTAGAGCAGTTGGGCTTCCCGCCTGATCTCGTTGGCTATGACACTGGAGTTCTGGGGGAGGTCGTCGAAGATCTCTTCGTTGCGGGAGATTATGACGTCGTACGGGGTGAGGCGGGAAGTCACCGCCGCGAGTTCCACTCCGGCGGGCAGTTTCACGGGAAGATAGGAAGCGTGCAGGACCAGCGCATCGAACTTGCCCGCTTCCAGGTTGCTCATCAATGTTGCGATCCTGGCGGGCGAATTGGGGCTCGTCCTGGCGCCGGCCTGTTTGTTTTCATCTTCGGGCCGGCAGACTTCGACGGCCGTCTTGGGACTGCGCTTCGCAAGCAAGTTCACGACTTCTTCGAGCTGGATGCGGGAGAGATGATCGGAATCACTTCTGAAGCGACATTTGATTTTCGTAGTCAAGGGTTATCTCCGTCGAATGAAGTTCAAAAAGGAGTCGTCTCGAAATGGAGATTTAGTTCGTAGAATCTATCACACTGAATCCGTCAACGTCAATGGGGGATGACTTTCGCGGACTCGGCGGAGGCGAGCATGAGTCTCAAGAAGATCGAGAAGGAAACACCCAGGACGACCAGGCCCACGGCGAGGAACAATGAATATCCCCTCGCTGCGAGCACGCCGGAAACGGCCAGAACGAACTGCAAGCCGTATAGAATGAACAAGGCGGCGCGATCGGAGAAACCGGATGAAGAGAGAACATGATGAATGTGCAGGCAATCAGCCTGGAAAATCGGGACCCGCCTCAGCACTCTCCTCGTAACGGCCAGCGTGGTGTCCATGAGCGGGAGGCCGAGCACGAGACCGATTCCGGCCAGCCTCGACAGGGAAGCTTCCTTCGACGTCAACATGCAGGCGGCTACAGCCAGGGAGATGCCCAGGAACATGCTGCCCGTGTCTCCCATGAATATCTTCGCCGGAGGGAAATTGAAGATGAGAAAGGCGAGGCACGCGCCGGCCAGGACCACTGCAGTCACCATGACCGCGCCCTGGCCCTCGCCCGCGGCCATGAGGAAGAAAGCCGACGCCGCGATGAGACAGATCCCGGCCGCCAGGCCGTCGTGGCCGTCTATGAGGTTCATCGAATTCGAGACGCCGACGATGAAGAACATCGTAACGAGAGCCGCGAGCACGGGGACGCCGTCTACCGCCCCCACCCCGACGAGGAGCTGGTAGCCCGACAGCACGAGGACGAGAGCCGCTATGAGTTGGACGGAGAGTTTCTGCAATGCCCTGAGATTCTTGATGTCGTCCACCAGGCCCAGGAGAACGATCACACCCATGCCGGGAAACATCTTCACCAAGCCCACCGGCGAACCGGGATACAGAATCTCGTGAACGAGCAGCCCCCCCAGCACGCCGCAAGTCAGCCCTATCCCCCCGAGATGAGGAATGGAGCTGGCGTGGATCTTCCTGCCGTTGGGCTTGTCCCCCAGCTTCCATCTCAAGGCGTACCTGCGCACGAGAGGCACCACCGCGAGAATGATGAAGTATGACGTCACAAAGGGAATGATCAAGTGCGTAAGAACCAACTCATTCTCTCCTTCCTAAAGCAGGACAATATGCATTAAGAAGCCGGGGTGTCAAGACATAAACTCCCTAATCGTCGATCGTTAAAGCGCTTTTCACTCTGCGCACGTCACCGGACCGCACGACCCTGAACGCCCAGAGCAGAATCCCGTAGAGGAGAATCAACCCCGTAACCCACAGCAAGACCGATGCCTGAGGGTGAGAATCGGAAGCTGCCACGTGCAGGATGAATCCGGCGAGAGCGCCGGCGGCGGAAGCCCGCGCCGCCAGGAACAACTTGCCTTTATTCAGCTTGATGCTAAACGTCTTGAGGACGATATACAAACCCAAAAGCAAGAGAAAACCATACGACGCCAGCGTCGCCGTGACGGCGCCCCGCACGCCATAGGGAGGGATAAGTATGATATTGAGCAAGAAGTTGAGCCCGGCGGACGCGAGAGTGAGTCCCGCGTAGGCTCTCGTTCTTTCCGCCGCGACGAGAGAGGGGAGGATGACGGCGCCCAGGGAACGCATCGCTATCACCCAAGTGAACAACAACATCAGCGCGCCCGCTCTCGAGAAAGCGTCCGAAAACACGAGAACGACCAACTCCTTGCCGAAAATCAGGAAGAGAGTGGTGAAAAACACGCCGGAAAGAACTGCCATGAAGGCCGTTTTCTGGATCATTTCCGAGCACTCCTGCAGTTTTCCCGCGGCGAACCGCGAAGCCAAAGCGGGGCGAAGCGCCATGATCAAGGCATACACCGGGAAGAGGGAGACTTCGGTTATGTTCCTGGCCACCGTGTACTGTCCTACGTCGGCCATATCCCCGAAATAGCCGAGCATGAGTTTGTCCATCTGGGAATAGAGAGCGACGGAGGCGCCGCTTATCGCCAAGGGGACTCCGAGTCTCATCAGTCTTCGCCTTATGTCTTCGCCGGCCCCCCCTTGCGTTGGCGGAAGGAACTTCAAGAACAGAAAAGCATAGACCGCAATCACCACCAGCCACGAGAAACAATACCCTCCCAGGATCGCAGAGGCGCCGAAGCCCAGGGCGACCACGAAAGCGGTCGCCAGAACGCGCATGACGTGGTAGGCGGCCCTGATCCTGGTGACGGTGGCGATGCGATTCAAGCCGACGAGGAAATGCTCGCAAAACTCGTACGCGCTTGCACAGGTGATAACCAGTGCTCCGACGCGCACGGGCCCGGCGAGTCCGCCGTCACCGATCGCCTCCGCTATCCTGCGAGCGAGGAAGAAGCTTGCGACCGCTATGGGAAGAGTGAAAGCGGAGCGGAGTTGCACTCCGGCGGCGAGAAGTCTCCTGAGCATCCCCGGCGAGGAAACGCCGTATTCGCTGGCGATGCGGGAAGCGGCGATTCCGATGCCGAACTTGCCCGGGATGAGGCAAACAGTCGCGAAAGCCATCACCCAGGAAACGGTTCCCACCGCTTCCGCCCCCGCGAACCTCGCTATGATCCAAGAGGTGATGAACGCCGACGTGACCGGGAGGACGGTCGTTGCCAGGCTCCAGAGAAGGCTCTTCTCCAGGGACGTCTCAAGATAGGCCCACGACTCACCGTTTTGTTTCATTGAAATAATTTTCGAGAACCCCGACTATCCTCTCCGACGCCCGGCCGTCCCAGAGTTCGGGCACCGCGTGATCGCCCGCATCACCGGAAAGCGCCTTCAATCCCTCGGCCATGATCCTCTCCTTGTCCGTACCCGCGAGCACGTTGGTTCCCACCTCGATCGTGATCGGGCGTTCCGTGTTCTCCCGAATAGTTATGCACGGCACGCCGAGAACCGTCGTCTCCTCCTGTATACCCCCGGAATCGGTCAAGACGATACGGGCGTGTTTCATCAACTTGAGGAAATCGAGATAGCCCACCGGATCGATCATCTTCATCCTCGATTCGGGAATCTTCATTCCTTCCCTTTCCATCATCTTCCTCGTTCGCGGGTGCACGGGGAAAACCAGCCGGCACTTCTCGCCGATGGCGAGCAAGGCTTCGACGATACGCTCGAACGTTTCGGGGTGATCGACGTTGGAGGGCCGATGCAGCGTGACGAGGCCGAACTCGCCCCCGGTGAGCGAGAGTTCATCGAGAATGGGAGAGCTGTCGGCCATGGAGCTGTAGTACATGAGGCTGTCGATCATGACGTTCCCCACGAAATGAATCTTGGCGGGGTCGACGTTTTCGCGAAGGAGGTTCTTCTCCGCGTCCCGGCAGGTGGTAAAGAGGAGGTCGGCTACGATGTCCGTGACCATGCGGTTTATCTCTTCGGGCATCGACCTGTCGAAACTGCGAAGGCCGGCTTCGACGTGGGCCACGGGTATGGACATCTTGACGGCCACCAGGCTGCACGCCATGGTCGAGTTGACGTCGCCGACCACGAGCACGAGGTCCGCTCCCTCCCTCGCGAGGGCTTTTTCGAACTCGATCATTATCCGGCCCGTCTGGGCACCGTGCGTGCCCGAGCCCACTCCCAGATATATGTCCGGCTTGGGGAGTTTCAACTGGTCGAAGAACACCTTCGACATGTTCTCGTCGTAGTGCTGCCCGGTGTGAACGAGGATCCCCGTGAAGCCCCCTTTGCGCTCCAGCTCCCTCCAAATGGGCGCCACCTTCATGAAGTTGGGCCTTGCGCCTACCACGGCCATTATTCTATGCGTCATAGGCCTTGCCTCTCTCGAGCTTGTCGCGGTAATGAGTCTCGTAATACTCGCGGAAGGCGCCGCTCCGCACCCGCTCCCACCACCCGCGGTTGGCCAGATACCAATCCACCGTGGAGCGCAGCGCTTCTTCGAAGTCGCGCTCCGGTTTCCAGCCCAGTTTCCTCATGCGCGAAGAATCGATCGAGTAGATCCTGTCGTGCCCTTTGCGATCCTCGATGAAGACTATTTTGGACTTCGTTTCCCCTACGCGTCCAAGAATCAGGCGGGCCACTTCGAGATTCGGCCTGGTCGACCCGGACGCGACGTTGTAGACGGTTCCGACCTCTCCCTGCAACGCGACCGTCTCGATCGCGCGGCAATTGTCCTCGACGTGGATCCAGTCGCGTTCGTGCATGCCGTCGCCGTAGAGGGGAAGATCCTTGCCCTCCACGGCGTTCGTTATGAACAGGGGGATGAATTTCTCGACGTGCTGGTAGGGTCCGAAATTGTTCGAGCTCCTGGTGATGACGACGGGAGCCCGGTACGTGTTGTGGAAGGCGAGGCACATGAGATCCCCGCCGCACTTGCTCGCCGAATACGGGTTGCCCGGCCGCAGGGGCGATTCTTCAGTGAAAGACCCGGCGTCGGCGCTGCCGTAGACTTCGTCGGTGGATATCTGGATGAACCGCTCGACTCCCGCGTCAAGCGCCGCGCGGAGCAGGTTGTAGGTGCCGAGAACGTCCGTCTCTATGAAGCTTCCCGCCTCCTGGATCGAGCGATCCACGTGGGTCTCGGCGGCGAAGTTGAAAACCGCCTCGCATCCCGAGAGCGTTTTCCCCACCAGTTCGGCGTCGCAGACCGAGCCTTTCACGAACTCGACTTCAGGCCGATCGAGAACGCCCGAGAGATTCTCGAGGTTCCCGGCATACGTGAGAGCGTCGAGAACGGTGATCCTGCATCGGGGATACTTGCGCGATATGTAATGAACGAAATTGGAGCCGATGAAACCGGCTCCTCCCGTCACGCATATTTTTTCATAGAAATCCATCCGCTTCTCCCTGCGCGCTCCCGGGGTCACGGGCGTTCAATTCATGCCACGGCCGAAAGACTGATAACGGAACCCGTGCTCCCGCATGAGCTCTTTCTTGTACACGTTCCTGCAGTCGATGAACACAGGCTGGGCCAGGAGCTTCTTCAATCTCGACAGGTCGAGTTCCCTGAACTCGTTCCATTCCGTCAACAGCATGAGGGCGTGACACCCCTCGGCGGCGTCGTAAGGATTCTTGGAGTATTCGACCTCGAGGCCTGCTTTCTCCCTGAAATTGTCCATGGCCACCGGATCGAACACCTTGACCGTCGCTCCACTTTTTATGAGACGGCTTATGATTTTTATCGAGGGGGCTTCCCTGAGATCGTCCGTGTTGGGCTTGAAGGACAAGCCCAAGACCGCGATCCTCTTGCCCTCGAGCCGATCGAGCTCGGCCTCCAGCTTCGCAAACGCCCTCTCCACGAGCCCGGCGTTGACCTGGTGAGCCGCCCTTATGATCACGGGCTCGTATCCGTGGACTCGCGCCACGTGAATCAGCGAGGAGACGTCCTTGGGCAGGCAGGAGCCGCCGTAACCCAATCCCGCGTGCAGGAACTTCGGCCCTATCCTCCCGTCGAGCCCCATGCCTTTGGCGACGTCGTCCACGTCGGCGCCGACGAGATCGCATATCGCCGCCATCTCGTTTATGAACGATATCTTCGTCGCGAGGAAGGCGTTGCTCGCATACTTTATCAACTCGGCCGTCTCGAGATTCGTGGTCACTATGGGCGTCTCTATGAGATAGAGCGGCCGGTACACTTTCTTCATGATCTCTTCCGCACGAGAGGATTCGACCCCGATCACGACGCGGTTGGGCCTGAGGAAATCCTCGATGGCCGAGCCCTCGCGCAAGAACTCCGGGTTCGCCACCATGTCGAACGAAGCCCCTCTCGCGGCCTTGCTCTTTATGTGGTCGGCGATCCTGCGGGTCGTGCCCACCGGAACCGTGCTCTTCTGGACGATTACCTTGTAGCCGTCGATATAAGAGGCCAGTTCCTCGGAAGCGCCGAACACCTGGGAGAGGTCCGTGCTTCCGTCGTCGTTCGCCGGCGTGCCCACCGCGATGAAGATCACGTCTGAATCCCCGACCGCGCTCCCCAGATCGGTGGTGAAGTGCAGTCGCCCCGCCTGGGCGTTGTGTTCCACCATGTGTTTCAAGCCGGGTTCGTAGATCGGAATCTCGCATGACTGGAGAGCTTCGATCCTTTTCTTGTCTATGTCGACGCAATAAACGTTGTTCCCGAAATCGGCCAGGCAGGCTCCGGAAACCAGACCGACGTAGCCGGTCCCGATCATGCATATCCTGATCATCTACTCCCTCCTGTCATGCATCTTCCCTTTCGCGCTCATGCCCGCCCAAGCGCTCTTCCCAATAATCCAGCAAGGAAGAGAGCGTGTCGTCCATGCCGATTCGAGGTCTCCACCCGGTATCCCGGACTATCTTGGAGTTGTCCCCCACCAGTTCCCGCGTGTCGACCGGGCGCAGCCTCGCTTGCGACACCGTGATCCGAGGGGTCACGCCCGCCAGAGCGGACAGCTTGCCCAGGAGCTCTTCGAGCGTCCAAGACTTTCCCGAGCAGACATTGTACACCTCGCCCCGCTTGCCGCCAAGAAGGAGAGCGACGTACGCGCCGGCGACGTCCCTGACGTCGAGAAAATCCCTTTTCACTTGGAGGTCGCCTACCTCCAATTCGGGAGGCCTCATACCCAGCTTTATCTCGGTTATCTGTTTCGCCAGGCTGGGAAGAACGAAGGTCTCGGTCTGGTGCGGACCTGTATGGTTGAAGCTTCTCGCCATGACCACTTCCACTTCGTAGAGGGAGGAATAGAGCTTGCAGCAATCTTCTTGAAAGACCTTGCTCAGGGCGTAGGGATTCACCGGGTTCGGGGGCATGTCCTCGCGAAGGGGCAGTTTCTCCCGGTCGACGGGCCCGTATTCCTCCGCCGACCCGACGGCCAGGATGCGCGTCCCCGCTCCCTCGATCCGCACGTGCTCGAGAATGGTAAGGGTGGAAAGCAGGTTGACCCTGATAGTGTCCAGGGGTTCTGCGAAAGACCGCCCGGCGCTTGACATCGCGGCGAGATGGATGATCGCCTCGGGTTTGACTCGGGCAAGCGTCTTCGACGTCTCCCGCCGGTCGGACAGGTCCAACTTGCGGAAGCCCGTCCCGGGGAAACCTTCCTCCCAGTCCCTGACATCCACTCCCCAGACTTCGAAGCCCTCATCCATCAGCATGGGAACGAGGTTTCTACCGACGAAGCCCGAACACCCGGTTACAAGGACTCTCTTCACCTAATCTCCCTGCCTGTTTCTCCAGTAATCGATGATGTCCTTGAGAGTCTGTTCGAAGGGTATGGTGGGTTCCCACCCCGTATCTTTCTTGAAACGGGAACAGTCGCCGAGAAGAACGGGCACGTCGGAAGGACGAAGGCGTGCCTTGTCGACCTCCACCTCGATCTTCGCGTCCGTCATCGAGAGCAGCATGTCGAGGACTTCCTTCATGCTCCAGCTCCTGCCGGAGCATATGTTGTAGACGGCGCCGCCTTTGCCCTTCTCCAGGGCAAGTAAATAGGCCCTCACCATGTCGCGCACGTCGGTGAAATCCCTCTTGGCGTCGAGGTTGCCTACCCTTATCACCGGCTCCTTCAACCCTTTCTCTATATCGGCGATCTGCTTTGCGAAGTCCGAACAGACGAAAACCGGTGCTCTCCGGGGACCGGTGTGGTTGAATCCCCTGGTTCTCACGATGTCCATCTTGTAGCTCATGAAATACTGATAGCCGAGAAGGTCCTGTCCCACTTTGCTCACTCCGTAGGGGCTCAACGGGCGAAGCGGATTGTCTTCGGTGATGGGCAGCTCGTCCTCCTTGACCAGGCCGTATTCCTCGCTGGAACAGGCGAGCTGTATCCGGCAATCCAGTTTTATCTTGCGCACCGCCTCGAAGATGTTGAGCTGGCCGATGACGTTGGTCACGAGGCTTTCCGAAGGGGCGTTCCAGCTCGTGGGGACGAAGCTCTGGGCGGCGAGATGAAAGATGTATTCGGGCCTGACCTCCTCGATGATGTCCCTCGTCGAGCCGGCGTCCCTCAAGTCGCACTCCATGAACTTGACCTTGCCCTGAAGATGCGACACGTTCTCCGTCCTGCTCCGCCACCTCACAATCCCGTATATGTCCACTCCTCCCCTGGCGAGGAGGAAATCGGCCAGGTGACTGCCGACGAAACCTGTTATACCCGTGATGAGTACTCGCATGAACAATCCTTTCGTTCGGGTGGATGAAATCATAGAATAAGGCAAATCGCCTTAAGAGTCAAAGGGTTTGGCTCAATGCCCCCAGACGAGGTAGATGACGAGAGATCCGACGAGCGTCGCCGCCAGGGTGAAGGGAAGGCCGATCGTCACGAACCGCCCGAAAGATATGCGGTGCCCGGCCCGGCGCAACAATCCCGTCGAGACCACGTTCGCGCTCGCCCCGACCGGGGTTATGTTTCCCCCGAGGCAGGCGCCGATGAGAAGGCCGAAAACGAGAAGCTCGTCGCCGCCCGCGATGCCCGTCGAGATCCGTTGTACCACCGGGACCATCGTGGTTATGTACGGGACATTGTCGACGAAGGCGCTGAAGGCGACGGAGCCCCACACTATGATCAAGAATGCGCTCAAGGGATTGGACCCGATGTGGGAGCCCATGAAGTCGGCGAACGTGTCGATCACCCCGGTCCTCTCCAGCATTCCCACCATCACGAATACGCCCGCAAGGAACGCCGTCGTGGGAAGATCGTAGCGCCGGAGAAGACCCTTCTTTTCTTCCGCGCTGGTCCAGCCGGACAAGGTGCAGGCGATCCCCAGAACCATGCACAGCGATCCCCCGAACCACTTGAAATCCGGGTCGAAAAGCGACGAGAACGACAAGCCGACGATCATGGCCGCGATCAGGACCGTGGGGAGATAACTCCTGATCTCCTCCGGTTCCTCCACGCTCACCGCGCTCCTTTTCCTTCTGAAAAAGAGATAGAGGATCGCCATCGAAACGACGGCGCCGGCCTCGACCGCGAAAAAGATCCCGAGCCTGCCCTTGTAGAAGAAGAAGTCATTGAAGTTCATTCTCTTGAAATTCGCCAGGATCATGCTCGGGGGATCGCCTATCAACGTGGCGGTTCCCTGGAGATTCGAAGCGATCGCTATGCCGATGATGACCGCTACCGGAGAGACTTTCGCCTTCTTCGCGATGCTCAGGGCGATGGGGGCGACTATCAGCACGACGGCGACGTTCTCGATGAAAATGGAGAGGAAGGAGGAGAGCAGGCACACGTACAGGAACGCAGTTCCCGTGTTGGAGGATCTCCTGACCAGGTAGGCGGCGACAGCGGCCGGGACTCCCGACAGCAGGAAGGATTCGGCGAGAAGAAGCGTCCCGGCGAAGATCCCCATCACGTTCCAGTTCACGTCGTGAACGATGTCCCGGAGGGTTATGTGGCCGACGAGCATGCCGGCGGCTATGCCCAGCCAGAGCATCTGGCTCTTCTTCGTCTTGAAGGCGATTATCGCCCCGTAGCTCAAGAAGAAAATCAGGGCGGTTGTCAATCTGGGTTCCAAGTCCGGCGGCCTCCGCGGGATCGATGAAAGAGTTCAGATCCTCATTCTTGCAAGAAACTGTTCACAGGCGGCGACGGGATCACAGGCTCCTATTATCGGCCTTCCCACGACCAGGTAGTCCGCACCGTCCCGGACCGCCCGCTCCGGGGTCGCAACCCGCTTCTGGTCGTCCCCGTTCTCGTCTCCGAGCCTGATGCCGGGGGTCACGACCTTGAAATCCGCGCCCAGGTTCGCCTTGATCACAGCCACCTCCCGGGCCGAGGCCACCACCCCGTCCATCCCCGCCTCTTTCGCCTTGCCGGCGAGGCGGATCACCATCTCCTCTCCAGGCGGCGTCCCGGGGAAAAGATCACTGAAGCTCTCGCCGTCCAGGTGGGTGAGCAGCGTGACCGCGACGAGCCTGGCTTCGGGTTTGTCCAGATCCATCCTGGCCCTGACGGCCGCCCGGAGCATTTCGACTCCACCCGAGGCATGAAGGGTCAGCATGTCCGCATCACACGCCAGGGCGGAAAGCACCGCGCCGTGGACAGTGTTGGGTATGTCGTGGAACTTGAGATCCAGGAAGAGCTTGCACCCGGCGTCCTTGACCATCCTGCAGACGGAGGGCCCTTCGCGAGTGAAGAGTTTCGAACCGACCTTGAACCACTTCACATGACCCGAGAGTCTTCCCACCAGGGTCCCGGCTTCTTCGATGTCGCCGACATCCAGAGCGACGATCAATTCAGCTTCGTTTTTCGATGCCATTCATGCACCTCCCGTCACCCATTGCGGGTTGGCTTCCAGTGCGGCCACTATCTCCTCGGCCAACCGCGGCCGCGTGAAGAGCGCCGTTCCGATCTGAACGGCGCTTGCCCCCGCCAGAAAGAACTTTCTCGCATCGTCTATGGATCCTATGCCCCCTACCCCGATCACCGGTATCGACACCGCCCGGGAGGTCTCCCAGACTTTTTCCAGGGCGACCGGAAGGATACCCGGACCTGAGTAACCGGCCGAGACCCTTGCGAAAACCGGCTTGCCGGTCGCCAGGTCGAAATCCGCCCCGAGAAGAGTATTGATCGCCGTGACGGCGTCCGCCCCTCCCGCCTCGGCGGCCGAAGCGACGTCGGCTATGCTGGTCACGTTCGGCGTGAGCTTCACCATGACGGCCTTGTCCGGCAAGGCGCGCTTGACGATCGCAGTGATCCTCTCCACGGCGACCGGATTCCTTCCGTGATCGATGCCGCCTTTCTGCACGTTGGGGCAACTCAGGTTGATCTCTACGCCGACGTATCCTTCGGCGGCTGCTAGCCTTGCGCTGAGTTCGGCGAAGGCGTCCTCGTCGTCCCCGGCTATGCTCACCACCACCGCCGTCCCGAGCTTTGCGACGACGGGGAGTTTGTCTTCTATGAAAGCGGCGATACCCACGTTCTCCAACCCTATGCTGTTGAGCAGTCCGGTGGGAAGTTCCTGAATGCGCGGAAGGACGTTACCGGTCCGCGGTTCCAGCGTGAGCGTCTTGGTCACCATGCCCCCGAGCCTGTCCAGTTCGACCAGAGAGGAGATCTCGTCCCCGTATCCCCAAATCCCGGAAGCACTGAATACCGGGTTCTTGAATTCTATCTTCCCTATTCTCACCGAGATTCTATCCCGCATCACGATCCCCCTGGTTGCGGGCGGTTCCGCCGCCCTCAGGATCAGGGCGCTGCAAGCTCATCCCACAGAATGAGATCCGCCGGGAACACAGGCCCATCCTTGCAGACCGTCCTGTTGACGACACCCTCGCCGCTTCTGATCCTTATCACGCAGGAGCGGCACACGCCGATCCCGCACGCCATCCTGTTCTCCAGCGAAACGTAGTGAGTCATTCCCGCACCGTCCAACAGCCGGGCCAGGGCTTTCAGCATGCCCGGAGGCCCGCACGAAAAAACCGCCTCCGGGGGATTCACCTCGAGGCTGCGGGCGGCGAGTTCTACTACGTTCCCCTGAAAGCCGTGACTCCCGTCCTCGGTCGCGGCCTCGAAGCACATGTCATCCAGAGCAAGGCGATCGAGGAAGAGATCTTCTTTCGACCGCGCTCCGAAGATGAGCTTGTACTCGGCCGCTCCGTGATCGAAACGCCCATACATGTAGAGCGGCGCCAGCCCGACCCCGCCTCCCACGGCCATTATCCGCTTGCCGGGAAGGAGGGGAAAGGAATTTCCCAGCGGCCCCATGAAGTCGATCTCGTCGCCCGGCTTCGACCTGCGAAGGATGCCGGTGCCTTCCCCTTTCTCGAGAACGAGAAGCGATATCCGTTCATCCGTGCAATCGAGAATGCTGAACGGGCGTCTCAGGAAGAACCTTGCGGAGCCGGGAATCGCCACGTGAACGAAGTTCCCGGGGAGAGGATCGGCGAATCCGGGCGGCCGGGACAGAACGAGGAGGAAATAACGATCATTGAGGCGAACGTTCTCGATCACGACCGAGGTGTGCTCGCCCGCCGTTCCCGCTTCAGTTCCCCCCGTCTTCATCCTTCACGCCTTTCTTGTTCAAGAACCGCCTGGCGTACTCAGCCTGCTGCGAATCGGGATAATGTTCGACGAGATACTGGAACGCTTCCGCCGCCTTCGCCGAATCGCCGAGGACGGTACCGTAGATGTACCCGATGGAATAAGCAGCCTTGGGAGCGAGTTCGCTCGATCCGAATCGTTCCAGGAACTTCTTGTATTCCTGGAGCGCTTTTTCGGCGTTGTCGAACTGGGTGAGCTGGATCTCGGCGAGCTTGAATTGGGCGTCGGCTTTCTTTTCCTCGCTGCCGGCTCCGAGGTTCCGGCTGAACTTGAGGAGATTGGAGATGTTGGAACTTCTCCTTATGGCTTCCTTGGCGAAAGGAGACTTCGGATACTGCTTGGGCACTCTCTCGAACTGTTTCTTCGCCAGCACTAGACTGTCGAGCCGTTCCTGATAGAGCATTCCCAGGCGATAACAAGCCTCGGCGCTGAACATCGACTTGGGGAACCGGGCGGCGACGGTCTTGTACACGTCGATCGCCCTGGCCGTGGAATCGAGGCCGGCGTAGGCCTTGGCCCTCAGCAACATCTTCCCGGCCCTCTCCACGGGCTTGAGATTCCCCCCACCGATGCGGTTCGCGGTCTCGAGGGCGTTGGTGTAGTCCTTCATTTGGAGATATGCTTCGGCCATCCTGGCCAGGCACTCGTTCAGAACTTCCACGTCCAGCTTCTCGTTCACTAGACGGCGGTAAATATCCAGGCTGGCTTCGTAATCCCCCTTCTCCATCAAGATCGCCGCCAGTTCGACGTCCGCTTCGATCCTGTACTTGCTATGGGGGTATTTCTTCGCAAGGGTTCCCAGCGTGGCCATGGCGGCTTCCGCATCGTCCATTTTCATCTGGTTCGTCCCGAGCAGGAACAAGGCTTCGTCCATGTAGCGGCTCTTTTTGTACTTGCCTATGAACTTGCGGAGAACCAGGAGCGCCTGGTCGACCTTGTCCTTTCCAAGATACGATCGCGCCAGGTATATCCGCCCTTCCTCGTTGAGTTTGCTGTCCGGGAAAAGCTCTTCCAACTCGTTGAACTTCACGATGGCCTTGTCGTATTCCATCTGCATGTAGAGGGATTTTCCCATGAGAAGAATCGCGTCATCGACCCACTTGCTCTTGGGGTAGTTCGTCACCAGGGCTTCGCACTTCTTGATGACATCGTTGTAGAGTTCGATCTGTTGGCGGGTAGGCTTGCCGTCCCTGGCCAGTGGTATCGATGAAGCCTTTTCATAGGTATGCCTGGCGTTGTAAAGGAGATTGAAGTAGGCGCACCCCGGGAGGGTGACGCTTGCAATCAACATGAAGAGCAGGACACAACCTGCATTCTGCCTGGATCCAGGCTTCACGGTTCACCAAGTCTCCTGGTTGTTCCCTTGTCCGCGAGCCGCTCATCGGACTTCGAGCGGCGACGGCGTCTCACCCGGTGAAAGAAATCACCCGGCCCTCTATTATCGTATGCTTGACGCGGCCGCTGAGCTTCCTGCCTATGAAGGGCGAATTCTTCGACTTGGAGTGAAAACCTCCCGCATCGACCACCCACTCCTCCTCGGGATCGAAAAGAGTGAGATCGGCCGGAGCGCCCTTCTCGAGGACCCCGCCCGGAATCCCGATCACCTCGGCCGGTTTCACGGTAAGCAACCGGATCACTTCGGCAAGTGACAGGTGTCCCGGCTTCACCAGAAAAGTGCAAGCGACGGCAAGAGCCGTCTCCAGCCCGATGGCGCCGGCCGGGGCCCGATCGAATTCGACTTCCTTCTCTTCCAGCGCATGGGGCGCGTGATCGGTGGCGATGCAGTCGATGGTTCCGTCCTTCAGTCCTCTTATGATCGCATCGCGATCGTCCGCACTCCTCAGCGGAGGATTGATTCTCAGGTTGGGATCATATCCTTCGAGTTCTCCGTCATCCAGCGAGAAATAGTGCGGAGCCGTCTCGCACGTGACGCGAAGGCCCCTTTTCTTCGCTTCCCTTATCATCTCCACCGAACCGGCGCTCGACACGTGGGCAACGTGGAGCCGCGCTCTCACGTTTCTCAGGACGAGGAGGTCGCGCGCCAGGCAGATCTCCTCGCTGAACGAGGGGATGCCCGGGAGACCCAGTTTGGTCGAATAGAATCCCTCGTTCATCACCCCGCCGGCGGATGTCGAAAGGTCTTCGCAATGCTCGATGACGGGAACGTCGAAGTGCCCCGCGTATTCCAGCACTCTCCGCATCATCTGGGCCGTTGCTATGGGAGCGCCGTCGTCACTGAAAGCGACGGCTCCCGCCTGCACGAGGCGCCCGAATTCGCTGAGCTTCTCGCCCTTCCTCCCCACCGTCGCCGCCGCCACCGGGTACACTTTCGCGAAGCCCGTTGTCCGGGCCTTGCGGAGGATGAAATCCACCACGCTCTTGTCGTCTATGGCCGGGTCCGTGTTCGGCATGCAGGCAACCGACGTGAATCCGCCGGCCGCCGCTGCCAGCGTACCGGAACGGATGTCCTCCTTGTGCTCGAATCCCGGCTCCCGCAGGTGGACGTGAATGTCGATGAAACCGGGAGAGAGGTGGAGTCCCTCGCCGTCGAAGACGGGAAGACCGCTTTTCGGCGCATCGCCTTCACCGGTGGCCTCCAAGGATCCATCCTTGATGATCAAGTGACCGGGAAAGGTCTTGCCTTCCGAGGGATCCACAATCAAGACGTTCGTGATCGCGTAATCCTTCTCACCGTTCCAGTTCAAGAGTTTCTTCATCCGTTGCCCCCGATCTCCGTCTGATCAGCTTTCCATTCCCTGTTTTTCTTCAGGAGAAACCATTCCCGCCTCGGTGGTATCCGCAATCTCCCTGCCGGTGAGATCCTCCTCTCTCACCGCTCCCTCGCAGAGCAAGTACAGGACCGCCATGCGAACCGCCACGCCGTTGGTGACCTGCTCGAGGATCACGGCCCTGTCCCCGTCGGCCACGTCCTGGCTTATCTCCACGCCCCGGTTCATCGGCCCTGGATGCATGACTATGCACTCGGGTTTCATCCAGGAGAGCACCTCGCGGTTGATCCCGTAGACCTCGCTGTACTCCTTCAGGCTGGGGAAGAGGTTCACTTTCTGCCTCTCCAGCTGGATGCGCAGAACGTTGACCGCGTCCGCACCCGCCACCGCCTTGCGAAGATCCGGTTCCACGCGCACGCCGAGCCTCTCCACCTGGGGCGGAAGCATGGTCGGAGGCCCGCACAAGGTCACCTCGGCTCCCAGGGCGGTGAGGCCGAAAATGTTCGATCTCACCACGCGGCTGTGAGTGATATCGCCGACGATCGTTATCTTCTTGCCCTCGAGCGCACCGAGCTTCTGCCTGAGCGTGAAGATATCGAGAAGACCCTGCGTGGGGTGCTCGTGCGAGCCGTCCCCCGCGTTTATGACGGATGCTTCCAGCAATCCCGCGAGGAAATGAGGCGCGCCCGCGCTGCTGTGTCTGATCACGATGAGATCTATCTTCATCGCCTGGAGATTCTCCGCCGTGTCCCTGAGCGTTTCGCCTTTCACAACGGAACTCGTCGAGCTCGCGATGTTGACCGAGTCTGCGCTCAGGCGCTTCTCGGCCAGCTCGAAACTCGTGCGCGTCCGGGTGCTCGGCTCGAAGAAGAGATTCACGATCGTCTTGCCGCGCAGCGCGGGAACCTTTTTCACCGGCCGATCGGAGATCTCCTTGAAGGACTCGGCCGTGTCCAGGATCAAGTTGATCTCTTCGGCGCTCATTCCTTCCAGTCCGAGAAGGTCCTTCCTGTTCAAAGTGGTCATCATTCGATCTCCCCCAGGATAACTTCGTCCTTGCCGTCGAGTTCGGCGAGATGGACTTCCACGATTTCATCGTCCCTGGTGGGGATGTTCTTGCCCACGTAGTCGGCCTTTATGGGGAATTCCCTGTGCCCGCGGTCGACCAGCACTGCGAGTTGGATCATCTTGGGTCTTCCGAAATCGATGAGTTCGTCCAAGGCCGCCCTCACGGTGCGTCCCGTGAAGAGCACGTCGTCCACGAGAACGATGATCTTGGCCGTTATGTCCGCGTTTATCTCGGTCTTGCCCACGCGGGGCCAGTTCGTTATGACCTGGAAATCGTCCCGGTAGAGGGTAATGTCCAGGGCGCCGACCGGGACCTTCTCGCCTTCTATGTCTTCCAGGCTGGCTGCAATCCTCTCGGCGAGAAAGACCCCCCTCCTCCTCACACCCACCACTATGAGACCGGATACTCCGGAATTGCGCTCGACGATCTCGTGCGCGATACGCCTCACCGCCCTGCGGATATGATCCGAATCCATGATCACTGCTTTCCGTCTTATTCCCACGGGCCCTCCTTGTCTCGCTGCTTCGGCTCGCCCGGGCGGGCAAAAAAAACCCTCCCGGGTCACCAGGAGGTTAGGCTTGGAATATATGCTCAGTCCTTTCCTGGCCTCCCGGACCAGATTAAAAGGCGGTTTTGGAGATGTTACTCGCTAATCCGAATACATGCAAGAAGATTCTTCGCGCGGCGAGGAGGCTCCGGTGGGAGCCTTTGGATCCTGCGGCCGGCAAGCCCGCTTCGCGGGATTCGCGCTGGTCATCTCAAAAATACGTTGACAAAAAGCTGAACCTGATGCAAGGATTCGACTTAGCATCGATACCCAGCGTACTTGGGCGCTTGGGGCTCGTTTTTCTCCTCCACTTACGGGCAAGAGGCTTTTAAACTTCGGAACACGAATCACCGCCAAGGAGGTGAGAGAGGCCTCGCTTATGAGCACGCCAGGCAAGCCAGGCAATCTCGAGCAGACCGGTAACCCGGCGTTCGCCTCCGAAAAGATCCTCAGGAACAGGATCCTTCTTCTCGAAAAAGAGCTCAAACTCGCCCGCCTCAAGCTGAAGAAGACGGAGAACACGCTAGGCACCCTCAGGAACTTCTTGGCCCGTGTCCCCTACGGCATAAACGTCACCGCCGGCGATCACACGATCATCTACGCCAACGAAATAGCCAAGAAACTCCTCGGAGACGACATCGAGGGCAAGTCCTATCCCGCGCTGTTCGCCGGTGCCATCACCCCAGATACGAGCATAATCGATAGAGCCGTCGAAGCGGGCAAGGAACAGCGCGGCATAACGACTCTTCCCGACGGAACCACCACCGAATGCGTCTCCGCTCCAGTCTCCCTGGCCGATGGGAGAAAAGCGGTCATAAACATGTACCTCGACGTGGGAGCAACGGAGCTTGCGGGTGCGGCGATCGTACCACCCGGGGAAGTGATCAAGCCGACGAGTGACTGCATCGTGATCACCGACACCAAGGGCAACATAATCTTCGCCAACGACAATCTCATCGAACTCACAGGCTTCACCAGAGCCGAGCTTTTGAGCTCCAACCTCGCAGTGCTGCTCCCTCCCGAGTGGAAGCAGGGCAAGGTGCAACGCTTCATAAGCACGCTCACGGAGCAAGCGCGATGGGAAGGAGAGCTCGAGACGGTCGACAAGCGGTCCCGCCGCATCGCCGTTCACATGAGTTCTTCGCTCATCAAGAGCAACGACGACAAGACGCTTGGAATCGTCTGCGTCATCAAGGACATAACCATACGCAAGAAGCTCGAGAGCAGCATAGCCCAGGAGAAGAAAAAGCTCTCGAGCGTGATATCCACTCTCGACGCAGCCATATGCCAGATAGACGACTCATTCCGGATCACCTGGGCCAACCATTACTTCGAATCACATTTCGGCGAACTGAACCGAATAAGGAGCTTGAAAATAGAGGACGTGGTCGGGGGAAAGGGGGCATTCCTCGATTGGGAGCCGGCCAGGGATGTTTTCGCCACGGGTGAGCCCTCGGTCTCGGAAAGAACAGTGGCCGGCAAGGCCTACTCGACCGTCTTTCTTCCCGTACGCGACATCACGGGCACCACCCGGGAAGTGCTCATAATTTCCCGCGAGGTAAGCGCCGAGAAACAGCTCGAGAAGGCCCGCGGGAGAAGAGAGAACGAGTTGAAAACCCTCTTCGAGATAGCCGCCGCGGCCTATCGCAACCGCGACGTCGGGGATTACATCGCGACTATTCTCGCCAAGGTGGCTGATTTCTTCGAGATGGATTTCGGCGCGTTCTACGGCCTCGACGAGGGCGCGGACGAGCTCTACCTGGACGAATTATGGCCGGGGACCAAGGCTGGAGTAAAGCCGCCCAGCTCGATTCCTGCATCCACATCGATAAACTTCAAGGAATGCATAGAGAAGAAAGACTTCTGCCTTCTCGTAGACCCCGAGGAGTGCCAGTGCCTCCCCGAAAGCCTCAAGAACTTGTGGCAAGACAAAGAATTGAACTCCTTCATCATCATGCCCATAAAAAGTTCTTACCGCCCCCTCGGAGTATTACTCGGCGGAAGTTCGACGTACACACCCAAGGACGAGGACAAGATCTTCCTCAAATCCGTAGTGAGCCAGCTCAGCATAGGCATCGACAGGCTGGAGATCCTGACGTCTCTCGAGAGGGACGTCGAGCGGATAAGGGAGATCCAGCTCGCCGGCTACCGCGTTGCGGCGACGAGAAGCATCGCCGAAATAGTCGACTGCCTGAAGCACTCCATAATCGAGGTATTGAGTTTTCCCGGCTTCATAGCCGACGTATCCTATCTTGGAGAAGGCTGCTTTTATGCAAAGGACAAAGCCGGTGAAGTGCAGCACTACGCGAATTTCACCGTTGAACCGCACTCCGAAAGGCTGCTCAAAGAAGCCGTTTCCCGCGCAGAAAGCCACCAGGTCCCAAAACTCATCAGTTTCGAAGGGGGCTGCAAGGTAGTCGCGCATGGCGAGATCGAACACGATTATGCATATTGCGCCGCCGGAGTATTTCCTCTTGCGAGCAGCGACAAGTTCCATGGAAGTATAAAGATATTCTCGGACTCCATCTATTCGTTCGATGAAGAGACCCTGTCGGTGCTCCAGACCATAGTTCTGCAAGCGGCCATGGCCATCGAGAACGCCCGCCTGATAGGAAACCTGGAAGAATCCATGCGCGAGATTTCCAAGAAGGAGCGCTTCCTCTACAACATATTGGAGAATACCGGTGACGGGATCCTGGTGACGGATCGTTCCGGTAGGATCGTGGCCACCAACAGGGCCTTCCACGAAATCCTGGGATACCACCCTGATGAAGAACTGAGTATCCAGGAGCTTCTCATCCCCGACGGGGAGATCGCCGCGGGCACCGACTTCGGCAACCTCCTGCAATACGTCGTCACCGCCGGGACCGTGAGGGACAACGAGAGAAGGTTGAAGAGGAAAGACGGCTTCTACGTGATCGTGGATTTCAGCATGACGCCCTACAGGGGCGAGGATGAACTTCCGGCCGGTATCATCATCTCGATACGCGACGCCAGCGAAAGACAAGCCCTGCAGGAACAACTCTTTCAGACGGAGAAGCTCTCCGCGCTGGGCGAGGTAATATCCAGCGTTGCTCACGAACTGAACAACCCGCTCACCGGCGTGATCGGGTTTTCCGAACTGCTGGCGGCTCGCGGCGATTACGACGACCAGACGATGGAAATACTGAACAAGATCCTGAGCGAGGCGGTAAGGTGCAAGAAGATCGTTTCCAACCTTCTCTGGTTCACCCGCAAGCATCCTTCGCAGGATACGGCGATCAACGTGAACGACATCATAGAAGAACTGCTGAAGCTCAAGGAATACGAATTGAGGGTGAGCAACATAGAAATCGAGACTCGGCTTGCTCCCGACATACCGGAAACAAGAGGAGATCCCCACCTGCTCCAGCAGGTGTTCTTCAACATAATGAACAACGCCCATCAGGCCATGGCCGAATCCAAGTCCGGCGGCACCCTCACGATCGAGACGTACTCCGGAGACGGGAACATTTACATAAGGATATCCGACACCGGCCCCGGGATACACGAAGAGATACAAGACAGGATATTCGATCCCTTCTTCACGACCAAGTTGCCTCACAAGGGCACCGGCCTCGGGCTGAGCCTATCCCAGCGCATAGTAAGAAGGCACGGCGGCGACATCACCCTGGAGAGCAAGCCGGGCGAAGGAGCCCTTTTCACCATAAGGCTGCCGGTGGTGAAGCCGAAGGAGGCGGCCCCACGCGCAACCGAGGAACCTTCCTCCACCGACTTCACCCTGGACAGCGTTCTCGTGGTGGACGACGAGGAGTCCATCCTGGACCTCGTATGCGAGATATTGAGAGACCGTTGCGGCAAGATAGATACTTCCTCCGATGCCGAATCCGCGCTGGACATGATAAGAGCATCCGATTACGACTGTATCATAAGCGACATGAAGATGCCGGGTATGGACGGGCGGGAGCTCTACGAAAGGCTTGCGGAGGAGAAGCCGGAAGCCGCAATGAAACTCCTGTTCATAACCGGAGACACTCTCAACACGGAAACCAAGGATTTCTTTTCTTCTACGCGGCTTGCGTGCATCGAAAAGCCTTTCACCGCCGAGGAGTTGCTCGGAGTGATCAAGAAAAGCCTTTCCAGGACCACAGGTGCTGAATAGACTCCACCCGGTTGCACGTATTTCCGGGTGAAACTGAAGGAACGATAATGGTAAGCGACAAGAAGATGGCTCGTGCCGCCGAAACGGCTCTCACGCAATACCTGGGATTGAAAAAGGGGGAGAAGCTCCTTGTGGTCGTCAATCCCGAGATGGAGAGAATAGGCGAATCACTCTATCGCGAGGGGCTGAAGCTGGGCGCCGAAGCCGCGTTGCTCTACTATCCACCCGGCAAGATAAACGGAGAGGAGCCGCCCCGCCTCGTCGGCGAAGCCATGGCGAAAGCCGACGTAGTGGTCGCAGCCACGGTGGCAAGCATCACCCACACGCGGGCGCGGAGACGCGCATGCCAGTTGGGAGCCCGCATCGCAACCATGCCGGGAATAACCGACGAAATCTTCGTCAGGGGCTTGGGTGCCGATTACCGGGAAATATCCCGGTTGAGCAACGCCATCTTCGCCATGCTCGACTCGGCGAGGGTGGCTCACGTGACTTCGCCTTCGGGGTGCGATCTGGTGCTGGACATCAGGAACCGTGCGGTCGCGAGCTCCGGGAACATAACCGCCAAGGGAACCTGCTCCAACCTCCCCGGAGGTGAAGCCGAGCTTGCACCGAAGACGGCGAACGGCGTTCTCGTCGCGGACAGGTGCGGAGAATACATTACCGAGCCGACCCGTCTCGAGATCAAGGAAGGCTTCATAGTCAAGTACGAGGGGACGCCCTCCGGCAGGAGATTCAAGAGACTCGTAGAGGAAAGCATGCAGGTGGACGGCAACAAGAACGCTTCTTTCATCGCCGAGTTCGCCATCGGCACCAACAAGCAAGCCAAAGTCACGGGCGTGATCCTGGAGGACGAGAAAGCATACGGCACGTGCCACATCGCTTTCGGTGACAATACCAGCTACCCCGGCGGCAGGAACAAGAGCACTCTCCACATCGACGTCATAATACTCAAGCCGACCATTGCCCTGGACGGAAAAACCATAATGAAGAAGGGGAAACTGGTCGAAGATAGATGAAAACATCCGAACAACTCGAGCTCGACCTTCGGCCGACCGGCGATGCGGACGTATGCCGGCTGGTTCTGACCCGGCCCCTTGCAGGACACAGGATGGGAAGACGAGTCCTGGCGAGGATCAACTACGTATTGAGATTCTTTCCCGAGCTCAAGGCCAGGACCATAAGAATCGGGCTCACACGCTCGGCCAGCGGGATGGCGGTGCCCGGGGGGAGGGAGATCTGGTTCAACCCGGCGGCGATCTCGTACCACACCATAGCCCACGAACTCATACATCTCCTGCAGGGCGAAATCGGCATCCCGAAGGGCGAGAGGAGCTGCGATCTCTACTCGCTTGCAAGACACTGGACGTTGAACGACACGCCGCCCTGTTACTTGACTATTCCCAGGCGGTTGATCGACAAGGATGGAGGGATCTCACCGTGGGGGGCGAAGATGATGTACGCATCGGCCTTGGAATGCATCCGCCTGCGCGGTGCCGGGATGCGAAACTACATAGTTCACTTCGAGAGACGTCTCGAAAAACTGTCTTCATGCGGCGCCATCGAGGATCCCGACGGGGCTACCTGCCTCGCGGGATCATGACGCATCGCCCCCGCCGCTCGCGATCGAACTTGCCACCTGCGCCGCCAATTCGTCGCATCGCTTCACGACCGCATCCAGGAGATTCCGCGCTTCCTCTCCGGTCGCCTTCACGTAGCGCTCGTCTTCGAGTTCTCCGAGGTTGATGAGCACGTTCAGGTAGGCGCCGTTGGCGGCCGCTCTCAGCGCGTGGGCCGCAACGCCGGCATCGCTCAATGAATTCCGATTGCCGGATTCGGCGACGGTCGCCGCCAACTCCACCGCCTCCCCGCAATCCCGAAGCACGCCGAGCGGGACTTCTATCGCCCCGATCGTCGCTTCCTTTATCCGCTCGGCGCGCAGCGCCTTCTCCTCGTCGCTTTTCTTGGGAAGCCGCATCGCCTCCATGACCCGGTCGAAGGCTCTCGCATCTTCGTCCACCGCCCTGAGGAAGCGATCCTTGAGCTCCTGGGCCTTCGAGGCCGTCTCTTTCATCGTCTCGCCGTGCTTCTCGTATCCCTTCTTGCCCACGGTGAGGTTGGCCACCATGGAAGTCAAGGCGGACGCCAGCGCGCCGGCCAAGGCGGAAACACTTCCGCCGCCGGGAACGGGCGAATCCACGGACGTCTCGTCGATGAACGCACGCAGCGAGCCCTCGGCGAGGGGAGAGGGTTCGGCGACTCTGAACTCTATTATCTTCTGAGCCGGGTCGAAGGGAGTGAGATCATCGAGTGAAAGGGACTGCACCGCAGTTTCGATGAGTTCGCTCTGGGGGACACCGGGAGATTTTCCCTGCAATTCAAGGTAGTACCTCCCGGCCTGCAGCATCGCTTCCAGCGGGATCAATCCCACGAGCTCGCTTCCCGTGACCCTCACGCCGCGCATCTCCGCCTGCCTCTTCACCTCTTCGAAAGCGACTTCGGGTGGAGTCACGTGGTAGTCCACCAGGTTGATCGAGACCTGCGCTCTCTTGTACTCATCGATGTACCAGCCCACCGCTTTGACCGCTTTCAGGGTGCCGGGAATCTTCACGGCCTTGCCGTTCTCATCGCGGACGATCCTGCCCTGCTCGTCCCGCTTGATCCTCCCCGCTTCGCGGATACTCAGAGCGATGTCGTGCGCGATCCGGCGATCCTTCGTGTTGAGATTCACGTTGTAGGCTATGAGAAACTCGCGCGCTCCGATCACGGTCGCTCCGCTTCGGGGATTGAACTCCGCCGGGCCATAGTCCGGCTTCCATGCGGGATCCTTCAGTTTTTCCCTCAACCCCTCGTATTCACCGGAGCGGATGTCGGCGAGGTTCCTGCGTTCTTCCCTCGTTGCAGCGAATTCATATAAGTAGACCGGGATGCCCAGCTCTTCACCGACCCTTTTGCCCAGCCGATGCGCCAATTCCACGCAATCTTCCATCGTCACCCCCCTCACCGGAACGAAGGGGCATACATCCGTCGCTCCCAGCCTCGCGTGAGCTCCCTTGTGCTTGCTCATATCGATGAGGCGGGAAGCCTCCTCTATGGCGCGGAAAGCCGCTTCCACGGCGTAGTCGTAATCGGAAACGAACGTGATCACGGTGCGGTTGGTGTCCTTGCCCGGATCGACGTCCAGCAGATAGGTTTTTTCGGAGCCTTCGATGGCGGCGGCGATCGCGTCGATTATCGAACGATCCCTTCCCTCACTGAAATTCGGCACACACTCGACCAGCCTCATTCATAACCTCCCGACATGAACAACCGAGAACATTTACGAGAAGTTTAGATGATAACGCAACCTGGAGGGAATATAAAGAAAGAAAAGGAGCGCCCGGGGCTCCGGGCGCTTTACTCTATCGGGCGATTCAATCCCCGCCCTGGCAGGCGGTGATACAACCCGAACTCTCCACTACGTCACCGATGAAGTCGTCGAACCAGTACGCTTCTGGGTTGCGCCTGAAGATCATGAACTTGCCGCTGTTCTCCGGGTCGGCCGCGCGATGGTACTTGAAGTAGATGCGCGTATCCGTCAAGCCGACTATCTCTATCTTGCCCGTGGAGTGGGACATCACGTATCTCGCTCTCTTGGCGACGCCGGAACACATGCTTTTCGCGCCTTCGAAGATCATGTAGCCCTCTTCGATGGGTACCGCGTAGGGCTTGTTGCCGAGAGTGGGGCGACATTGAAAGACATAGTAAGGAGGAATGCCGTAGTAAGAAAGCTTGTTGAACAACTCCGCCAGCACTTCGGCATCGTCGTTCACTCCCCTTATGAGGGGAGTCTGGTTGACGAGAATCGTGCCCGCTTTGCGAAGGACGTCCATGCCCTCGATCGCTACATCCGTCAGCTCCCTGGGATGATTGAAATGCGTGACTATGTAGATCCTCTTGTTCTTCGTGCTGTGCCTTGCGAGCATCTCGGGGAGTGACGGGTCCTCCAGCACCCTGTAAGGATTGAAAACGGGGAGCTTGGTGCCGATCCTTATTATCTCGACGTGATCGATCGACCGGAGCGCGCTTATTATCTTTTCCAACTTGCGGGTCGAAAGGATCAGGGGGTCACCCCCGGAGAGAAGAACGTTGGTGATCTCAGGATGCTTTCGAATGTACTCGATCTCCTCGGACACGTCATGCGCCGCTTCATCGTTACCGTTCATGAACAATCGCTTGCGGAAACAAAACCGGCAGAAAGCGCCGCATACGTCACTCACGAGAAGAAGAGCCACCGAAGAATACTTGTGCTCCAGGGCGCGAGCTTTCTTGTACTCGCTTTCCGATGAAGCATCGAGCTCTCCCCACGGCTCCAATTCGTCGATATCGGGCACGACGATGCGCTTGATCGGATCATCGGGATCATCCCAGTCTATGAGCGACAAATAGTATTCATTGGCGCGAAAAGCGAATCTATCGGTGACTATTCCCAACCTCAACCTCTCCCTTTCGTTCATATCTTTCATATGTAAGAGCTTGGTGATGTATCTCGGCCGCATCAGCTCACCTCCTCGAGGACAGTAATATTCACTTGGAAATTCTTCCCTTCATTCGAAGACCCAACCTTTATGGCCGGTAAAGCGCTCAGACAGGGATGCAGGTTGTACAGCGAATTCCAGCGCGAGTATTCATGTGGATTGCGAAAGAATGTGTAAACTTGTTACTAATAAGATAGCGTCTTTTCCCGGTTTGTTCAAGAACATATTGTCGTTTCCATGCATTCGCGTGCACAACGATGCATTCAATCGATTGTGGATAACTCGTAACTGTTTTCACCATCAACAATTTGTACGATAATGCATGAATGCTTCGGGAAAAATCGATCGAACAAATGATTAAGATATACTGGCGGGTAAAAAGCTATGTTTTATCAATTACCTTGGTTTTTCTGCCGCAATCGGGGCATTTCATGACGCCTGCGGAGAAAGCGGGGGAAATTTGCATTATCCTTCCGCATGAACACTTGAATGACTCCCATCCCTTGCCGCTACGCTCGTAGACGAGCGGCTCCCGCTCCGTTGCTGCAGCGGCGCGCTTGCCGACGCCGGCGGCTTTCAGCGCGGCTTCGACTCCTCCCAGCACGGCCAACGGAACCGCGTTTTCGCGCCCGCATCTCGGGCACACGACCGAAGGTTTGTCGAAGTCGGGAGGAATCTTCATCCTCAGGCCACAGGCGCACACCAGGAAAGCATAACCGCTCGCGGCACGCAGGACGTCGATGGCGTCGCGCGCCGAAGCCTTTCCGCCGGCCGCCTCTTCCTTGGAAACCGAGGGTGCACGAACTTCTATCTTCTCGTCCTCTTTGAGCCCGGAGCGCGGAATGATGATCGCAGGCTTTCCCCTCACCTTTGAGAAAGCTCTCTGATAATTCAAGTAGCCGGCTCCTCCGCCCATTGCACGAAGGATTCTGATTCTCTCTTCGATGGGAGGATGCGTGCTGCTCAAGCCCGACAGCGAAGCGCCGGGGCCTTGGAAGGGGTTCACTATGTACATGGGAGCGGTCACCTTGTTCGCACTCGTCATGCGCTTGGGAGTGAACGCTATCTTCTCCAGGGCGGAAGCAAGACCTTCGGGGTATCTCGTCAGCCGCACGCCCGACGCGTCGGCCAGGTACTCCCTCTTGCGCGAGATGGCGAAATAGAAGAGCCGGGCGAAGATCGGCGCCAGGATCGCAACGGCGATCGCAACCGCTATTATGACCAACTGCGCCTGCCCGCCGCCGCCCTTGGAAGAAACCCGCGAGCGCCTTCCTCCTCCGAACCATAGGCTGCGCAAGAATACTTCCGAGAGAAGAACGATGCTCCCGAGCATGATGCCGGCGATGGTCATGAACTGGACGTCGCGGTTCATTATGTGGGACATCTCGTGGGCGATCACTCCCTGGAGCTCGTCCCGGTTCAACTTGGCCAACAGTCCCGAGGTGACCGCTATGGCGCTGTTCTCCGGCTTGATCCCCGTTGCGAAAGCGTTGGGAGCCGGGTCCTCGATTATGTAGATCTTGGGCATGGCGGGGAGACCCGCCGCGATCTTCATCTCTTCCACGACATTGTAGAGCTGGGGGTGATGTTCGCGCTTGATCTCACGCGCACGGCTCGAGGCGAGAATGATCGAGCTTCCAGCGAAGACGCTGATGACGGAGAGGAAACCCCATATGCCGAGGGCTATGAAAAGCCCCCCCATGCCTCCCCCGTCCCCGTACAGGGCCACCCCGATGAAATAGCCGAGGGCAAGGAGGCAGGCGCCCATGGCGGCGAAGAGAGCCATCGACTTTCTCTTGTTGGCCGCAATGATTTCCCACATCATCTCGTCACCTGCCGGATCATCGTTCCCCGGTCGATTCCATTCCGATTACGCGGAGAAATCCACCTTCGGAACCGCCTTTTCGCTCTTGTCCTCCAGCTCGAAGAATTCTTCCTGCTTGAAGCTGAACGTATTCGCTATGATGTTCGACGGGAACATCTGGATCTTGTTGTTGTAGAAAAGAACCTGATCGTTGTAGCTCTGCCGCGCGAACGCTATCTTGTTCTCCGTCGAGGTCAATTCTTCCTGGAGAGCGAGAAAATTCTGATTGGCCTTGAGGTCGGGATAGTTCTCGACGACCAGGAGGAACTTGCTCAGCGCACCCGCCAGTTCCCCCTCGGCTTTCGCCTTCTCCGCCACGCTTTGCGCCCCCATGGCCCTGCTTCTCGCTTCCGTTATGTGTTCGAGCGTCTCCCTTTCGTGCTTCATGTAACCTTTGGCGGTCTCGACGAGATTGGGTATCAAGTCGTGCCTTCTCTTCAGCTGGACGTCTATCTGCGACCAGGCGTTCTTGACACGGTTGCGAAGGCGCACGAGCGAGTTGTAGCTCCCGACGAAGAAAAACACCAGCAGTACCAAAAGACCGAGAATAATGAACAATCCAAACATTGTCGGTACCCTCCTTTCAGGGCGAACGAGCAGGCCGGCCACGGGCGATTTCCGTCATGCCGGCGGCTTCTCTCGATCATCTTCGCTTCCGAAAATATCGTTTATCAAATCGAACACCCTCTTGTCGGAATGGAACGTGCCCATGCCGATGATTTCCCTGAGCTCCCCCTTGTCGAACCAGAGCCCGTCACCGTCGCGGCACTTGTCGATCCTCACTTTCTCTTCCAGACCGCAGAGGACTTTTTCCATCTTGTTCGAACATATGGGGCACTTTATCCGTTTCTCTTTCGTCTCCTCGTCCACCTCCAACGACGAGAGTAGCTTGTCCTTGTCTTCCGCGCCCTCGAGAAGGATCTCGAGCTCGCCGGCGTCGAGCCATACGCCGCCGCACGCAAGGCAGTAGTCGACCTCCACCTGGTCGAGTTCCAGGACGATCATGTGTTCTTTGCAGCAAGGACACTTCATTTCAAGCCTCTTTCACAGCTTGCACAAAAACACTGCACGTTGTCAAATCATCTTCGGGGAGGTTGCGAAAGCGCTCCGCCAGATCCCGCCTCGCCGCTCCACCCGTCGCCCGCTCCCTTTCCACGCGAACGATCCGGAAACCCGTTTCTTCGATGATACGTAAATGCGTCGAGCAAGGTTCCCGATTGAGGAGATACGGTCTCTTGCCCTTGATGAGTTTCCAGGTGAGATCCGAATACGTCCAGTGGCCGTTCCACTCCTCGGCGAACCCGTGACTCTTGAAATCGATCTCGTGCGACATGTATCCGCCGGGCTTGAGCCACGCGTACATAGCCGCGTACGCTTCAGCGAGGTTCTCACTGTGTTCGAGCACCGCCTGGCTGAAGATGATGTCCACCGAGTTCTTTCGTATCACGTCCGGATCGCACCACGGGACGATATAACCCACTCCAATGTCTCCGCCTTTCTTCCCCGCCACGGCGGCCTCGACCGCTTTCAACCTTCGCGCCGCCAAGGCGCGCCCGAGGCGCTCGTCCGTCAACACGTCCCCGGGGAAATCGTAGGAATCCAGGAGAGGCCTTACGCGGGGCAGTTCCTCTTCGTCGGGAATGGACTCGCGCCGCGTGAACAAGTCGACCAGCTCCCGCATTATCCTCATGTTCGAATCGCGCGCCGCGTAACTCACGACATCGAGGGCGTGGTACGTGGTGGCTCCCGAGAGGAGTGCCGCTATGCCCGTACCCAGCGAATCACCCGGACCCAGCTCCGCTACAGTCTCCGGATCGGTGGGCAGGCCGGCGGCGGCCGCCTTGACGAGATGCCGGAGCCATACGCTGTAGCAATAGCGCGCCGAGTCCGTTCCGCCGGTCCGGCGAAGGGAGAACCGGCGCAAGCCCGGAACGTAAGTAGCAATGCCTTTGATCAATCTTATCGTCTTCATTCAGTCCGGCGCCGGTTCCGTGCACGTTTCGGGGCGAGAAGCAATATACAATCGGGTGGTACGATTTATTCGACGGTATCCCCGCCCGCCTGATTCAGCGAATATTATCCTTGTACACCCGCCGTTCTTGCAATAGATAGGAGAGTGTAATCGTGCCCCGCACACCATCGCTGAAGCGGGTTTCAAGAGATTCTAGAGACTGCATGGTTCCCAGGCAAGGAGACAATTGATGAAAAAACCGGGATTTCTTCTTCTCTTCGCGGCGGCTCTCGCCTGCTTGCCGGCGGCGGGACGGTCGTTCGATCGCATGACGGGGAGGACTTTCTCCGGCAGATCCGAAGTAATAGCGCGAGGCGGCATGGCGGCGACCAGCCACCCGCTCGTGACCCAGATAGCTCTCGACATCTTGAAGCAGGGGGGAAACGCGATCGACGCCGCCATCGCGGCCGACGCGGCCTTGGGGCTCATGGAGCCCACGGGCAGCGGCATCGGCGGCGATCTCTTCGCCATCATCTGGGATGCCAAGACGAAAAAACTCTACGGATTGAACGCAAGCGGTCGCTCGCCCTATTCTCTCACCCTGGATTATTTCAAGAAGAAGGGCCTCGAGCATATTCCTCCATACGGTCCCCTGCCAGTCACCGTGCCCGGTTGCGTGGACGGCTGGTTCGAGATGCACGACCGCTTCGGCAGGCTTCCCATGAAGAAGATTCTCGCTCCAGCTATCCGCTACGCCCGCGAAGGATTTCCCGTGAGCGAACTCATATCGTATTACTGGCGGCTTAGCATTCCGCGACTCGCAAAGTGGCCCGGCTTCGCCGAGACATTCATGCCCGGAGGGACGGCGCCGCGCAAGGGCGAGGTCTTCAAGAATCCCAGGCTCGCCCGGACCCTGGACATGATCGCCGGGGGCGGGCGCGACGTCTTCTACAAGGGAGAGATCGCCCGGAAGATAGACAAGTTCATGAAAGAGAACGGAGGCTTTCTCTCGTACAGGGACCTCGCCGACCATCGTTCCGAGTGGGTCGAGCCGGTTTCGACCAACTACAGGGGATACGACGTCTGGGAACTGCCGCCCAACGGCCAGGGGATAGCCGTGTTGGAGATGCTCAACATCCTCGAGGGCTACGACGTGGCTTCGATGGGATTCGGAAGCGCCGAGTACATCCACCTCTTCGTGGAGGCCAAGAAACTCGCTTTCGAGGACCGGGCGAAGTTCTACGCCGATCCGGACTTCGCGGATATACCCGTAGCCGAGCTCATCTCGAAATCCTACGCGGCAAAGAGGCGCAAGCTCATCGACCCCGAGCACGCCGCCCGTAGCTACCCCGCGGGCGACCCCAGGCTCGAAGCGGGCGAAACCGTCTATCTAACGACGGCGGACGCCGACGGCAACATGGTCTCACTCATACAGAGCAACTACCGCGGAATGGGGTCGGGGCTCTCACCCGCAGGGCTGGGATTCATCCTCCAGGACAGGGGTGAACTCTTCGATCTCGAAGAGGGACGCGCCAACACCTACGCGCCCCACAAGCGCCCTTTCCACACCATCATCCCCGGATTCATAACCAAGGACGGCGAGCCTTTCATGAGCTTCGGCGTAATGGGCGGGGCGATGCAACCGCAGGGGCACGTTCAGATCATCGTCAACATGATCGATTTCGGAATGAACCTGCAGGAGGCTGGAGACGCTCCCCGCATCCGTCACACCGGATCCTCCCAGCCGACCGGCGAAAGGATGTCGGACGGCGGCACCGTGCTGCTCGAGAGCGGCATCCCTTACGAGAGCATTAGGAAACTCATGAAGATGGGACACAAGGTATCATGGAGCGTCGGCGGTTACGGGGGCTACCAGGCGATACTCCGCGACGCCGAGCGAGGGGTCTACTACGGGGCGTCCGAATCGAGGAAGGACGGGCAGGCGGCCGGGTATTGAATATCCAAACCCAGCGGGAAATCGCGTCTTCCCGCCGAGCTCAGCCTATTATCTCTTCGTCTTCTTCTTTCCAGGCCGGATCCACTATGCACAGGAAGACGAGTTCCTCGTCGCCCGTATTGGTTATCTGTTGGGGAAATCCCGGTGGAATATAGACGGCTTGTCCTTCGCGGACATCGCACTTTTCATCACCAACGCGCATGCATCCCTCCCCCCGGATCATATAATAGACCTCGGAACTTGCGAGCTTGTGCAAGCGCGTCGTCTCACCGGGAGCCACCCCGGCCACCGCCAGACTGTAGCGAAGATCGAGCTGGTCCTTGAGCGGATTGAAAAGCTCCCTGAGCCTGGTATCGTCTCCGGCCTTTATCTCTTTGCACTTGGATAGATCGCGAATGAACATTCTTCACCTCTTCGTCCGGGGGATTTCATCGGGCGAGCATCACGGCGACGCCCAGGCGCCCTGTCAGCCCCTGCTCGGCCCGGTACGAGTAGAAGAGATCTTTCTTGCAAGACGTGCAAATACCGGCGATCTCGATGTTCCCGGGTTCGACGCCCGCCTCGATGAGTTCCAGCCTGTTGGCTTCCCAGAGATCGAGCTTCACTTTGCCGTTCTCTTGCTTCTTGAAAATCTCATCCACAACCCGTGCTCGGACTGCACTGAAGAGTTCGAAGACGTCCCCGCCGACCTCGTAGCAGCAGGGACCGATCGACGGGCCCAGGCACGCGATCATGTCGGCCGGATCCGAACCGAATTGATCCCTCATCACCGCGACGGTCGCACCACCTATCCCGTTCATGGTGCCGCGCCAGCTTCCGTGAGCGAGCCCCGCCACCTTCTTTGCCGGATCATACAAGAGAATCGGAACGCAATCGGCGACGAGAATCATCACCGGCAAGTCCAGGGAGGAAGTAACGAGGGCATCCGTGCCGGGTACGGCAGTGTCGTGTTCGAACGCTCCGCGGCCACTGTCTTCATCGCCGACCACCGTCACGCGGGTCCCGTGCACCTGCCTGGCCGTGACCAGCCGGGCCGCATCCATGCCGAGCGCGCCCAGGAACCGCTTGCGGTTCTCGACGACGTTCTTCGCGTCGTCACCGACGTGGAGGCCGAGGTTCAACGCTCGGTAACAACCCTCGCTCACCCCGCCGAGGCGGGTCGAAGCCCCGTGGCGGATACCCCCGCATCGATCGAGAAGCCCGAAGGTGTAATAAACGAGTCCATTGTCGTCGTGTCTCGTCATGATGCAGGCTCGACCCCCGCAACGCTGCCTCACGCGCGGTCAAGTTCCGGCCGGCCTTCTCGCGCGCTATCGAGTTCCGACCGGCTTATCCCGGCGCCTCTCCCCCGATGATCCAGCCAGCCGCCTAGCACTCCACTTTCACCACGACCGCCGCCGCCGAGTCGCCCGCCGCGCACCCCACGAACAGGCCGAAGCCGCCTCCCTTCAAGACCAGTTCCTCGATCAACTCGATCACGCAGCGCGTTCCCGTCGGCCCCTGGGGATGCCCGAAGACGAGAGGACTGCCGAAGTTGTTGAAGTCCTCGATCTTTATCTCCATCTTCTTGGCCATGAAGACGTCGTTCACGGAGAAGGGATTGTGCGTCTTTATCGCCTTGCAGTCACCGATCCCGATCCCGGCGCGCTCGAGCGCTTGTCTCGCCGCGGGAACGACCGCGGCAGCCATGTAACTGGGTCTTTCGCGGTACTCGCCGTACGAGCAAACTCTTACGACTACGTTCTTGTCGGTCGAAAGCTCCGCCGCTTTTTCCTTCGCGGCGATGATGATGCCGCAATTGCCGTCCGCCGGATATGTCTGCGCACCGAAGGTCACTACTCCGTCCGGCATCACCGGCTTGAGCTTCGCCAATCCCTCGCGCGTCGTCGGGAAGACCCCTTCGTCGGCCTCCAGCTTCGTTCCCTTCCTGGGGTTCAAAGTGACCGGGACCATGTAGCGTTTCTGGAAAGCACGATCGTCCTTCAAGGCATCCTGGTATTGCTCGTAGCGGACGAGCGCGCACTCATCCGATTCTTCCCTGGTTATGCCCGCTTCCTTGGCGACGTTCTCCGCCGTTCCGATCATGCCGCCCTTGCCCTTGGCCCAGGGATCGAAACCGAAGTTGTCCCAGACACTGTTCTCCGAGTTGCACAGCCCCCCGGGCCCGGCGGGATTGGGATAGACGATGTGAGGGCCGTTGGAGCACTTGTCCGCCGTCACGTTCAATATCGCGCTGCGCGATCCGCTCTCGATCGTCATGGCGGCCGTGTTTATGCACCTGGCGCCGGTCGCACACGCCTGGGAGATCATCGGGCCGGTGACTTTCTCCAGGCCGCACATGGCGGCGACCCACGGGCCGCCGTAGAGAGCATGCTTGGATGTAATCGTCCAGCCCAGGATGAATTCATCGAAGATCGAGGGATCTATCTTCTTGGCTGCAAGCGTCTCCTTTCCCACCGCTCCCGCCAATTCCAGAGGGTGAAGACTCTGAAGCGACATCTGCCACTTGCTGAAAGGGGTACTCCAGTAACCACCGTAAGGAATGAAAACTTTCTCGAATTGCATTTTTCCACCTCCGAAATAGGATGCACCACGTCGTCTCGCCTTACAGCGCTTCATTCTATACTCGATGATCGATGGAGTCAACCGCGGGGGGTGAACGCGCGTCAAAGGATCAGGCAGCCGGTCACGACGACTGGCTCGGATTGAATCGCGACGCCCTGCCGCCCGCCGGTAGATAGATCACGCCCTCGCCGTCGTGCCCGTTCATCACGACGACCAAGGGATCCTCGAGGCTGATATGGCAGGTGAACTTCTTCTCTTCGACCAATCCATGCGAAGCCAGCCAACTCCAGTTGACGTAACTGTCCTTGTCTTCCGAATCGATGGTGAAATACCCGATTCTGGCCGCGGTGATGTTCTGGAAGAAATGCGCCCCCTGGGAAGGCGTCACCTTGAGGTCCTTCATGCCGCATTCGACGATGACGCGCGCTCCCCATATGTCGTCCCAGGTCACGGGTATGCCGAGCCAGGGATCCGCCGACCCCCATCTCCCCACCCCGATGAGCAGGTACGGTCTGCCCTCGCCGGCGAGCTTGTGGTTGAAGAAACCCACCTCCTTGGCGGCGATGGGGCTCTCGGAGCGCTTGAACCGCCCGGGATGAACCATCACTATGTCCCTTATGTCGTCGACCACGCCGTTGCCCAGGACGCATGAGCTGCGGCATATTATCTCGCCCGACAAGGATTCTTCGATCTCGATCTTCTCCACTTCGTCGTTGATCACCATCGGGCGCATCTGCAATAGGTGAAACTCTTTGGGTTCCCCGGGCGGAACAGTGAGGTTCACGGCGAATTCTATCTCCACCGGCGTATTCATTCCTTTCTGGCCCAGGGCGAGAAGCAGCTCCAGAATCCTTGCGAGAGGGAAGAGGTCTCCCTTTAGGATCGGTGCGAAGCTCACTATTCTCACGCCGTTCCTGGAGATCCCGTCGTATATCGCGTGATTCTCCCTGCTGTATGTCGAGCCCAGCGCGGCGAGCACGCCGTCTTTCTCGGCCACGTCCAGGCCGAATTTAGCCAGCTCGAATTCCTCGCAAGGATCGAAGGCGGCGTCCTCGGGGGGAAGTTCCAACGCCCAGAAATCCATCTGCGAGTATCCGAGCGCGAACTCCACCGTGGAGAGCTGATGCACGTGCTTGGGATACCTGGGGCAGAACCTTAGGGTCCGACCGCCTTCCACCACCGTCTTGCCCAGGCCGAGGGCGACTGACGCGATCCCGTCGGCGGCCTTCATCGGCGGCATGGGGTAGAAATTGTGCGATCTCGCCACCCCGGAAAAATCCGGATAGAATCGAGAACCGTGCCTCACGCCGACGAGCTTCTGAACCATCACCGCCATCATCTCCTCCTCGAGACGATACGGGGTGGGTTTGAAATAGGTCTTGGCGTGTTTGAAGAAAGTCGAGGCATAGACCCTCTTCACGGCGCTCAGGAGTTGCTCGAGCCTCACCTTGTAGTCCTTGTGATTGTTGGGGATCATGAAGGTCTTGTATACGCCCGCGAATGGGATGAACTGGGAGTCCTCGAGAAGGCTGGACGAACGCACGGAAAGAGGAAAGCGGAACGATTTGATGAAGCGCTTCAGGGAGCGCACTACCTCGTGCGGCAATTCCGCCTCGACGAACCTGCGCGTTATCTCCTCGTCGTCGTCGGTCCTTATCGCGAAATCATGGAGCTTGTTTTCGTCGAGGAAGCGATGAAACACGTCCGTGCTCAATATTATGGAAGAGGGCACCGATATCTTGACCCCGGGGAATTCGTTCTGGATCCTGTAAGTGTTTATCAACGTGCTGCAGAAAGCTACTCCCCTTCCCTTGCCGCCCAGGGATCCACCCCCGATACGCACGACGCTGGTGGCTTCTTCCATCGTCTTCGGGTCGTAGTCCATCACTATTCCCCGGTGTTGTTCGACGCGGAGATCGTGCAGGCTGTTTATGAGTTCATTCCTCAATTCTTCCCCGGAGGCGTAGTCGCTCACCTTGCGCGGCCTTAGCTTGTGGGCGAGCCAGAACTCGGTCCTCGCCTTGAGCCAGTTCGAGAAATGGTTCCGCTCACCGTGGTAGATGAGGCTTTCCACGGGAACTCTGTGAAGCTGTTCCTCCAGGCTCTTGAGGTCCTTGGCCCTGCCGACTTCCGTCCCGTCCGGAAGCCTGAAGATGAAGTCTCCGAAGCTGAAGTTCTCCTTCATGAACCGCTGCAACTCGTGCAGCAGCATCGGCGAATTCTTGAGCAGGAAAGAAGCTCCCGTCGCCTCCGCCCTTTCCTTGTTCTTGATGTCCCGTGACTGGAGGAGCACGGGTATGTCCGGATGCATGGCTTTCACGCTCTTGGCGAACTCGAAGCCCGCTTCGGGATCCGATACCCCCCCGCGGGGGAACTGGATATCGGATATGACGCCCAGGACATTGTCGTGATACCTCTGGAAGTAATTCCAAGCTTCCTCGTAATTGTCACTGAGGAGGATCTTCGGCCGCGCTCTCTGCCGAAGGAGCTTGTGGGCCGGGTTCACGCCTTCCGATATGAGGCGCTGGGTGTGCTTCATCACCTCGGTATAGATCATGGGGAGGTACGAAGAATAGAAGCGGACATTGTCCTCGATGAGGATGATCGACTGCACGCCGACGAGATGGGTGTCGTAGTCGACGTTCATCTTGTCCTCGATGTACTTGATTATGGAAAGAAGTATCCGGAAGTCCCCCTGCCACATGAACACCCTCTCGAATCGCGAGAGGTCGTGATGCTCCATCAGCTCCTGGAGTTCTCGGTTGTCGTACGTGAGCAGCACCAGCGGGATGTCTATCTTTTCCCGCCTCAAGCCTTCGGCGAAAGCCACCGCGTGCATGTCTTCGAGACGCCTCGTAGTGATGATGAGATCGAAACGCTTCAGGTCCTTCACCATTTCGATGGCGTCATGCCCGCTCGAAACCCGCGTTATTCCCGGCATGTGGGTGAGATTCAATCCGATGTATTCCGTGAGGAGTTCCTCGTAGAGGCGCCCGTCCTCGGAAAGGATGAAGGAGTCATAGAGGCTGGAGACGAGGAGTATCTCGCGGACGCGGTAGCGCATCAAGTCCTGGAAACGCTGGAAACGGCTTCCGTAGCCAAGCTCGAATTCTTCCTTGTCGAAAAGCTTCAAATCCGCTCCCAAGCAAGAGGGGCAACTGCGACCGGTGTGTCGCTTCGTTCGGCCGACCGGCCATGGTGCCCGCGGAGACGCCGGCCGGCCCCCACCATAATATAAAACGGAGTGGAAACCAGTCCACTCCGTTTTATCGAATCGTGCCTGGATACTGCTTCCGCACGTGCTATACGGTACCTTGATCCATCATCGCGTTGGCCACTTTTATGAAGCCTGCGATGTTGGCTCCGTCGACGTAGTTGCCGGGCGTGCTGTAGTGCTCGGCGGCTTCAGTGCACGACTTGTGGATGCTCTTCATGATGAACTGAAGCCTGTTGTCGACCTCTTCCCTGGACCACGAATAGCGCATGCTGTTCTGCGCCATTTCCAACCCGGAAACGGCAACGCCGCCGGCGTTGGCGGCCTTGCCCGGCGCGTAGAGAATCTTTTCCTCGAGGAACAGATTCACGCCGTCGAGCGTCGTAGGCATGTTCGCGCCCTCGGTGACCACGTAGACACCGTTCTTCAGGAGATTCTGGGCATCCTTCAGACCGATCTCGTTCTGCGTGGCCGAAGGGAACGCGCAGTCCGCTTTGTGGTCCCACAACGGGTTGTAATCCAGCGAGGGGTCCACCGGCGTATACTCTACGCCCTTGAAATTGTCCGCATATTCCTTTATGCGGCCGCGGCGCACGTTCTTGAGTTCCATGACGAACTTGAGCTTGTCCGAATCTATCCCCTCGGGGTCGTAGACATATCCGCTCGAATCGGACAGGGTTATCACCTTGGCGCCTAGCTGGATCAGTTTCTCGGTCGTGTACTGGGCGACGTTTCCGGATCCCGAGACGAGGCAAGTCTTACCCTCGAGGCTCTCTCCCCTCGTCGCCAGCATTTCCTGGGCGAAATAGACGGAGCCGTAACCGGTCGCCTCGGGGCGAATGAGCGACCCGCCCCAGTTGATGCCCTTGCCGGTGAGAACGCCGGTGAACTCGTTGCGGATCCTCTTGTACTGGCCGAACAGGAAACCGATCTCCCTGGCGCCGACGCCGATATCCCCGGCCGGGACATCCGTATCAGGTCCGATGTGACGGCTGAGCTCGGTCATGAAGCTCTGGCAGAAACGCATCACCTCGTTGTCGCTCTTCCCCTTGGGATCGAAATCCGATCCTCCCTTGCCGCCGCCCATGGGCAGAGTCGTGAGGCTGTTCTTGAAAACCTGCTCGAAAGCAAGAAACTTCAGGATTCCAAGATTCACCGAGGGATGGAACCGCAGGCCGCCTTTGTAAGGGCCGATTGCGCTGTTCATCTCGATCCTGAAACCGCGATTGACATGGATGTTCCCCTGATCATCCTCCCACGGCACTCGAAACATAATCACTCTCTCGGGTTCGATGATTCTCTCCAGAATCTTCGCCTTCCTGTATTCAGGGTGCTTGTCGAGCACGAGGACCACCGACTCGAGAACTTCCTGCACCGCTTGATGAAACTCGGGCTCAGCAGGATTCTTCGCCTTCACGCGTTCCATCAACTCAGCGACATAGTCAGACATGGTACGTCCTTCCTCCCTTCACCCTTTTCGCAAGGGCCCATACCATTTCGTTAGGGACAAAAATAAAAGGAGATACCGACCTTCAGGTCCATTCGAATCATATCTCCTTACAGCTTATTTGGTTGGGGAAAAATCTATACCCGTTCGCATGCCGCGTCAACAGTTTTTTCCCCGGGGCGGCGGCGTCCCACCGCTCGCGGCCGGCTCTCCGGAGAAAAGGCCCGGTCGCCCAAGTCCTTAGGAATTGCTTTCTTCCGGCTGCTTCATGTAATCTGGTTCGGGCCCTTTTCCCTCGGGCTAGGACGCCCCGGCCCCGGCGGATTCCGCGGGGATGAACTTCGACACTCCAATCGGACAGGAGGTCCGACGCAGCTATGGAGATCCATGACCGGGCGAAGAAAACCCGGCCGGACTTTTCGATACTCGCTCTGGTCGGAATCTTTCTGCTCACCGCCTCCTTCTACTGGAAATTCACCGCAGAAGACGCGTACATCACTGCGAGATACGCACTCAATTTCGCGGGCGGGGACTCACTCGTCTTCAATCGCGGGGAAAGGATACTCGCGATCACTTCACCGCTCCACGCGCTGATCGAAGCTTTCCTTCTCGAAACCACGGGAAACATCATCGCGAGCTACAAGGTTCTGTCACTGTTGCTTTTTCTCGCATCCCTGTTCATCATCCTGCGCTTCTTCCGGGACTCGGCGTTTCCCCGCTTCGTGTCCGCTTTTCTCATCCTGTTGCCCCCGTGCATGGCGGTATGGACGATCGGCGGAATGGAAACCCCGATGCTCCTGTTCACTGTCACGCTCATGATCCACTTGATCTATCATCGATCCTCCATCACGCGGGCCAGGATGATCCTCGCCTGCACATCGGCCGGCGTAGCCTTTGTCATTCGATTCGACTCGGTGATCTTCACGCTTCCCCTGTGTATCGCCGCCGCGGTGAAAGCAAGGGAGTTCAAAACGATAGCCGTCTCGACGGCGTGCGCACTCATAGCGCCCTTGGCTTGGTTGCTGTTCTCCTTATATTACTACGGGGACATCTTCCCCACGTCCTTTCACCTAAAGACGCCGACCTTCGATGCATACTGGCTCAAGAAAAACGCGCGCTACACGGCGCGCTGGCTCACGTACATATACTGGATTCCCTTGATGGCGGCCCTCCCCGTATTCGCGCGGGGGGCGGATGCAATACGGGGAGCGGTGATCGGCAACATCAAGCGCTTCGCGGGGGTGCACGCCGGGCTGATCGCGACGCTGGCTTACGGCCTCACGATGGCAACGAAACACATGATGTTCTCGTTTCGTTTCTTCGTTCCCTTCGTTCCCGCGCTGGCGCTGGTGACGGGGGATCTCTACCGTTCACTCGACGGCGGCGCCTTCAGGCGAAGGAAAGCGGCGAAGAGGTTCTTCCTCCTTTTCATGATGTTCGGTTTCGCCTTCGAGCTGTACCAGGCCCATTACATCTATACCAGGTCGCTGAACGGGCTGGCCCCGCGGGTCGAGTATACGCGGACGGGACTCGAGGACTATGCGGCCGGTTTCATGCGGGTCCTGGAGCAATCGACCGGCGACATCAAGAAGCACTGGGCGTCGTTGCAAGAGCCGCGATCGAGAAGGCCGAGGATAAAGACTTTCGCCGAGGGAGTAATGCCGTTCACGTACCCTGAGGCCTACTTCTTCGGCGGTCTCGTGTCCTACCGCAGACGCTGCCACCCGGATACACGCCTCGCCGCCGATTACATCTACATCCTGTCCCCCCTGCACGGCTCCATCGAGAGGCAGCTCGACGGACTGCCGGGCGGACTGAAACTCGTCTCTTCCCGTGAAACGATCTTCGAAGGGGAAAAACAGAGCTTCCTCGTCTACTTCAACCCGAACCCGGCCCCGAACCGGCTTCCGGCGCGCGTGGACGGCGAATGCAAAACACGATGAAAAAGCCCGGGGGGCCCGGGCTTTTTTCGTTTCATCGCTCGCCGGTCGACGCTTCAATCGTCGATGTAACCAAGCTCCCTGAGCTTCTGTTTTATTATCTCCTTGTCCTCCTCCGTGATCCTGCCGCTGATCTCGATGTCCTCGAGCTGGTGTGCCTTTCTGCCGAACCTCACTGTCGCCCACAACCTCTCGTGAAGGAAATAGGCCAGGATCTTCAAGAGGCTGTCGAGTAATCCCACGCTGACCGCCAGGGCGACCTTGTGGGTGAAGAGGAAAACGAGGGTCCCGGTCAAGGTGGTGGCGAAGACCCGCCAGCTTATCGCTTTGAACAGGCTTCGAAGTCTGGTTTCGGTCATGTGCCACTCCGTTTCGCTGGATTATTTCGGCAAGAGCTCTCATCAGCCCCGATCCGCCGAGAAAGAAGCGCCGTAACCGGCCTGGTCTCCCGTCATGGAGTTTCGACGGATATGCATGTATAATTCTAGCAGTTTCCCGCCTCTCATCTCAACGACATTCGTCTTGCCCGCCACCGGGGCATTTACGGTTTATGCCTTTCAACCTCTTGGTGTATACTGACCGCAAGCAAACGTACCCCGCCGAACCCATAGAACCCGACTCCGGCAGCCGCACGACGGGCATCCTAACGAATGAAGGAGGGAAGATGCGCAGGAAGACCCTTTGCAACGGATTACTCTTGCTGGCCGCCGTCCTTTTCTTGTCAGCCGGGAACCTGCCGGCCGGGACGCCCGGCGATCGTTTCACCGTGGACGACCTGTTGAAACTCGAATCGGCCTCCCAGTTCGACATTTCGCGGGACGGCCGATACGTCGCATGGGTGAAGACCTCGCCGGACCCGAAAGCCAACAAGACGATACGCCGCATCATGCTCGCCGACCTCGAGGACACGACGACCGTCCAGCTCACCAGAGGAACGCGCGACGATTTCTCCCCCAAGTTCTCGCCGGACGGTACGAAGCTCGCTTTCCTGCGTCGCGGCAAGGGCAAGACCCAGATCTATGTTTTCGACATGAGGGGGGGAGAGCCCGAGAAACTCACGTCGAGCCGGACCGGCGTCAACGGCTTCGCATGGCGCGACCCCGCCGGGATACTCTTCTCGGCGCGCGAAGACTCGACGCTGCGCGAGCGCAGCCTCAAGCAAGCCAAGGACGACGTCGTCGTCGTAGCGGACCAGGAACACTACGCCCCGGTGCGTCTCTTCTCAATAGTACTTGACGGCAAGAAGGTGACGAGGATCACGACGAACCGGGGAAGGATCACCGAGTTCAGCATCTCGCCGGACGGCAGGTGGGTCGTGACCGGGGAGAACCAGAGTATCGACTACGGCTACGACAACCGCGTTCCACCGAAACAATTCCTCATCGATCTGAGATCCGGATCGCGCAAGGAAATATTCACCGGCAAGAACGACAACCCGAGCGATTTCAAATGGACGCTCGATTCCAAGGGATTCTATTGCCGCAAGAGCTACGCCAGCGATCCCAACGATACTTACGTGAGCGTCGACCACCTGTACTACTACGACCTCGCCACCGGCGAATCGACGAGAGTTCCACTCGATCGGGACAAGGGCCTGGGGTACCCGTATCTCGTAAGCGAGCGTGGATTGCTCGTCACTCTCCCGCGGGGCACGGAGGATGAGCCGGCTTTGCTCACGGTCGAGCAAAGGCGCTATGCCAAGAACACGCTCACTTCCCCTTCGGGAAAGCCGATCCGCCTGCAGGCCTGGAGCCGAAACGGCGAGCTCGTCGTATACCTCGCCTCCGACGCTTCTTCGCTCCCCGAGATCATGTGCGCGCGCCTGGAGGGAGGGCGCATCACCGGTGAATTCAGGTTGGCCGGGCTGAACGAGAGCCTCGAGAAAAAGACTTTCTCGCGCACCGAAATAATAAGATGGCGGGGCGCCCGGGGAGACATGATCGACGGCATCCTCTACTATCCGCCTCAATACGAGAAGGGAAAGCGCTTCCCTCTCATCGCCCTCATTCACGGCGGCCCGACCGGCGTGGATCGCAACTTCTTCACGGAGAGGTGGTCGAACTATCCCCATCTTCTCGCCGCCCAGGGAGCCTTCGTGCTCAAGGTCAACTACCACGGGAGCGGCAACTACGGGTTGAAATGGATGGAATCGATCAAGGGGCGCTACTACGAGCTCGAAGTCCCCGACATCATCAAGGGGGTCGATCACGTGATCAGGATGGGACTGGCCGACGGGAAGAAGCTCGGCATCATGGGCTGGAGCAACGGATCGATCCTGGCGATCGAATGTTGTCTTCGCTCGAACCGTTTCCGCGCGCTGTGCGCCGGGGCCGGGGACGTCAACTGGACGAGTGACTACGGCAACTGCGCGTTTGGGGCGGCGTTCGACAATGCGTACTTCGGCGGCCCTCCTTGGAAAAAGCTCAAGACGTACATCGAGAAATCACCCCTCTTCAAGATGCACAAGACGAAAACGCCCACCCTGATAATGTTCGGAACCGAGGATACGAACGTGCCGACGCAGCAGGGATGGGAACATTTCCGGGCCCTCCAGCAGATAGGCAAGGCGCCCGTGCGGTTTCTCCTCTTTCCGGGGGAGACGCACGGCTTCAGGAAGCTGTCGCACAAGCGGAGGAAGATCGAAGAGGAATTGGCATGGTTCCGGCGATACTTGTTCGGCGAACAGGAAGAGAAAAACGAGGCATTCGACGAACGTTCCCGCCTGGCGCTCGCCATCGCGAAAGAGAAAAGCAAGAAGAGCCTCGGTTTCTTCGGCGAAGCGCAAGGCCACATCCTGGTGCCGGAAACCGTGCCTTTCAAGAACGTGAGGGTGGGAAGATTCGAGGTGACGCGGGCGCAGTACAAGGCGTTCGACATGGATTACGACTTCGAGCCCGGCACGGGCAACTTCCCCGTAAGCGACATCAGTTTCGAAAAAGCACAGGCGTACTGCGCATGGCTCTCGGAGAGAACGGGAAGAACCTTCCGCCTCCCCAGGGAAAGCGAGATGAAGGAGCTCCTCTCGCTGGTCAAGAGCAGGCCGGGAGAGGAAAACAACGTGGTCTACTGGGCGGGCTACGACCCGACACCAGATGAATACGAGATGCTGAAGCCGAAGATCGGTGAATTGGAAAAAACCAGGCTTCTCCTTCTGGAAGTGGGATCGTTCGCCCCGGCGGGCAAAACCGGCATCTACGACCTCGGAGGAAACGTTGCGGAGTGGGTGAGCACCGAAAAAGGCGGGAAGGTCATGGGGCCCTCCGCGATATCACCGATCGACGAGAGGACGGCGTATTCACCTCCGCCCTCGAGGTACGTCGGTTTCCGCGTATGCGAGGAGCCGCCGGGCGAAACCGGGGATTGAGAGCGCACGGGGACCTTCGAGCGCGGTCATCCGTTCCTGGAGCTCAAGAACGAGAGGTTTTCTTCCCCGCGGCCACTCCACCCCCGCGGGCAGGGTCTTTCCCGGCAACGACAGGTCGTCACGGATCCCCCCCCGCTCGAGAAAAACGATTCGATCGCACACTTCGGCGAGAAAATCGACGTCGTGGGACGATACCACAACGGTTCCGCCCCGGGTGAGCACGTGAGCGACGACCGAGCGGAGAGCTTTCATCCCCTCGTGGTCCATGCACGCGCTCGGTTCGTCCATCAACAAGATGCGCGGTTGCAACGAAACGGCTATGCCGAGCGCGAGGCGCCGCATCTCACCGAAGCTCAACCGGAAGGGCGAGTGATCGACGAGAAGATCCAGGTCCAGGCCGACGAGCGACAAGGCATGAGCGGCATGGGAGAAACGTTCCCCTGGGGGAATCCCCATGCGCCGGATGCCGAAGAGGAGTTCCTCCATGACCGTTTCGGAGAAAAACATCCTCTCCGGACTCTGGAACAGATAGAACATCTTCGTGCTCTTCCCGCCCTCTTCGCGAGACCCGGTCTCTTCGCCGAGAATCACTTTCCCCTGCGCGGGATCGAGTATCCCCGACGCCAACTCGAGAAGCGTAGTCTTTCCCGAACCGGTGCCGCCGGCAACCCCGGTGCAGGTCCCCGTTTCCACGGCTAGATCCAGCGACTCGATGACCGGGAACCTCTTTTCGTAGGCGAAGGAGACTTTCTCGAAGGTAACGGCCGCCCGCCGGTGCGTGCTCGCACGCGCGGGCTCATCGTCTCCCCGCGCCTCTTCCCCTCCGCGCCGTTCCCTCTCGTCCGCCAGTTCCTCCACGAGTCCGTCGCCCACTTCGATGATGCGAGGCAGCCCGATCCCGTGACGGTTGCGAACGATGAAACTCAGAAGCCCATCGAGATCCCCGTCGAATTCTATCCGGCCGGCGAGCATGAAAACCGCCCTTTTCGCCTGGAGGATCTCGTCGCCCCCGGGCGAGGCCCATACCACCGTGGTCCCCGTGCGGTTCATCTCGCGTACGAACCCCATGCACTCCCCGGCAGCTTGGGGATCGAGGGACGAAAGCGGTTCGTCGAGCAACAATATGTCGGGGCGGGAGAGCCATGCGCTCGCCATCACCAACCGCTGTTTCTCGCCTCCCGAAAGGCGATGCGGATCCCGATCGAGCAAGGGCGCGAGCGAGAACCTCTCTATCGCTTCGTGCAGGTCGCCATCCCGGGAAGTCTCCTCGCCGGAGGCATCACCGCTCCGATCGGATTCCCCCGCCGCAGGAGGCAGGCTCAGAAGAAGCTCGTTTCTCACCGAGCCGGCGACGAGTTGGTCATCGGGATCCTGGAGAACGAGAGCGATGCGGGGGCCTCTCGCCACCCCGCTCCCGGGCGAAGAGAACTCGATCTCGCCGGCGGCGGGCTCGACGACGCCGGCGATCGTCCTTAGCAGCGTCGTCTTGCCCGAACCGTTGGGCCCGACGACGACAAGCCATTCCCCCTTGGGAACATCGAGGGATATCCCTTCGAGGATCCGCTCGGCTTTGCCCGTTGCACCCCGAAGCGAGACGGAGATATCGTGGAGATGGATCATCGTTCGATGAGCTCGAGGCGTTTCCTGGCTTCGTTTGCCCATTCGCTCGAGGAATCGAGTTCGAGGTATCTGCGCCAGGCCCGGCGGGCGGCCTCCTTGTCTCCCATCTTTTCGAGGGAAGCGGCCAGGGAGAAGTGCGCCTTGAGATGCCCGGGATCCAGGCCGATCACTTTCTCGAAAGTATCGACGGCCTTGTCGTACCTTCCCGTATGGAAAAAGCTGTTGCCCAGCGCGAAGAGATACACGGTATTCCCCGGGCGAAGACGAACGACTTCCTCGAACTGCTCGAGAGCCTTCTTGTAGAGCTTCATCTTCTGGTAGGTGACCCCGAGGTTGTACCTGGCGTCTACGAAACGGGTATCCACCGCCAGGGCGTCCTTGAACTTCGTCACCGCTTTCACGTAGTCCCCCCTGGCCGCGGATTCCAACCCTTCGTTGTAAGGAACCCTGGCCGCCTTGCGCACTTCGAGGAACTCGAGATCCTTGCGCTTCATGGTTATCTGCAGGACCATCCCTTCGTGCAAACCGTCCTCGTCGATGCCGTTCGCCTCGGCGATCTCTTTCGCCCGCGAAGGATCTCCATAGTAATCGTCCGCAATACCGGCCAGCGTTTCATTCGCCGCGACCTTGTGCATCACTATCCGCCCTCCCCGGGGTGGCACGCCCGGCCTCTTGACGCAACCCGAGGCCAGAGCGAGAAGGATCGCAATGAGAACAACGGAGCGCCTCCAATTCGATCGAAGAAACTCCTGCGGGGCGAATCCCGCCATCGTCATCATCTCTTCCTTCCTTCCCAAGCGCTGCGCGCGGCTTCGAAAACCTCCAGGATCCTGGCCCCGGTCTTCTCGGCCAGGGATCTGCAGGATTCGTACTCGGGACTCATCTTGACTCCGCCGCCGGGCAGATGCGCTATCTTGACCTTGACCTTTCCCAGGGGAGTCTCCACATCCTCCACTTCCCGCGCCAGTTCCACGCGCTGTTCCCTGCTGATCCTCAGCCCCAGGGTGGTCGTATGCTCCAGCATGCATCCTATGACTGCATCGAGAACATCTTCGTCGGCCAGGACCGTTATCTCCGTGCCCGGGCGGTTCTTTTTCATCATGACGGGATGGTAGTACACCTCGAGCGCTCCCAGCGAGAACAGTTTCTCCATCAGGAACCCGTAGACCTCCGGGTTCATGTCGTCGATCGTCGATCTGGCGATGCAGACATATGAGGGAATCACCCTCCGTGATCCCAGCATCGTGCGCAACACGTTCGGCGGGCCGTCGTCGGGGTCCAGGCTTCCCGCCCCGTAGCCCGTTTTCTCCAGCACCAATGATGCGTCGGTCCCAAGAGGACGAAAACAGCCGGCGATTATCGCGGCGGCCGTGGGAGTCACAAGTTCCCTTTCGCGGCGGGAGAACGATACTTCGTGGTCCTTCAGCAATTCGGTCGTGGCGGGCGCGGGCAGGGGGATCTCCCCGTGCCGACAGCTCGTGCTACCGGTTCCCAGCACTATCCGCGTGTAATAGCACGCCGGGGAGCCCAGCGCGGCTAGGGCGGAGTGCCATCCCACGATATCGAATATCGCGTCGAGCCCGCCCACTTCGTGGAAATGGATCTCGCTCACCGGGCAACCGTGAACCCGGGCCTCCGCTTCGGCAAGGAGTCTGAAGGTATCGATGGATCCCTTCTTGACCGCCGCGGGGAGAGAAGACCTCGCGATCATGTCCTCGATGTCGGCCAGGGAGCGCTCGGCGCTCTCCTCGGGAAGGCTCACCTCGAGGTACGTCGCCTGGAAGAGTCCCCTCTTGACTCTGCGACTCTCGATACCGACACCCGAGAGCCCGGGGACGCTTCGAACGGCATCCGCCAACCGCTCCACGTCGAGACCCGCGTCGATGAGCGAAGCGAGAAGCATGTCACCGGCGGCACCGGAGAAAGGATCTATCACGAGGATCTTTTCGATGTCTTGTTCCATCTCTATGTCGTTCGCCGCGGGTCCTTGCGTTCGCACCGCGGCATTTTCACGGGATCATTCGATCGATCGAGCTCAACCCGCTCCGCGTCAGCGCCCGGGATCGTGTATGCGCCGGCAGATGAGGGCGGCCGTGCACCCCGCGCCGAATCCATTGTCCACGTTGACGACGCTCACTCCGGGCGAGCAGCTGTTCATCATGCCGAGCAGGGCCGCAAGCCCCTTGAAGCTCGCGCCGTAGCCTATGCTGGTCGGAAGGGCGATCACGGGGGCCTTCGCAAGGCTGCCGACGACGCTTGCAAGCGCTCCCTCCATCCCGGCGGCTACGATGATCACGTCCGCTTCCTCTATCATCGAGCGATATGCCAGCAGGCGATGCACGCCGGCCACGCCGACGTCGTACACCCTGTCCACGTTGCATCCGAGGAGTGACGCCGTGACGGCGGCTTCCTCGGCGACCGGGATGTCCGAGGTCCCGGCGGTAACGACGAGGACGTATCCCAGTGCCTTGCGCGGCTGGATCTTGAGGGCGAATATACGCCCGTCTTCATAGTATTCGCCCTTGGGGTAGCGATCGAGCAGGATTCTTCCTCTTTCGGAAGTGCATCGGGTCACGAGGAAGTCGGTTCCCTTGGCGATGAGCTTCTCCGCTATGGCGATCACCTGCTTGTCACTCTTGCCCTCGCCGAAGACCACCTCGGGAAAGCCGGTGCGGAGGCTGCGATGGTGATCGACCTTCGCGAAGCCGATATCCTCGAAAGGAAGAACGCGAAGTTCCGCCAGTGCTTCCTCCTCGCTCTTCTCGCCCCTCTTGTACGCGGCGAGCAGATCCTTCAATCTTTCTTCGTTCAACGGCTCATCCTCCCGAAGAAGACTCCATCCCGGCTTCGCCGCAGGCCGTGAAGTCGCGCCCCACGCTTCTCGGTACTCCGGCGGCGACGCCTTCCGCGGCAGTTGCGTCGAGATACTCCCTCAACACGCCTTCCAGCTCGCCAAGGCTGATGCAGGACATGAGATCACGCCTGAGTTTTCTCGCCGAGGGAAGATACTTCGCATAAGCGGCCATGGTTTTCCTGGAAGTTATCAAGCCGAGGGGCTCGCCGATGTTGCGGACCGCCTCGCTCACGTGATCGAACATCGTGCGCAACCGCTCCTCCACGGAGGGCGGGGTCCAGGGCCGCCCTTCGAGGCCGGCCTTGATCTCGGCGAAGATCCACGGGTTGCCGACCGCGCCCCGCCCGATCATGGCCGCATCACAGCCGGTCTCCTCGCGCATCCTGTTATAATCCGCCGCCGAACGGATGTCGCCGTTCCCGATGACGGCAATGGAGAGATTCTCTTTCAAGAACCTTATCATTCCCCAATCGGATCTGCCCTTGAAAGCCTGCACCCTGCTCCGCGCGTGCAGGGTGATCACCGAAACGCCGGAATCCTCGATCGTTCTGCCCACGTCGAGCAGGCTCGTCTCCGAAGACCCGTCCCAGCCCGATCTCATCTTGGCCGACACGGGAACGGAGCTTCTTCTCACCACCGCCTTGCATATCTCGCCGAGGAGTTTCCTGTTCTTGAGAAGCGCCGCCCCGCCGTTGCGGCTCACTATCTTTCTCACCGGGCAACCGAAGTTGAGGTCTATGAAACGGGGATTCAAGGCGGATAGTTCGGCGGCCGCCCTGCCCATGTTCTCCGGATCCGAACCGAAAATCTGGATCGCCACCGGCCCGGTGCCGGTATCGAGGTTGCGCAGGGCGCGCAGCCGCTCGGGGTACCTGGCCAGTCCGTCGGCACTCACCATCTCGGTTACGACCATGTCCGCTCCGTGCTCCAGGCAGATGCGCCTGTAGACGGCGTCGGTTATCCCGGCCAGGGGCGCCAGGACGACGTCGATTCCCTCGAGAGGATTGCGCTGCGCTTCAATCATGGCTAAATGATAATGTCTCCGGAATGGGGGTGCAAGGGGCAAGCCTTGAATTTTCAAGGGGAATCCCATATGTTGAACTACCGTGAAAGCGACCGCCGACGAAACTTTCTTCATTCCCACAGGTGACCGGCACCCCGTGCGGGCGGATCTCTACCGCGGGGGCGACGGCACGGTCCTGTGCATCTTGTGCCACGGTTTCAAGGGGCACAAGTCGTGGGGGTTTTTGCCGAGTATCGCCTCCAGACTGAGCCGCGAAGGAATCTCGGCGCTGTGCATGGATTTTTCCCACAACGGTACGATACCGCCGGCCGGTACCGAGGGCGCTCGCCGCTCGGAGACGTCACCCGGCGCACTCTACCTGGATCCGAAGCTCTTCAGCAGGAACACGCTGAGCAGGGAGGTGTCGGACTTGGCCTCGGTCATAGAATTCTCGTCGTCGGGAAGGATCCCCGGGCTCGCAAGCATCCAGCGGATCGGTTTGTTCGGCCACAGCCGCGGAGGCGTCTCGGCGTTGCTCAACGCGCTTCGCTACGAGAAAGTCCGCGCCCTCGCCACCTGGTCGATGCCGGTTCATCCCGACGTCTTCAGCGAGCAGCAGAAAAAGAGATGGCGCGAGGAGAGGGTGATGGCGTTCATCGACTCGTCCAGCAATACTTCGATGTGTGTGGACGTCTCCTACCTGGAAGACATCGAGCGGAACCGTGATCTCTTCGACATGGAGAAGGCAGCGGCTGGGCTCGCCGTTCCACATCTCCTGGTGCACGGTGCTCTCGATATTCCGATACCCGCCGAAGCGGCCGTGCGGCTCTTTCGCGCGGAAAAACAATTGACCGCGAGGCGGCTTCTCTTAGTAAAATCGGGGCATACCTTCGGCGTGGCCAACCCCGGTCGCACGAACGGCGAAGCACTGGCGCGTGCGATCGACGTCACCGCACTGTGGTTCAAGAAACATCTCACCGGGGGAGAGGAAAAATGAAGAAAAACGTCTACGCGATCCTCGTCTTCGCAGCTTTGATCATAGTGGTCCTCTCCATAATGAAACAGAGGAGCCACACGGTCGAGAAGCAACTCGGCGCCCTGGTCAAGGAATTCAGTTCATGCCTGCCGCCGGACCTCAGCGAGAAACAGAAAGGTGAAGTGGAACAGTTGTTGAAGCGCTTTCACCGCGCATCATCACTCGGGATCGTGGCCCGCAAGGATCGTGACGATGTTCTCCAGACCTTGCGGCACTACGTGCAAAAGGGTGAGATAGACAAGAAGGAGCTGAGTATCTTCATGGCCAAGGTGAGCTACTACACTTTCAGGCAGAGCCCGGAGAACCGGGACGAAACGGGCAGGATGAAGGCCCCGGATCATCCTCTGTTGCAACATCCGTCCGGAGAGCAGGACACGATGTAGTTGGATCGGCGACTCGAGAGACCCGCCGCCCTTGTGATTCTGGGAATGCGGCGGGCGTAACGGGTCAAGCGTCCATGAACTCGTCCAGGTCGTCCTCCAGGACGACCTTGTTCAGAATCTCCCTCTCCACGTCCCTGAAGTTCTCGAATCCGACGTGGCGGATGCCGTTCTCGCGGCAGTAGACCGCGAGATCTCCTTTGGCGAAAAGCATGTCCGCATGCTCGGCCGGGCAGCGATCGGACAACCCGTCACCGACGTAGACGATGTAGTAGCCGTCCTGCTTGTATTTATCCATGTGGAATTTTTTGCAATTGCCGCAATCCTTGCAATCGAGAAGGTCGAAGTAAGGAAAACTCACGCGTAGAGAGTGATCCGTGAATTCGAGCCGGTTCGCGTAGAACTCCACCTCCGCCACCCCGTTGCGAAGAAGCATTTTTTCTATGTAATAATCAAGTCCGTCGCTCAGGATGACTACCTCCATGTTCCGTTTCTTGGCGAAATCGAGGAAATCCTTGAAATACATATCGAGCTTGCGATCGCAGATGAACTTGTCCAGGTCCTGCTTGGAGGCTCTGGCGAGACTGCATTCCCGCTCGAGGCATTCCCTCGACGATATCATCCCCTGCTTCCAGCGGGCCACGACTTCCTGCGAAGCGCCCTTCGAAGTGAACGTGCGGAAAAGAAGGTTGCCGACGTCCTCGTCGGCAACCGTTCCATCAAAGTCGCATATTATGGCTATCTTCTTCATTCGAGGCTGGCTTTTTTGGTTTCATGATGAGAATCGGCGTAAGAAAAGAGAGCCTCGAGCGTGGGAGCTTTTTGCAGCAATGAGATCGCCTTCTGGAACTCGTCGTCGTGCCTGAGGAGGACGCGGTACATCTCGTCCCTTCCGAAATTCTTGGACATCAGCTCCCGCAGGATTCCCACCTTTATATAGTCGAGGTTCTCTTCGGTGAGGTCTTCCTCCTTGTATTCGAACCCTTTCTCGTGGAGGAAATCCTTGAAATCCCGCATGACCGCGTCCGTAACCATGAAATCCCGTCCCACCTCGTGCTTCGTGCTGTAATCGATCGCGAAGGAGAAGAACAAGGCATCCCTCTCCAGACGTCTCTCCAGCTCCGTGTATTTCTGGGGTTCGATCTCGAAATCAGGCGTTATCCCTCCGCCCCCATAGACCACCCTTCCCGAGGCGGTGTTGAAAACCGGCCTGTCTTTCGCCTTGCCGTCCTTCTCCTCCTCGTCCGAGGAGATTTTCTTGCCGTGGTCTTTCTTCCTGTGATCCTTGTTTATGCTTCTTCCCGACGGCGTGTAATACTTGGCCGTCGTCAATTTCAGGGCCTCGCTGTCGCTCAGGCTGAAAACGGTCTGCACGGTTCCCTTGCCGTAGGTTGGCTGGCCGATTATGAAGCCGGCGTCCCAGTCCTGCAGGGCCCCGGCGAAAATCTCCGAGGCGCTTGCACTCATTCCGCTGACCATCACGACCACCGGGTAGCCGTTGTGCACCTTCGAATTCGACGAATAGTATTTTTGATTGCTGTTGGGAAGGCGCCCCTTCGTGTAGACGATCAGCTTGTCCTTGTCGAGGAAGAGCTCGGAGACCTCGATCGCCGCCTGGAGCAATCCTCCCGGGTTTGTCCTGAGATCTATCACCAGCCCCTTTATCCCCTGTTTCTCTAACCCATCGAGAGCGGCTTTGATCTCGTCGCGGGTCTGCCGCGCGAAATTGGAGACTTTTATGTAACCGTAATCGCCGAATTTGTCCCAGAAGGGAACGCTCTTGACCTGTATGATCTCGCGCGTCAACCGATACTCTATCGGCTCGCTCAATCCGGGACGGCTCACTTTGAAGCTCACCTGCGTGCCCGGCTTGCCGCGGAGATACTTGACTGCCTTGTTGGCCGTCCAATCCTTTGCATCCATGCCCTCGATCTCGACTATCTGGTCGCCGCCGGTGATCCCCGCGCGCGCCGCGGGAGTCCCTTCTATGGGCGAGATCACCGTGGGGTAGTGATCCCTCAGAGAAATGAACATCCCAAGGCCGCCGAATTCGCCCTTCGTGCTCATCATGAGATCTTCGTATTCGAGTCCGGCGAGCAATTGGCTGTGCGGATCCAGATCCTGGAGCATCGCGTCGATGGCGTCCCGGATGAGCTTGTGCGTATCGACTTCCTCGACGTAATTGGAATTTATCCTCTCCACGATCTTGGCGAACGTCTCGAGATCGTGATAGACGTCGTCATTGTTGTGGTGTTTGCTCTTGGCCCAGGAACCAAGTGCGAAAGTGAAGACCGCCAGCGAAAGGGACAGGATCATTATCTTGCGAGCTGTTAGGAATCTCATCAGTTACGCCTCCGAACGGTTAGGGCGGAAAGGATGGCTGGATGTGAACGTGTTGTTTCGCATAAAGCATTCCATATGTCATTGTGCGGACGAAATATAACAATATCGTGACTGCCTGGCAACCACCGTTTTTTGCCGCGCATGCGCGGGGTTAGCGCTTTTCATCAGCGCCTTATTGTGTTATTTCTTCCACTCGACCGGCTTTCCCCGAACCGGGCCGGGCCGAGGCGTAGCAAATGAGAAGGAAAAAGGGATACTTCATAGTCATCGAGGGGCTGGACGGAGCCGGAACCACTACCCAGTCCAGACTGCTCTATTCCCATCTGCGAAGGAAGCGCCGGTCATCTTTCCTCACGTTCGAGCCCACGGACGGGCCTGCGGGCAAGCTTATCCGTGACGCGCTGTCGGGGCGGATCTTCGCCGGGCATTCCAACCGCAGGGTCGGGTTTTCCGAGAGAGCCCTCTGCCTCCTCTTCGCCGCCGACAGGCTCGAACACTCGCGCGAGGTGGAAGCAAGGAGAGCTTCCGGCGCCGTCGTGGTCTGCGACAGGTACGTCCTGTCTTCGCTCGCTTACCAGACTCTCGAGAAGGCGGTGTCGGCGCGATGGGTGATCCAGGTGAACCGCGGTTGTTCGCTCCCGGACCTCACTCTTCTACTCGACGTCCCGCTATCGGAATGCACCCGCAGACTGAAGGAGCGCAAGGACAAGCCGACTATCTACGAGAAGAAGAGCAAGCTTGCTCGAATAGCGCGCAACTACTCCAGGGTCCTCCCTGTCTATCGGCGCAATTTCGGTCCCACTGTCATAATAGACGGCACGGGCACCCCCGAAGAGGTGCATTCCCGCATCCTAGCCGCAATCGAAGCCAGGCTGAAGATCACCTGACGCCTCCCTTGTCATTCCATCCACAAAACAGCGGGTCGGTTTCTCGCCTGCCTCGATACGCTCCTCCGCTCAGGTCCTCGCGCGTGAATGACCCAATCATGGCGCGCTGCTTGGGGCTCGTAGCCGGAGTGCCGCGGGTCCTGTCGGCGATCTCACCCCACCGTGCTCGCTTCGCTGCGCGCGGCGGGGGCCCCGAATCGCCGGCGCCTGCTGTTTGGAGGAATGGCGCCGGCATGGGGGTCGACGGCGAGTTCCGCAGCGCGCTATAATTATCCGCGCGCGAGGACTGTTTGAAGCCGGAGCGCCCCCATGCCGGTGCCACTATGCTGGAAACGTCGAATCACCGCCACCCGCTGCGTGGGGCTCATAGTCAAACAGCCGGTGGCACGCACCGAGCCGGTTCACCTCGTGCTCTTGTAGACGTGGAGAATCCTCTGCAGAAAAGTGAGCATCGTGCTCACCGCGAGGAAGACCAGTATCATCATGAGAATCCTGCTTCCCAGGAGAAGCCCGACAATGAGCAGAAACAGCCTCTCGGGGCGTTCGAACATGCCGACCGTGCACTCCAGCCCCAGCCCCTCGGCACGAGCCCTCGCGTAGCTCGTCAGCAACGAGCCGGCCAGGGCCGTGAGGATCACGATCACTTGTAAAGGATGAAAACCTTCGACGCGGTTGACGTAATAGAAGAGAATCGCTCCGAAATAGGCGAGCTCCGTAACCCGGTCGAAAGTCGAGTCGATGAACGCGCCGAAGCGGCTGACTACGTCCATCCTGCGCGCGAGGGACCCGTCGATCACGTCACATAAGCCCGACAGCAGGAGGAACAGGCCCCCGAGAGCGAGCTCGCCCCGCGCCGCCTTCATGGCTCCGTAGATGCTCAGCGCCAGGCCGAGAACGGATACGAGAAGAGGAGGAACGGACGCCGCAGCCAGCGCGCCGATGAAGGGATCGAGCAAGCGGCGGGATTTGTCCTTGAATTCTTTCTTCGTCATTCAGCCTCGATTCGTTCTTTTGGCTTTCTTTGCCCCCTCGATGAGAAGAACGATCTCGCCGCGTATGCTCCTGCCTTCGAACGCCGCGAGCAACTCCTCGGGAGTGCCCCGCCTTATCTCCTCGTGGATCTTGGTAAGCTCCCTGACCACGGCCACTCGCCGCCCGGGAATGACATCACACGCCTCCCTCAGTACTTTCACGAGACCATGCGGGGGAACGAAGAATATCACGGTCCTCCGCTCTTCCGCCAGGCTTTCCAGCTTGCGTCTCATCGCGGCCGCCTTCCTGGGTATGAAACCTTCGAAAACGAAGGCGTCCGTAGGCAATCCCGACACGACCAGCGCCGGGACCACCGCGTCGGCGCCGGGGATCACGGTCACTCGAATGCCGTGCTCTATCGCCGCGCGCACGAGGTAGAAACCGGGATCGGATATCCCGGGCGTGCCCGCGTCCGTCACGAGAGCCATGTTCTCGCCCGCCTCGAGCTTCGCCAGCACCCGCGGGGTCACCCTTTCCTTGTTGAAGTCGTGATAGGCTATCAGCTTGTTGTCTATCGCGTAGCGATCGAAGAGCTTCCGCGTCCTCCTGGTGTCTTCGGCCACCACGGCGTCGGCCGCGCGCAGCTCCCCGAT
>CAYXEN010000005.1:0-66890 GCA_964464035.1 uncultured bacterium | reverse complement strand
TACACGGCATATTCCTGATCGCTCCCCATTGTTTCCCATGGTTCCTTCGCCCTCCTCGGAATATGGGGTAATCCCCCCAAATGGCTTGCTCTTTTAACTGCATGAAAAACCATCGGATACGCGTGACGAATCCCGATTCCCCCCCGGATCTACGTAAAATCACCCATTCTGTCGTTTTGACATCCGAAGTTGCAACCGAAGCATGAGTAAAAGAATGCATGGCTCATAACAACCACATTGCGAGGTCATCTTTGTAACTTTAATCAACAACATTGTTTATGTGAATAACATATGACTGCTTCTCCATGCGGACGATCCGGAGCGGCTTCTTTCGGCGAGCTTGCGGTTATGGGAACGACTGATGCAGTCTATAGGAACAGGCAAAGAATTATAGATAGCGTTCAATTATAGTTATATCTCAATCAACCTCTTTAAACACGAATCCTAGAAAGACAAAATGCTCGGAACGGCGATGCACAAGGCATCCTGCCTGCTCTTCGTATTCGTCCTCCTGTTCTCTTTGCCGCCGGGCGCACGTAGCGACGAGACGCTACCGGACCTCGGCGGGAATGACCGGGAAGCGGTTGCACCAAATGCTTCAGGCGATGCGGACGGCGTCCTGCGGGTTCGATTCACGAACGGCATATCCGCCCGCGTATTCACGTCGTCCTACCTGGAACGGCGTACAGTTTTCGGCGAGTCGGGAGGGAGGATCGATCTGGGCGACGGCCGGTACCTCGACGTGATAACCGATATAAATGATCCCAGGATCGCGAACAAAGGGGACGGGTCTTTTCACCCCTTCGATGAAGAGCTCGTGGTCGACGCCATAGCGGAAATATCCCTCAGCGGCTTGGACATGCCTCTCGACATCTATATCCTTCCCTTTCCGCGCGCCAACCTCCTCATGAGCTCCACAGGCGGTTCGGAGATATTCCTGAGCCCTCACGTGCTGGAGATATCGAGGGAGAGCGCTCATTATATAGTGACCCACGAGGTCGGGCACGCTTTCCAGAATCGATACGCGCCTATATCATCTTTCCCGTGGTATAGATACAAACAACTGCGGGGTATAGATAATGTCGCGGTCTTTTCCGAGTCGGCGTCCCACTCTTACAGGCCCGAGGAGATCTTCGCCGAGGATTTCCGCGTTCTGTTCGGCGGCGATGCCGCCAGGGCCGGGGGAAGGATCGAGAACCCAGAACTTCCTTCGCCGTTCGTCGTCAGCGGGTTGGACGAATTCTTCGTTGCGCTGGCGAGCGGGCGCGTCGGAGGGGGGGCGATCGAGCTAGTGACGAACTATCCCAACCCTTTCAATCCGACGACCGAGATAAGGATCCATCTCGTCGATGGTTTCATGGAGAGCGGAAGAACCGTTTCCGTGAGGATCTACGATGTCAGGGGCAGGCTGATAGACGAGATCTTCAACGGCGTTCCCGGCGGCTCGGATCTTCGCGTGTCCTGGAACGGAAGGAACGCAAGGGGAGAAGAAGTCGCCAGCGCGCCTTATTTTTGCGTGGTGAGCGCTGGGAGCATGAAGGTCACGAAGAAGATGCTCCTAATCAGGTAGGCTTTTTGGATCGTCATATATAGAGACCCCTAGCCTCTCCCATTCCTGCGAAAGGTATCCTCTCCTTCCTCTCCCTCCTCAAGCACCTCAGGGGAACCTTTCGCAGGGCGGGTTTTCGAAAGGCTTTTCGTCCATAGCTGGCCGCATGCCGCGTCTATGTCCGATCCCTTGCTCCGGCGGACTGTCACCGTGGGGGCGTGAGGCAGCAACCTCTGTATGAAGCGGTCTATCTCCTCTTCACTCAGCGTCGAAAGCCCGCTTCCCGGATTGCAGGGAATCAGGTTCAGCTTGAAAGGCTTGCTTCGCGTGAGCCTTCCGAGCCTGTCGGCGTCCGACAGCGACGTGTTCAGACCCTTGACGAGAACGTACTCGATCGTCACCCGCCCCCGTTTCTTCCGCGCGAAATATTCCGCAGCCTCGAGGATCTCGCTGATCGAATGTGCGCCGAGCGCCGGCATGATCTCCCTGCGGCGCGCGTCGTCCGCCGCGTTGAGAGAAACGGCCAACAGGCACGATACATCCTCGTCGGCCAGCGCCGTCATCTTCGAAGGCAGTCCCGCGGTCGAGACCGTGATCCTCCTCCCGCTCAGGTTCATGCCGGCGGGATCGTTGAGCGTCTTGAGCGCCTTGACCAGCGCCTTGTAGTTGAGGAGAGGTTCTCCCATGCCCATGAACACTACGTTCACTTTCTCCACTTCTCCCAGGGATTGATCCCTGAGAATGCAGATCTGGTCCAGAATCTCCCCGCTGGTGAGATTGCGCCGGAATCTTCCTTTGCCCGTCCGGCAGAATATGCAATCGAGGGGGCAACCCACTTGGGTCGATATGCAAAGCGTTATCCTCTTGCCGTGGCGCATGAAAACCGATTCTATGAACTCGCCGTCTTGGAGGCGGAAGAGAAACTTGCGCGTGCCGTCGGTCCGTGATATCTGCACCGTGACCGGCTCGAGCGTGGAGATCACGGCCGATTCCGTGAGGCGCTCGCGCAGGGACAGGGGGAGGTCGGTCATCAGGGAGAATTCCCTCACCGGCTTCCCGTACAACCAGGAAGCTATCTGCTTGAAGCGATAAGAGGGTTCCCCGATCTCTTCGATGAAGTCCTTCAGTTCGTCGAGGGACAGGTTCCTCAAGTGTATGCGATCATCATTCATAACGTCCTCGCGACTCGCCGTATCATGGAGGCGCCCCGTTGCGCCCCGTTCTTGCTCCTATCAATATATAATTGCTGAAATCGTCCCGCTATGATATTCATTTTCCGAAAGGACAATCGGGGAACAACTCTCTTCAGGCGTCCACGGCGCCAGCGCGAAGGCGGAACGACATGCCCAAGACGATACTCGTTGCAGACGACGAAAAAGGCATCAGGGAGACCTTGAAGCGCCTCCTCGAGTACGAGAAATACCGCGTCCTCCTCGCCGAGGACGGCAGGCAGGCGCTGGAAACGATCGCCAACGAGCTGGTCGATCTCGTTCTCCTGGACATAAAGATGCCGGGCATGGACGGCTTGGAAGTCCTCTCCCAGGTGCACGCAGATTCGCCGGAGCTGCCGGTGGTCATCATCTCCGGGCACGGCAACATCCAGACCGCGGTGGAGGCCACCAAGCTCGGTGCCTATGATTTCATCGAGAAGCCCATAGACGCCGAAAGGATCCTGCTGGTCATAAGGAACGGGCTCGCGCAACGGGACCTCATCCGCGAGAACATCACCCTGAGGCGAAAGATACAGGGCAAGGGGAGGATCATAGGCGAGCACCCGTCGATGCAGGCCATAATGGAGACGCTGAGGAAGGTTGCGCCGACCAACACGAGGGTGCTCATAATGGGGGAGAACGGTACGGGCAAGGAGCTCGTGGCGCGGGCCATTCACGAGATGAGCCCGCGCGCCCCGGAGCCGTTCATCGAGGTGAACTGCGCTGCCATCCCCGAGGAACTGATCGAGAGCGAGCTCTTCGGGCATGAGAAGGGTGCTTTCACCGGCGCGACCTCGAGGCGGATAGGAAAGTTCGAGCTCGCGGACGGCGGCACTATCTTTCTGGACGAGGTCGGCGACATGAGCCTTTCCGCCCAGGCGAAAGTGCTGCGCGTCCTGCAGGAGTCGCAATTCGAGCGGGTTGGCGGATCGGAAACGAAGAAGGTCGACGTCCGCGTGCTCGCCGCTTCGAACAAGGATCTGCTCAAGGAGTCGCAAGCGGGCAGTTTCAGGCAGGATCTCTTCTATCGCCTGAACGTAGTGCCGATTCTCGTCCCTCCCTTGCGCAAGAGGATCTCGGACATTCCGATACTCTGCGAGTACTTCCTGGAGCAGACGGCGGAGGAGCTCGGGCAGAAGCCGAAGAAAATCTCGAAGAAGGCTATCGACGTCCTCATGGACTACTCCTGGCCGGGGAACGTGAGGGAACTGAAGAATCTCATCGAGCGCCTCGTGATCCTCACCCGTGACGAGGTTATCGACGCCGGGGACCTGCCTCCGCTCGGCTCGCCCCGCAATATCGAGGAGCAGTATTTCGACAAGGAGACCTACAACGAGTTCAGGGAAGCGGTGGAAAGGGATTTTTTCGCGAACAAGCTCAAGGAGAACAATTTCAACGTGAGCCGGACCGCGAAGAAGCTGGGGATGCAGAGGAGCAATCTATACAAAAAACTCGAAAAGTACGGTATATCTTATAAGAAGCGGGCCGATGACGAGGCCGCGGGCGAGGAAACCTGAGAATTTCTTTGACAAGCCGAAGTGGTCTGGAATATATTTAGTGTAGTATCAACCATCTATCCCCACACTCGATAAGGTGGTTAATTCTCTTGTCTCGGAAGGAGATGAATGTGGGATGAGAAAGACTCTAATGGTTATAACAGCCATTACAAGTCTGTTGGTCATTTACCCTTCGGCCTATCTACTCGCAGGTTCTCCCTCATCCACGAATCAAATCCACATCATTGGTTCCCATGACCAGAACGGGGACACCCCCGGTTCCGGAATCTTTGGGAACGCGAGTGACAACGGGGGCGGAAACGGCAAAGGTGATGCGGATGACTTAGGGGGACTGAAGTACGGTGATCCTCTAAAGGGTGCCGGAAGGGCGAACCACGAGGTGCCGTACGAAGTGAACTTCACGCTTAGGGCTTGGTTGCTTTATTTCCTGGTGAACGGTCTCTTCTGAGAAGATTTCACATCTCAGCGAAACCGCGATAGATAGGAAAAGATACATGTCCAACGCACGGGACGAAAATAAGGACGGGTTCAACTACAACCCGGGCAAAAGGCCTGATTCAGAGTCCATTTTCTCTCCTTCTGAAGAGATCGGCCTGATGCATTTCTCTACGGAGAACTACTCGACCGCTCTCGAGTACTTCAAGAAGGCCGCGTCTTCATCCGATGTAAAAGAATATCCGGATCGTTTCCGCTTGTCCCTTCGCATAAGCGATTGCCATCGCAAGAAAGGCGATTACAGGGAAGCACGCAGGTATCTCGAGAAGGCCAGGGCCGCCTTGCAGGAAATGCCCGCGGCCGAGGACCTCGGCAAGATCGAGTACCGGGAAGCGTTCATCCTCCTCGACCAGGGCTATTACGACGAGGCGCTCAAGATAGGTTTCAGCGCCTACAGGCGGCTCAAGCATTCCGACGAACACAGTGAAGTGGCCGACATCCAGATTCTCCTAGCCAATTGCTATCACAGGCTGGGCCTGGCGGGGGAGGCCGAGGAGTTTTTCATGGACGCCCTCTCCTCCTATCGCAGGATAGAAGACAAGGTCGGTACCGCATACGTTTACAACAACCTCGGGCTCCTGCACAAGAATGCTTGTCGCTGGCAAAGGGCCATCGCTTCGCTTTCCAAGTCCCTGGAGATAGCCAACGACCTTGGGCTTACGCAACACCTGATACGCGTGCACCTCAATCTGGGTATCGTCTACGGCAAGCTCAGGCGTTTCAGCGAAGCGCTGAGCAGCTTCGCCACGGCATCGAACATGGCGGAGCGTTTCGGCGACAATTTCAAGCTTACGAAGGCTATCCTCATGGAGGGCCGGACCTACGTGCAGTGCGGGGAAGTCAAGAAAGCCGAGAAGTTCATAGTCCGCGGCCAGGTCATGGCCAACGACGCGGGCTACGGCAGGGAGTCGGCTCTCGCCGACGAGTATCTCGGTGAGCTGATGATAGCGAGGGGAAGATATCACGAGGCTCTCGTCAACTTGAACAACGGGCTGCGCAAGGCCAGGAAGATAGCGCCGGAAGGCGACGTAACGGCCGAGATCCTGCGCAGGCTCGCCGACGTGCATTACCAGCTCTCCAACTACCAGAAGGCGCTGGCGTATATCGAGGAAGGCCTCGAAGTGGCCTCCAACTGCGGCGAGTATTACGAGATGGGTTTCTTCCTGCGCACGCGAAGCCTGTGCCTGGCGAGAACCGGGAGCCTGGATGAAGCGATCGAAGCCATGCGGACGAGCGTCGAGATGTTCGATCGCTACAGCAACGTCTACGAGAAAGCCAGATCGGAACAGCTCCTCGCCCGCGCCTACATAAAGAAGCGCGACGATGAAAGCCTCCTCAAGGCGAAGCAGATTCTCAACGACAGCATAATGGATTTCGGCAAGGCCGACCATCCGAGGGGACAGATACTGTCTCAAGTCATCCTTGCCGCGGTCGAGGCCCGATTGGACGATCTCGACGGCGCCCTTCTGGCCGTCTACGAAGCGGATCGCCTCGCCGAGGGCGAGGACGGCAAGATCAAGCGCATGCTGAGAGCGATGCGTGCGCGCGTCGAAGCACGCATGGCCAAGAGCACGGCCCGGGTCCTGGATCAGTTCGCCGCCCTGGGCGGTCTCCAGGCCAGCACGCATTCACGCGAGAAGCTCTCGAGCGAGCTGGATTCGACCCTCGGGTTTCTCGCCGAGAAAGCGGGAGCGAGGGGAGGATTCATCGCCATAAGATCCGCCGAAGGAGAAGGGTTCGAGATCATTACCTCGATGGCGCTCGGCAAGAGGAAGGCGAAGGCCCTTCACCGCTGGCTTAGCGGGAAATACTCGAGCCGGGAGGCGAGTGAGGCGGCGATCTTCAGCTCGGCGGAGGAACCGGACCTCGCAGGTTTGATAGCGGACAACGGGAACAAGCCGTTGCTGGGCCTATACAAGAAACTGGGATTCGAAGGCGAGGAACTGGGATGCCTCTTCCTGTACAAGGATCAGGATGATTCGTCCGCCCAGATCCATCGCGAAGCAGTTCATTTCATCGGCGCCTATACGAGCCTCATTTCCCTGTCGGTTTTCGAACTCCTGCGCAACGAGCGAAAGCAGGCCCGTGCCCGCAAACCGGCGCCCGAGAGTTTCTCGAGTATCATCACCGACAACGGTGAGATGCTCAAACTGCTAAACTTGGCCGAGAGGGTGGCCCATTCCAACGCCACAGTGCTCCTGCAGGGGGAGACGGGAACGGGTAAGGGTCTCATAGCTTATGCGATCCACCTTCTGAGCGACAGGCGGGAGCAGAAGTTCATCCACGTGAACTGCGCCGCCCTGCCCGAGCCTCTCTTGGAGAGCGAGCTGTTCGGTCACGTCCGCGGCGCTTTCACCGGCGCCGTCGCCAACAAGGACGGGCTGCTGCGCCAGGCCCACGGCGGCACGATATTCCTCGATGAGATCGGCAAGACGACGCTGGCGATGCAGGGCAAGCTACTTCAATTCCTGGACACCGGCAAGGTGAGGAGAGTCGGCTCCAACGAGATGATACCGGTGGACGTCAAGGTGATCTGCGCGTCCAAGATCGATCTTCTCAAGCTCTGCGAGGAAGGGAGGTTCCTGGAGGATTTCTATTACCGGATCAACGATTTTCCTCTCGAAGTACCTCCGCTTCGCAAGAGGAAGGATGATATCCCGTTGCTCCTGGAGTACTATCTCGAGAAGGTCGCCACGGAAATGGGTAAGATAATCACCGGCATATCGCCCGAGGCGATGGATAAGCTCGTCTCTTATCGCTGGCCGGGGAACGTGAGGGAGTTGGAAAAGGTCGTGAAGCGTGCCGTGATCCTGGCCGACGACGGTGATGAAATAGGCTTGGAGCATCTTCCCCCCGTCGTTCTGGACTATTCGGCTTCGGCCTCCGACGAGCGCACGTCCAAGCTCACTCTCAAGGAAAAGATCTGCGAGCTCGAGAAACGTGAAATCCTGGATGCTCTCAAGCGTAATGCCTGGAACCGGTCGCGTGCAGCGACGGAGTTGGGTATCAGCTACCCCAATTTGCTATCCAAGATCAAGACCTACCGTCTCCAGTAGGCCTTCCTGGAAAACCTTTTTATAAAAACATTTGATTGTGTAACGTGCTGCAAGCATAAGAGTTAATCCTATATCCCCCCGGCGAGACAAGATTCTTTTACATTGGACTCCAACTCCTGGACCAGCCCCGGACGACGTCGCGAGTCGACCGTACAAACAATTATTATATAATAAGTTACAGCGCCGTTTTTGTGTGGCTCCAAGACTCCTGTGGCACGCCTCTTGCCTTAGGATATGTCTGGAAGTAATCCCGTGCGTAATACTTCCGTCTGTGGGGGAGAAAGTTCTGGGGGGTGCGCGGCACCCCCTGAGAGCTTGGATCCTGGTTTCGAAGCGGAGAAAAAGGTGCCCGCTGACTGGTGATTGAAAAAGGAACGAGAACCCGGGAAGAGGAAACCGATTTTCTCCATGAAGTGATTGCGACTCATAGAGTCGCCCGAAAGCTGACATCCATAGTATCCTCTCAAAGCCTGTGCTGGCTTTTAGGAGTAAGTTGATTTCGAGAGGTGGGGTCTCGAATATTGACTGGATGAGAGGTTGGATGTCAGCTTTTTTTATGAACCCTTCGATAATCTGATTTTTGTCTTGCCATTGATCATGGTTTTGTGTAGAATCAAGGGCGAAGAGGGCGCTTGTGAACCTCTGGAATGGCGAGATCCAAGGAAATGAGCAAAACTGGACATCCCCTCCGTTGCTCAAATCACAAGTCCCTCTTCTTTTTGGGCACAAAAAGGCATTTTGGCTCCGCAATGCCCTCTGGGCCTTGATATCCCGCCCTCCCGGAATCGGGCTGTTCAGAGGCGATTCCCCCAGCGAATGACTTCTTTCAATGTCCTCTATCGAGGACACTTGTCGATAGAAGAAAACGAATTACCATGCCGTCCCGCCGATCGCCCCGCTTAGTCCATCATGGTGTCGAATCGCCCAACTCGTATGTATGCAAATAGTTATATCCGCCTCCGGGTCTCTCGCCCCTCTCTTTTGCCTCATGGCACACGGCTTGCGGTAGGAGAGGACGAGATGAAAAGTGAACGCGGCATACGGATCGGAAACACGGCCAAGATCATGATCGGCTTCGGGGCCGTAACCCTGCTGGTTTTCATTCTCGGAGGGTGTTGCAACAATTGCGAGGACAACACGGTCTATGACACCGTCGTGGTGGTGGACAATTTCCCCCCTACGCCACCCGACGGTGTCTATAGCGTGACGGGGGACGGAGTCGTCAGCATATATTGGAACCCGAACCGCGAGCCCGATCTGGCCGGTTATGCCGTTTACTTCAACAACGACGGCGGCAATCTATACCAGTTTCTCGCCGATGTTCCCCCCGAAAGGAATTGGTACGACGACTACAACGTGACCAATGGTGTCACGAAATACTATGCCGTTCTGGCCTACGATACCGAAGGCTTCGAGAGCGAGCTCAGCTACGAGGACGTCTTCGATACCCCGAGACCGGAAGGCATGAATCTGGTTCTCTACGACTACCTGGGGCAAAACAGCAGCCTGAGCGGCTACGATTTCTCCTCACTTACCGGAGCCGCTCAGGCTTGGAATTCCTCCACGACCGATATCTACTTCGGAACGCCCAACGGAGAGTACACGCTTTTCGCCGCGGGCACCGGAGTGGACATCCAGGATTTCGGCTACGTCGAGACACTCGATGAAGTCGACTGGGCGCCTTTGAACGGATGGGCCCCGTTGAAGAGAGTGGCGGTGATTCCCGGCCACAGTTACATAGTGAGGGTTCTCGATACCAAGGGCAGTTTCAATTACGCAAAGATATACGTCGCCGAGGTCACTCCGGATCACGTGACCCTGGATTGGGCGTACCAGGTGGATCCCGACAATCCCGAGCTCATCGCGAGCGGCGGGAATCCCACCCCTGGAGGAGGCAAGTGATATGAGTACTCCCGCGATTAGAAGAATAACGAACGCGCTTATGGCGGCGGCGGTGTTCCTTGCCTTCCTGTCACCGGCGGGAGCGGTCGATTCCGCGGCTTGCGAGCGGGACGGTTATGGATACAGGCATGCCACCGACATCAGGGTCTGGCTTGACGACGACGGTGACGTCTATCCATCCGAAGACGGCGTCGTGTTCTACCTCCGAGCGGCCGGAGACTGCTACGCGACAGTGTACGTCGTCGATACCGACGGCTTCATCCACGTGGTCTTTCCGTTCGGCCCCGATGCGGAAGCCTTCGTGCGAGGCGGCATCGTCTACAGGTTCGAGCCCGATGCCTATGATATTTTCCATTCACCGGGCCAGCGGGGAATCGCGTACATATTCGCCGTGGCCAGCCCGGTGCCCTTCGTCTATTCATCATACGGGCTGGAGATCTTCGCCGGCACGGCCGGTTTCAGGATCTACGGGGATCCTTTCATAGCATGCAAGCGCTTCTATGTCTCGCTGCTGCCCCCGAGGATCTCCCTCGAACTGGTGAGTGTGAGTGTTTCACATTTCTATGTTCGTGAATGGGTGCCGTACCCGAGGTACCTCTACTTCGGCTACGGCTATGAAGTCGATCCTTACGATTATGAATTCAACGTCGTCTACAGGGCGTATCGCGAGCATCACAACAATCCGTACCGCGTCCTCAAGCCCACGTACAGGTTGCCGGCTGCGAAACGCAAGAGCGCCCGCATAGTGAGGGCCGGAGGCGAAATGAGAAAGCGCGTGGCTTTGCGTGGACACGGCGGCAAGAGGAAGGTCTCCCGAAGAATCAACGAGCGGCATTCAGTGATGAAGCCGCAAGCCATGCGCGACCGGCTTGTCACGCGCCGTGCGCGACCGGGGATCGAGAAAAAAATCGCCCTTCGCGACCGTTTCAACGCGGCCGAGAATATGAAAAGCAGGAACGCCGTGCGCCGGTCGAAACATGGAGCGATGAAGATACATGGAACGAGAGAGAGTCTCGGCAAGAGCTCCATTGCGAGAAAGGTTTCCGCAAGGAAAGTATTCTCCGGGAAAGGTCATGCCGGCAAGAGGTCGAAGAGACATTGAGCCGGCCGAGGGTTTACCCCCATCGTTGCTTGAGAGGAATGGTTGGCTGGTAGAGAGACAACGCAGGAAAAGCGTTGCGAAGCAGGCTGGTTGAGTGAGCCGACCAGAAGGGGAGTTTGACAGAGGTAGACTTCGATCAGGGGCGGGGTTTACCGAAGCAAGCTCCCCTTTACTATTGACCGACGTGATGCTGTCGGTTAAATTCGTTTCAATCGTCAACGTGTCTTTTCGCTACACTTGCAAATGAAAAAGTTCTTTTTTTACTGTCTCATCGCCCTCGCTCTGCTCCCCGCAACCACAAGCGCGAAAAGCAGAGTTCCCCATTACGGCAAGACCGGCAAAGCGGCCGCATACGCGGTGCCGAAAAACGCGCCGCCGAGGCTGAATATCTTCCAGGAGCGCCGGCTGGAAGACCTCATGAGCGGCTTCGTCTCCATGCCGGACACCTTGCGTCTCCTGGTGGTCCAGGTTCAATTCGCGGACAGCTTGATGGGAGGTCGACCGGGCAGCCTCAGGCCGGAGAAGCGGGATTCGCTCTTCTTCGCCAACGAGCTCAAACACCTGCGCGATTACTTCATAGGGGCCTCGCGGGGAAGATTCACGCTGACGTGGGATCTCATCGGGCACGTCTACACCATGCCCGAGAAGATGGGCTACTACGGTTATGATCCCGAGGAGGAGACGAGGGTCGTGGAGCTGGCCCGTACCGTGATCGACAGCGTCGATGCATCCTGGGACCTAAGTCGCTACCATACCCTTTTCATAATCCACGCAGGGGCCGGGCAGGAGACGGATTCCTTCGACGACTCGCGCGAACAGCTGTGGTCGAGTTTCTTCGACCTGGCCGATATCAGGAACGCTTTCCCCGACAGTTCGATCGCCGGGTTGGCCACCGATGATTCGCTTCAGGGCAAGCCCTTCTACGTGGACAACTTCGCAATCGCGCCGGCCAATGCGGGGCAGGACATCACCTCGCTCGGTTCGCTCGGGATATGGGCCTTCGAGATAGGGAGCCGGATAGGACTTCTTCCTCTGTTCGACGGCACGCCCGAACTCGGTTTCGACTCGATGGGGGCGGGAAACTACGACTTGATGTCCTGGGGATTGTACACGGCTCTGGGGTTCATTCCCGCCTTCCCCAGCGCGTTCAACCGCGTCCTGGCGGGATGGGTCGACCCCCTGACGGTGGATCGGCCCGGGCGGTTTCGTTTGCACGACATCAATACGCCGTCGCCGGGAGATACGGCCTGCTTGAAGATACCGATCAACGAGCGCGAGTACTTTCTCGTCGTGAACCGCGTGCACGATACGAACTTCGACAGCCTGTTCACTTTCGTGAACCTCGATTCCGACCTCGTGGTTCCCGGCAACGCCGATTCGCTGCTCGGGGCGGAATTCGACTTCTTCCTCACCGATCTCACCAATCCATACGAGGTTCGCCCCGATCCCGACGCCGGCGGTATCCTGAGGCGCTACGTCGATACCGGTTCCGGGATCTATGTATGGCACATCGATGAAGGCGTGATATTGGCCAACCTTACCAGCGGTCATCTGCCCAACGACTTCGCCGAACGCAAGGGCGTCGACCTCGAAGAGGCGGACGGCATCCAGGATCTGGACGGCCTAGGTTTCTTCTCGCAGGGGAGCTACTATGACAGTTTCAGGAAGGGGCACAACGATAGCTTCGGGCCGGACACGAAACCCTCCTCCGACTCGAACGGAGGAGTTCCCACCGGAATAGTGTTATCAGGGATCTCGAAGCCGGACAGCTTCATGACCCTGGACGTAGACTTCGCCAACCCGTATGTCTCTTCCAGCACGACTTGGAACGATTCCACGCCCCGCCAGCCTCCCACTGCCGTCGATCTCGACGGCGACGGTAGAAGCGAACTCCTGGTCATGGCCGCCGGGGGGCGGGTCTATGCTTTCAATTCGGACGGCACCGAGTACGTCGACCGGGACGGGGATCCTCGCACGATCTCACCTTACTTCACGGCTCCCGGAGCCGAGTGGGTGGGTGCAGCGGCTGCAGGTGATATGGACGGTGCGCAGGGCGACGAGATAGTGGCGGCTTCGAGAAGCGGCCGTCTCTATGCATGGCACGGTGACTCGACCGAAGTGACCGACGGAGACGGCGACCCTCTCACCGAAGGAGTCCTTCACGCGGGGCTTCCCATAGCCGCCGCCCCCATGCTCGTGGACATTCACGGTGACGGGATCATGGAGGTGGTACTGGTCGAGCATACATCGGACAGCCTCCGCGTTTCGCTCATCGACGCCGGGGGGTTCGCGGTGAAGCCTCCCGACCAAAGATATGCATCCTACTGGCCGGCCGTCATCCACGGTCAAATATGCTCGGCTCCTGCGTACGGCATCTGCGATGATCCTTCTTTCCCCACTGACGGCGTGGTGATCGCCTGGGCGGATACGATCCGTTCCGTTTTCGGGCTCTCCTATGTTCCGGTCAAGGACAATGCGATCTTCTCGGCGCCGGGTGCGGCGGGGACGCCCCGGACGGTGCTCGACGAGGCCCAAGCAACCGCCGATTGGTCGGTGGAAGTACCCATGTCGCCTTCTTTCCACGCCGACAGCACGCTCGTGCTCGCCGCGCCCGCCGTCGGGGATGTCGACGCCGACGGCATAGACGAAGTGGTGACCACCCTTCCCGATGGAAGGCTGTTGATCTACGACAGCAGCGCCCGTCCGGAATTACGCTATCGGAAACTCTCCGTCGTGGACCTGAGAGGAAACAACCCTTCCCCCCCCGCCCTCGGCGACGTGAACGCCGACGGGGTCATGGAGATCGCCCTCGTCGATTCCGATTATTTCTATCTTCTCACGTTCGACGGCAAGGATCTCCTGGACTGGCCCAGGCGGATTCGACCGATCGATGCGCCGCCCGGTCCCGCGGGAATGATGAAGTTCGCCCCTCCCGCTCCCGTCATAGCGGACATAGACGGAGACGGCGGGATAGAGGTCGTCTACAGGGGAGAAGATGGTTCGCTCCACGCATTCGACGCGCAAGGCGCTTCGCCGCCGACGTTTCCAAGGCAGGGGCCGGGAGGGATGTACGTGACCCCGACGCTTTGCGATCTTGACGGGAGCGGGGATCTGTCACTGGTCATGTCCGGGAGTTCCGAGATCTTCGAGTACCAGGATGCGGTGACGGATTCGATGATGATTCGAAACACATCCATCCTGTCGATCCAGAACCTGCCGTCGTCCCGAAGCGGTGACGTGGTTTTCTGGGGCTCATATCGAAACGGGAACCTCCGCTGGGGCAGGACGCAATCGGTGTTCCCGAAACGGCAAAGAGAGGGGCTGGCCGAAAAAGGCTCTTTTCTCGTCTATCCCAACCCGGTAAGATCGTCGGAGGTCCACGCCCGGCTGGTGCTCAACGGCATGGCGGACGTCACGGTGGAGATCTATAATATGGAAGGAGAATTGGCCTTGTCGAAAACGTTCAGGGGGGAGAACCCGGGCGGAACGGCGGGATACATCTTCGATGAGAGATTCGATATCGGAGGCTTGAGCAGTGGCGTATATTTCTTGAGGTTGCACGTGAGGGGCTCGAATCAATCCGACGTGATGGTAAAGACGATTGCTGTAAGCAGGTGAGAAGGTGAGAAAAATGCACGCGGTAAAAGCGTCGAGGATAATGGTTCTCTGCATTCTTGGTGTGCTTCTCTTCGGCGAAGCCCGAGCCGGCAGTCCCGGCGACGCCGGCGCCCTTGTGTTGAGGGCCGGGGTCGGTGCGAGAGCGTCCGGCATGGGCGAAGCTTTCATTGCGGTGGGGGAAGACGCTTCCAGCGTTTTCTGGAACCCCGGCGCCATGGCCGCGGTTCTCGGCACGAATGGAATACTCATGCACAACGAGTATTTCATGTCCACGCGCCTCGAACAAGCGGCCCTCACCCACGAGACCGATTTCGGAACCCTGGGTTTTGCGTTCACGGGATTCTACACGGATGAGCTGGACAGGTACGAAAATGTTCCAACATCGTCTTCTCTCGGTACGTTCCCCGTCTACGACGTCACGGTCACCGTCGCCTTCTCCCGGTACGTGCTTCCCAACCTGGCGGCGGGAGTCGCCCTCAAGCCGATATACGAGAGGATCGACGATACTTCGGCCCGGGGGATGGCGTTCGACGTCGGCCTGTATCACGTGAGCAGGATCCCCGGCTTGAAGATGGCGGCGGTCATAGCCAATCTTGGAGCCCCCATGAAGTTCGTTTCCGAGAAATTCGCCCTGCCCCGCGTGATAAAAGTGGGAGGAAGCTACCAGAGAGAGGTCCCCTCGGCCCGCGGCGACGTTCTTCTTACCCTCGATCTGCTCTTTCCCAACGACGGGGAACTCAAGGAGCACCTGGGGTTCGAGTACAGTTATTCCCGCCGCCTCTACCTGAGGGCGGGGTACAAGTCGGGCTATGATTCATATGGAGCCACGTTTGGGGCCGGCTTCGCGCTGGGAAACATCCAGGTGGATTATGCGATCATGCTGATAAGCAACGATCTCGGTGACAGCCATAGATTCAGTCTTGCTTTCGGTCTGTGAACTTCTTGATCTCGATTCGACCGCCTTCGAGCACGGCGTAGGAGTAGTGCTCCAGCCAATCCCCCAGTATGACGAAGTCTTTTCCGTCTTTCTCGACGTGTATCGGGAAATGGACGTGACCCATGATGAACACGTCGTTCTCCGAGCCGAAGTAGGTGTCGAAGGCGATGCGCGACAGTTTCTCGGCCAGCGGACGCTGGATCACACGCGTCACCTTCTTGCTCCCCTTGGATACCCCCCTGGCGAGAGCGGCGAGCAGATCTGGATGGACGAGCCCGGCGACCTGCACCACGAAGGGATTCCTGATCACGCTCTTCAAAGCCTTGTAACCGAAATCCCCGGGGAGGTGCAGATCCCCGTGCGCGCAGAGCAGCCTGCGCCCCTGCGCTTCGAAAAGAGCTTCCTCTCTATGGACTTCGGCCCCCAGCTCGCTCGATATGAACGACCCGGTCCAGCTGTCGTGGTTGCCGCCGATGAAGTGGATTTCGACTCCGCGGCGCCCCACCCGGTAGATGCCGTCGAATATGTCGAAGTAGTTCTTGTACACGGAGCTCCTGAATTCGAAATAGAAGTCGAATATGTCTCCGAGCAGAAACAGAGCGCCGCCTTCGGGGATGCGATCGAGGAACTCGAGAAAAGACGCCCGCCTCCGGTTCTCGTCATCGGTGCGGCGGTCCTTGAAATGGGTGTCGGATACGAAAGTTATGTGTTTCTTGTCTCTTAGCATCGCCCAAGCAGGGAACCGGGAAGAAAATCAGGTGTATAAGACACAGAACCTCGCGAGACTCTTCGCGGGATTATGAGACTATCGGTTAAGGGGCGCGTGAGATCAAGAAAATTTATTGGATTCCGCCGGGCGGGACGATTTATGGGCTTGACACCCCCTGCGCCTCGGGGTAAACTATGTAGGACAAAACGTATCTTCGAAACCTTCTGTATTGATCCCTCCCCCAAGGTGTATCAGTAGATAAGAGTGCGTGACGTTCAAGCTCGCAAGAGGCACTGAGTTACGTCTTTTGCCCGGCGGGGTTTGCACGGGAGGAAAGAAATGAGTATCGGTAGGAGAACACTGATAATTGCGGCTGGAATCCTGGTTTTCGGATTTTTCCTGGGTACGCGCGTGGATCTGTGGACCGATTCGGCCGCTTCACCCGCCGATTCCCAGGACAAGATCCTCGACCAGGGGAACTTTCATTCGATCTTCTCTGTTGTAGCAGAGAAGGTGAGGCCCGCCGTGGTGTATATTAAAACTGAAAAATCAATAGATAGCGGAAGCGGCAGGGAGTTTTTCGGGCCGTTCGAGTTTTTCAGGGATTTCATACCCAATGACGAGCGGCATTACAAGATCCCGGGCGGAGGATCCGGTTTCATAATAGACAAGAAAGGGCGGATTCTCACCAATTACCATGTAATAGAAGGGACCGAGAAGATCACTGTAGTATTGGGGGATGAACTGGATGAGAAAGAGTTCGAGGCGGAAATCGTCGGCTACGACAAGCATACCGACATCGCCATAATAAAGATAGACACCGACCTGGATCTTCCCGTAGTGAAACTCGGGGATTCGGACGAATGCAAAGTAGGTGATTGGGTCATGGCCATCGGAACTCCATTCGGCCAGCTCGCCGGAACCGCGACGGTGGGGATAGTGAGCGCCAAGGGGCGATCCGACCTCAGGATCGCCGGTGGCGGACCGGATTACCAGAATTTCATACAGACCGATGCATCGATCAACTTCGGCAACAGCGGTGGTCCCCTCGTCAATATCAGGGGGGAAGCGATAGGCATCAACGCGGCGATCAATCCTTCGGGCCAGGGAATCGGTTTCGCGATTCCCATCAACATGGTCAAGGGTGTGATGAACCAGTTGATTGAGAAGGGGAGGGTGCAATACGGGTACATAGGCATCATTCTCCTCCCTCTGGACAAGACGCTCGCCGAGGGGCTGGGCTTGAAGGTGGACCGGGGCGTAATGGTGAAAGAAGTGCTCCCGGGAACCCCGGCCGAGGAAGCCGGGCTGAAGAGCAAGGATGTGATCATCGAGTTCAACGGCAAGCCGGTGAAGGAACTCCAGAAGTTCCGCATAATGGTCGCCAACACGCCCGTCGGTTCCAAGGTGCCGATCGTGGTATTGAGAAAGAACAAGAAAAAGAAACTCAGCATAAGGATAATGGAGAGACCCGAAGAACCGACAGTGGCCGCCGTCAAGCCCAAGGGAAAGGCCTGGCTGGGGATTCACGTGAGAGACATAGATTCCCCTGAAGTGAGGCAGCATTTCAACTTGAAGAAGGTCCACGAAGGGGTGGTGGCCGTAGACGTCGATAAGGACAGCCCGGCGGGCGAGGCCGGCATACGCCCCGGCGACGTGATCACGGAGGTCTACTCGCACAAAGTCTCTAACATGAAGGATTACAACTTGATAGCCGAGAAGTTGAAGAATCGCAAGGATCCCATTGCGTTTCTCATAAAGAGGAAGGGATTCTCGAAGTATATACCGGTCATCCCGGAAAAAGATTAAATCCGGTTTCGGGCAAGGCCGATAAGTATAGTAGGGGAACGCCGCGAAAGGAAGAAAGATGATAGACGAAGACAAAAAAGAAGAGAAAAAGCCGAGAGCAAGGAGCGAGTTTTCCGGCAATCGCAGCCTGGATCTCTACCTCCATGAGATCAACAAAACGCCGCTTCTCACGCGCGAGGAGGAGAGAGAACTCGCGCGGAAGATCCACAAGGGCGACAAGCAGGCGCTGGACAAGCTGGTCAAGGCGAACCTGCGTTTCGTCGTCTCGATAGCGAAGCAGTACGCCAACCAGGGTCTCTCCCTCGAGGATCTCATCAACGACGGCAATCTCGGGTTGATCAAGGCAGCGCATCGTTTCGACGAGAAGCGCGGTTACAAGTTCATATCCTATGCAGTGTGGTGGATCAGGCAAGCCATGCTCCAATCGCTGGCCGAGCACTCGAGGATCGTGAGGCTTCCGCTCAACCGGGCCGGAACGCTGTATCGAATCGGCAAGGCTTCCCGGCAGCTGGATCAGGAACTCGGTCGGGCGCCCAACGCCAAGGAGATAGCCAAGAGGCTCAAGCTGTCAGAGGAGGAAGTCGAGGATACGATGCATATAGCCAACACGCACGTGTCTTTGGATGATCCCTACTCCAGCGATCAGGACGACAACGCGCTGGTCGACTACCTCACCGACGAGAACGCCGAGATGCCTGACGAACGGACTTACGATCACGCCTTGAGCGAGGACATGGAGAAGGCTCTCAACACGTTGACCGAGAGGGAGCGGGTGATTCTCTCCCTCTACTTCGGCTTGAACGGCGAGGAGCCGATGACCCTCGAGGAAATCGGCAAGAAACTCAAACTCACCAGGGAGAGGATTCGCCAGATAAAGGAGAAGGCGATTCAACGACTCCGCCACTCGTCGCGGGCCAAGTATCTCAAGGGCTACATCGAGAACTGAGTCAATCGTCGGTCGGGTCGATCTCATCCGAATCATGAAAGTTGCTGCCGCCCTCGAGCGGGGCGGCAGCGTTCTTCTATCTGGCATAGTAATTGCTGTTTAGCATCAGAATTATCTTGACACGAACGGAAGGCTTGCTTAGCCTTCCTTCAATTTAAGGAAACAATCGGTAGCGACGGAGAACCGCGATGAAGGGCAAGACATATACATTCCTCTACGTGCCGGAGTCCAATTCCGCAGTAAAGACTCTCAGAATAAAACGCATCTATATTTATCTCGTCGCTGCTTTCGTGCTCACCTTGTTTTTCGCTGCGGCGTTCTTTTTCACCAAGTACTCCAGGCAGATGCGAGAGACGTACAAACTGGCCAAGGTCCTCAAGGAGAACGAGGTGCTCAAGAAAAACCTGGATGAGCTCTCCGCCGAGGTCGCCACGCTCAAGAACCAGGTTCTCGAGAACTTCGATTTCCAGAAGAAAGCCCGTTTGCTCGCCAATCTCGACGAGCTCGGCGATGACGTGAGTGAAGTCGGCGTCGGCGGTCCGAAGTTCGCATACGTGAGATCATTGGCCGTTGTCGACAAGGATTCACGCAAGAAGATAAGCTCCCTGGCCGATGACCTGGACAAACTCCTGCGCCAGACCAAGCTCCAGAAGGACAGCTACGAGGAGATCATATCCACTCTCTCCCATCGCACCGAACTCTTGAACTCGACGCCGTCAATAAAGCCGATAGCCCACGGATTCATATCCAGCAGGTTCGGGCGGCGGATGGATCCTTTCACGGGCAGGCTCTCGGTGCACCGCGGCGTGGACTACTCGGTGAGGCTCGGGGCCCCGATATTCGCTACGGCGGACGGGGTAGTCACTTATGCGAGGCGCTGGTCGAGTTTCGGCAACCTGGTCGAGATCTCTCACGGCTTCGGTTTCGTGACCCGCTACGCCCACGTCTCCAAGATTCTCGTCAAGAAGGGCCAAAGGGTGAAGAGGGGCGACATCATAGCCCGCGTGGGATCGACGGGCAAATCTACGGCCGCCCACCTCCATTACGAAGTACTTCACGACGGAACTCCCGTCAATCCTCTCGCCTACGTCCTTCCCGAGAAGGAAATAACCGAATAGAATCCCCCTTTTCGCTTGCCAAAGATTTTCCCGCTGGTCTATTTTTGTTTCCCGGGTCCGATGAACATGGAAAACCATGAAAAAGATCTTTCTTTTCAGCGCCTGCCTTCTCGGGATCGAGTGCCGTTATGACGGCACGAGCTCCAAGAACGAACGGGTCGAGGACCTCTATCTTGAATACGGGGGATTGCCGGCCTGCCCGGAGGAGCTCGGAGGCCTCCCGACGCCCAGGGAACCGGCGGCGATAAGCTTCGAAGGCGGTGCGCGGAGGGTAATCACCGGGGACGGCAGGGACGTGACGTGTTTCTTCGAAAGAGGCGCCCTCCTCCTCGCTGCGGCGGCCCGGGAAAACGGGGTCACTCATGCCGTTCTCAAGGAGGGGAGTCCTTCTTGTGGAGTGCGCGAGATACACACTCCACGAGGGCGCGGGCGGGGGTGCGGTGTTGCGGCCGAGAAGCTGATGGCCATGGGCGTGAGAGTGTATTCCGACGAGGAGATCGAAGATGTCGAGTTGTAGAAGGGCGGCGACGGCGGGATCGGCCTTGCTGATCCTGCTCTTTGCTTTCTCCGCGGCGTCGGCCGCTGCGCGGCTTCGCGTGGAGCGGGTGCGCTACTCGGTCCGGAAAGACCGCACGAGGGTGGTTCTCGACTGCGCCTCTAAACTCTCCTACGAGATCAAACCTTTTCACAACCCCGAGCGATTGGCGATCAACCTGAGGGGCGTGAAGATCCACTCGGGCGCCGCCAAGCCCCGCAAGGTCGCTCGCGGCGTGGTGAAGGGAATAAGGGTGAACCGACTCTCCTGGGGCACGCAGGTGGTTCTGGATCTGCGCTCGGGGGCTTCCTGGAAGCATTTTCGGCTCAGCCGAACGAAGGAGAAACCCGACAGGATCGTGGTGGACGTATGGAGAGACGGTGCGTCGCACGAAGAGGCCGAAGCGAAGAGGCCGATAATCGTAGCGATCGACGCGGGTCACGGAGGCTTCGATCCCGGGGCCACCGGCAGGTATCATCTCGTGGAGAAGGAAGTCGCCCTCGACATAGCCCGCCGTCTCGTCTCCACTCTGAATTCGCTCGGAGGATACAAGGCTGTTCTCACTCGCCGCAACGACACCTTCCTTTCCCTGGAGAAACGCACCGAGATCGCGAAGGCCAGCTCGGCCGACGCTTTCGTCAGCATCCACCTCAACTCGGCCAAGAGGAGGAGCGCCAGGGGAGTCGAGGTGTTTTTCCTCTCACCGTCCGGAGCGGCGGCCACCGCCTCCAAGATCCTCTCCAACAAGAAGAAGGCAGCGCGCGAGCTGGGATTGGCCAAGAGCCGCAACGAGGATCTTCTCTACATGCTGCTCGACGTCAACCAGCAGACCATGATGCTCAGAAGCTCGCTTCTCGCCGAATCGATCTTGAAGTCGCTGCGCAAGAAGGGGCTGCCCCCCACGCGGGGCATAAAGCAGCGCTCGTTCGCCGTATTGAAGACCATATCGATGCCCTCGGTCATAGTCGAAGTCGGATTCCTTTCGAACATATACGACGCGAGGATACTGCGATCACGGAAAGGACGCGATAGGCTGGCCATCTCGCTCGCCGACGGGATCCAGGCTTTCTTCGCCAACTATCCGCCGCCTCGCAGCAAGCGGAACAAAGTAATCGTGCATCGGGTGAAAAAGGGTGATACGCTCTGGGAGATATCGCGCAAGTACGGGACCAGCGTAGCCAGTCTTCGCAGGGTGAACAAGTTGGGCAGGAGCAGCAACCTTCGAGTCGGTCAGGAGATCCTCATATTGGAAAGCAAGTGATGAAGATAAGAAAAGCTTTCACCGAAAACCTGGGCATCAAGGTGCTGGCGCTCATCGTTGCCCTTTTCATATGGTTCAACGTGAGCAGCCAGGAAGAGATGACGAGGCTCTTCACCCTTCCCGTTCAACTGGAGGGCATACCGGATTCGTTGACGGTGATAGGGAATCTTCCCTCGGATGTGAAGACGAGCATAACCGCCTCCAAGAGACAGATCCTCTACATGGGTTTCAGGAAGGGATTCGTGTCCGTGAGCCTTGCCGGAGCCACGTCCGGGCACTACCGCCAGACGCTCTCCGCGTCGAACGTCGTGCTTCCCTCGGGCGTGAGGCCGTACAACGTGCGCATAATCTCGCCGGCCTCGATAGATCTCTATTTCGAGCGCAAGGTGACCAAGAGTGTTCCCGTGGGACTCACTCTCGCGGGAAGCATTCCCGAAGGCTACGTGCTCCTCGGCGCTCCCGAGGTGACCCCGAGGAGGATCGAAGTGACGGGAGCGGAGAGCTATGTAAAGCACCTCAAGAACATGCCCACGAAGTCCCTCGATCTGGGCAAGATCAAGGAATCCACGGAGAGGGAGCTTGAGCTGGAGTTCGATCGGAACTTGTTCACTTGCAGCCCGGATAGAGTGAAGGTCGTCTTTTCCGTGAGCCCCAGGGCTTCCCGAACTCTTGCCAACATCCCCCCCACTATCCTCGTGGACAAGGGCCCTTTGACGGCGGAAGTCGACCCCAAGACCGTTTCGTTGATGCTCGAAGGCCCGAAGGCCGTGCTCGACACTCTGACTTCGCGTGACGTCTCTGTGCTGATAGACCTCAGCGGAAAGAAACCCGGAAAGTACAAGGCGGCGCCGGAGGTAATCGTTCCCGACGGCATCGAGAAGTTCAAGTTGAGCGTGGACAGCATAGCAGTCGAGATAACGGTGCCGAAGGCGAAGAAGAGCGGCATTCCCAAATGAAGAACAAGGTAAAGTTGATAGACATCAACATCCTGTCCTCCTACATGGGCAGATCCCTTACGTGGCTGGTGACCGTTATCGTCCTGGGGCTGACCCTGAGCGCACTCTTCGGAGGCGGCGGTCTCCTCGATCACGGCGCCACCAGAGTCTTCGTGAGCTTCGACGTAGACGAATGCTTGGGAACGAGGGATTGGGAGCCCTTTCGCAGGTTGTTGGCGAGGGTGACCAAGCGTCCGGTCGTGCTCAAGGTATCAAGCGAGATCCCCGATGATTTCGACGTATTCATAGGATCGACCGCCGATTTCCTCGAGATGCGCGGCAAAACCGAGCTCCGGGCCATCGCCACGTTCAAACTGTCTCCGGTGAGGGAGAAGGTCGTCATACTGGCGGCGGCCGGCGCCGGCCCGGTCGATTTCTCGAAACTCGGGCCCGACCAGATCCTCTTCGGTCGTCCTTCATCCGTCAACAGTTTCCTCCTTCCCCTCGAGATCCTGAAAAAAGGCGGCTTCATGGCCCCGGCGGATTCGGGGAAATTCCATTTTGCGAGGACCTCGTGCGGCGGCACGGAAAGAACGGTCTTCGCTGTTCTTTTCGGCCGTTACCGCGTTGGAGCATGCACCATGAGTTCATTGAGGAGGTTGGTGGACGGGGGGCAAGTCCGGGCGGACGAAGTGAGCATCGTCGCCGAGAGCGACGCCCTGCCGGAGGTTGTGATCGCCGTTTCCTCAGGGGACGGGGATTACTATTCGAAGGCCCTCCGTGACGTCGATGCTTTTTTCGGCGAATCCGACCGGGGCCGCTTCACGGATACGGTCGAGCTCCTGAAGGCGAACGGCATCCACGGCATCCGGGGGCTGTCGCCGGGAGAGCTGGAAAAAGCGGAAGAACTCATCCGGGCGGGGGAACGGCGGGCTTTCCCTTAGTATGTTCTTGACTGAGCGGGGAATTGGTAATAACTTGAAGCTTTGTCGCATCAAGGGAATCTATTGGAAAGAAGCTCATGAAACTCTCGGAATTGTTCGGCAAAGACAACATAGTCCTGGATCTTCCGTCCGGCGCGAAGGAAGAAGTGCTCGAAGCGATTCTCCGGAATCTCGATGAGAGGAACCAGATACAGGATTTCGATCGCGTGATGGCCGACCTGCTGGAGCGGGAAAAAGTGATGAGCACCGGGATCGGCCACGGCGTCGCCATTCCCCACGCCTACACGGACGGCGTCGATCGGCTGGTGGCCGGCTTCTTCCGAACCAGCGAAGGCGTGGATTTCGAAGCGCTCGACGAGAAGAAGGTCGACCTATTCTTCATCATCCTCGGTCCCAAGGAAAGCAGGAGGGATCACATCAAGCTCCTTGCGAAGGTGTCGAGGCTTCTCAACCACGAGGACTTCAGGGAAGAGCTCCGCAAGGCCAGCGACAGGGAAGAAGTGTACTCGATAATAAAGAAGTACGGAGACAAGTGAATCGTCCGACTCGTCTCAGGTTCCGCGTGACGAAGCACCATGAATCATCGGAGTGGTGAAATATGGCTGCAAGAAGCCGCCTGCGTTTTCTTCCGGTTGCACTCTACGTCTTGCTCATCTTCTTCGTATCTTCGCGCCCGAACCTGCATCCGCCGGGGCCCGATTTCGAGGCCAAAGACAAGGTAGCTCATTTCCTGGAGTATTTCATTCTCGGCGCACTGCTCTTCAAGAGCATCGGCTGGAATGCGATAAGAGTGAAATGGGCCAATTTCGTTTTCCTCTTCGCCGTCGGAGTGAGCGTAGGGGCGTTCGACGAGATATTGCAGAGTTACACTCCCGGCCGATCGATGAGCGTCTTCGATTGGATCGCCGACGCCCTTGGAGTGGCCATAGGCGTGGGGATCCCGGTTTTTTCTTCCATCGGCCGAAGGAAAAAGGTGAAAGCCGTCCCGGACTGACGGGCGGGAGCGTGGACGGCGGCGCATCGCCGCGGTCGCCTTGGAGCAGGGGAAAGAACGATGAAATATTCGCGCATGCGCGGAACCCAGGATATCATTCCGCCTGAAGTATACAAGTGGCAATACGTCGAGAAGACTTTCTTCGAGACTTTCGAGAACTACGGCTACAGTTCGATCCGCACCCCGATCTTCGAGGGGACCGATCTCTTTCGTCGCGCCGTCGGCGAGGATACCGACATCACGACCAAGGAGATGTACACTTTCACGGATCGCGGCGGGCGCAGCATAACGCTCAGGCCCGAGAACACCGCCTCGGTCGTCAGGGCCTACCTCGAAAACGGAATGCATCGAATCGGCGGCATAGTCCGGCTCTATTACGCCGGTCCCATGTTCCGCTATGAAAAACCCCAGGCGGGAAGATACAGGCAGTTCCATCAGGTGGGGCTGGAAGCGATCGGGAGCATGAACCCGGCGCTGGACGTGGAAGTGATCGACGTGGTGATGAGCGCCCTGGAGGAGCTGGGATTCGAGGGACTGGTCGTCAAATTGAATTCCGTGGGCTGCCGGAAGTGCCGCTCCTCCTACCGGGGCAAGCTGATCGAAGCGCTGAAGGGGTTGACCGGGGATCTGTGCGAAGATTGCAGGGAGCGGATGGAGCGCAATCCTCTGCGCGTCTTCGATTGCAAGAGATGCATCGAGGTCAAGGGGCGGCTCCCCACCATATCGGCGAACCTCTGCGGGGAGTGCGGTGACCATTTCGAGAGGGTGACCATGGGACTCGAATCGCTCGGACGTTCCTTCGACCGGGACGAACAGCTCGTCCGCGGGTTGGATTATTACACGAAGACGACTTTCGAGATCGTCCACGGTTCGCTGGGCGCCCAGAACGCGCTTTGCGGCGGAGGCCGCTACGACGATCTCGTCGAGGAGTGCGGCGGCCCGCCGACTCCCGCGGTCGGTTTCAGCGCCGGTCTGGAGAGAATCGTGAGCGTGCTGCCCCCCGAAAGCGCCGCCCTTCGTGAGGCCGAGCGCGGTCCCGATTTCTACGTGGTGTGCCTGGACGAGGAAGCGTCCGTCAGGGCGCTCGAGCTCACGCGGGAACTCAGGCGAGCCGGCAGAGCGGTGGTGGATTTCTCCTTGAGGGCCCTCAAGAGGCAGCTCAAGAGCGCGGAGAGGTCCGGGGCGCGCATCGCCGTGATCGTGGACAGCTCACTGCCCGGCAAGGTCCGCTGCAAGGAGTTGGCGAGCAGGGAACAGGTGGAGATTCCCGACGCCGATCTCGGCGCCTACGCGTCCGGAGTCGCTTCCGGGGGAAAGGAATGAACAGATTGAAAAAAGAGATGTATCACCTCCCTTTTTCGCGAACGCACGTTTGCGCCGAGCTCGGCGAGCAAGACGAAGGAAAAGAGGTACGTTTGATGGGTTGGGTGGCGAGGATGAGAGATCTCGGAGGATTGCGTTTCATAAACCTGCGCGATCGCTCCGGTGACGTCCAACTCATCGTCGATCCCGGCAAGGACGAGGAACTCGACGCCTTGAGCAGGAGCCTGCGCATGGAGGACGTGATCGCATGCAAGGGGATCGTGCGCAAGCGACCGCCCGACATGGCCCGGGATCATTCTCCCTCCGGCGCCATCGAGGTCGCTCTCGACCTCCTGGTTGTGCTGAACCGCTCCAAGGTGCCTCCCTTCACCATCACCGATGAAGTCAAGGCCAACGAGGACCTCAGGCTCAAGTACCGCTACCTGGACCTCAGACGCCGACCGCTCAAGGAGAACCTCATCCTGCGCCACAAGGTTGTGCTGGCCATAAGGAACTTTCTCGACAGCCGCGGCTTCATGGAGATAGAGACGCCGCTGCTGGTGAGATGCACGCCCGAGGGCGCCAGGGACTACCTCGTTCCCAGCCGCCTCCATCCCGGGTGTTTCTACGCGCTTCCCCAGAGCCCGCAGCTCTACAAGCAGATCCTGATGGTCGCCGGATTCGATCGTTATTTCCAGATGGCGAGATGCCTCCGGGACGAGGATCTCAGGGCTGATCGGCAGCCGGAACACACGCAGATAGACATCGAGATGAGTTTCGTCACCCAGGGGGAAGTCTTCGCCCTGGGCGAAGAGCTCATGAAAGAAATTTTCCGCGCGGGCAGAGGCATCGAATTGAAGACGCCCTTTCCAGTGATTTCGTACGACGAAGCGATGAAACGCTACGGCACCGACAAGCCGGACACGAGGCTCGGGATGGAACTCGAGGATCTCGGCGATTGCTTCTCCCGGTCCGAATTCGGCATCGCCAGGAAGATCCTGGCCGAGGGCGGGTGCGTGCGTGGATTCTCGGTGCCGGACGGAGCACGTCTCTCCAACCGGGAGATAAAGGATCTTGAAGCGACCGCGACGGCCGCCGGGGCCGGCGGCTTGATCCACATGAAGGTCCAGGAGGGCGGTCTCAAGGGGCCCGCGGCGAGGTTCATCCCCGCGGGCGTTCAGGAGGAGCTCGTCGGCTTGTTGAACGCGGGGCGTGGTGACCTCATCCTGGCCGTTGCCGGCGACGCCAAGGAGGTCCCGATCATACTAGGCAAGCTGAGGCTCGAGGTGGGCGAACTCATGGGACTCGCCGACGAGTCGCGTTTCGATTTCCTGTGGGTCAACGATTTTCCCCTCTTCGAGTGGGACGAGGAGAAACAGTGTTATTCACCCTCCCACCACTTCTTCTCCATGCCCAAGGAAGAAGACATGGAGTTGCTCGACAAGGATCCGCTGGCGGTGCGGGCCAACCTCTACGATCTCGTGTGCAACGGGGTCGAGCTTGCTTCGGGGAGCATCAGGATACACAACCGAAGCCTCCAGGAGAAGGTGATGAGCATAGCAGGGATAACCAAGGAGGATGCCGCGAGACGTTTCGGTTTTCTCCTCGACGCACTCGAGTACGGGGCCCCGCCGCACGGGGGAATCGCTCCCGGCCTGGACAGGATTCTGATGATTCTCGCCGGTTGCTCTTCGATAAGAGACGTCATAGCTTTTCCCAAGACCCAGAAAGCCACTTCTCTCATGGACGACGCGCCGTCGCCCGTCGACCCGGAGCAGCTCGAGGAACTTCACATCGAGCTCGTGCGGCGCAAAGACGATTAACCGGCGTCGTGCCCGCATGGAGCAGGCACTCCGGGGAGAATAGACTTGACACTGGCAGGGCACATTGATATTTTATCGTCCAACAACCCCACAACAGACTTTTCTGCTTCCATTTCCGGCGCCTCTAAGGTCGGTGTTTAGAGGCGGAGACGAGAAGTCGGTTCAATGTAAAAGGTTACGATATGCTGAAAGCATCTCGAGTGAACGACTCGGGCCGAGCATCGAAACACGCTTTCCCCGCCGGGAGAGTCGTAGCCTTGTTGCCTGTAAAGGAGGTTGCCGGAAGTGCGCTCTAAGATGACGTTATTGATATTGTTCTCTTTCCTCGCGCCGCTGGCGGCCGGATGCAGCTCAGCTCCGCCGTGCACGGTAAGCCCCATCGAAATAGAGGAGACGCGTGCGGACACGAAGGACCTCGACAAGAACCTCGAGGAAGCCCGCAAGAGGGCCAAGAAACTGGAAACCAGGCTCGCGGCAAAGAAGAAGGAATTCGAAAAGAAGAAAGATGTGCCGGCGAAGCTCCGCAAGAAGCTCGATGAGCTCAAGAAGGGGAGCGGCAGAGACGAAAAGAAGAAGGAGTGAATGAGCAGATGAAACGGGTTTTCGCTTTCGTTGGATTGACGACGTTGCTTCTCTGGGGACTCGGCTGCAGCGGCTCCAAAGGTCTCAAGGTCAATGTTTCAGCCGGCGAGTATTATTCCGAGGACGAGTACGAAGAACTGTCCAAAGCCCAAAAAGAAGCGTACTGCGATGCCCTGGCCAAGGAACTGGCGCTGCTCAAGAAGACCGCCCGCGACAAGGAATCCGAGCTCAAGGCGACCGAGGAACACGCCGAGAAGCTCAAGAAGGAACTGGGTCCCATCGAATCCCAGCTTCTCAAGCTTGATTCCGACATCAGAACCCTGAAGACCCAGATAGCGGAACTCGAAGCGCTGCCCAAGCAGTGGACGATAAGACCGGGAGAATGCCTCTGGACGATTGCGGGCTACGACAGCATATATTCCGATCCCGTGAAGTGGCCGCGGATCTTCCGGGCCAACATGGACAAGATAGAGGACCCGGACTATATCTACCCGGACACGGTTCTCGTAATCCCACGTGACTGGCCGACTTCACACATCGTGGCCGAGAACGAATGCCTCTGGCTGATCGCCGGCTACTGGGAGATTTACGACAGCCCCCTGGAGTGGACCAAGATCTTCGAAGCGAACAAGGACCAGATCAAGGACCCGGATCTTATTGTGCCACAACAGGTTCTCACGATTCCCCGCTAGAAAAATTTGCAAGTTCCCCCCGTTTGGCCTATTATTTGTATAGGTTTTCCAAGTGAGGATCATGGTAAGATGATCGACCATAAAAGCACGCCTCGCGACTTGGGTTCATTCATCTAAGTCTTGAGGTTTGTTATTGTTAGGGATTCTTGAGGGAATCCCTTTAGTGCTAGGGGGCCGAAGCCTGGAGCAGGAGTTCCGGCCGGCGGCACGCCGGGAGGTGTGAAAAGTTTGAAGAGAAAGAAGAGGGTGCTCTCGACCGGAGGGCTCGACCCTCTTAAATTGTTTGGTCAGCGGGAGAGGAATCTGCTAATAGTTGAAAAAATGTTTCCGGATGCGGTGGTTGTGAGGGGAGACAAGGTGATTCTCCGGGGGAGCGAGGAAGAGATCGAACAACTGACCGGCTTCTTCGAAGAATTGTTCGCGATGGCGGAAAAGGGAAAGGCCGTGACGGAGAGAGACATTCGCTATCTACTCAATCACAGCGGCCGTGGGGAGAGGTTGGAGGAATTGGAGGACGAGGTGATATGCGTTTCCAAGCGCGGGACTGAGATCAAACCTCGTTCGCTCAATCAACGGGAATACGTCCGGGCGATCGCGGATTACGACATCGTGATCGCGATAGGTCCGGCCGGCACCGGCAAGACTTTTCTTGCAGTCGCCAGCGCCGTGGCGGCTCTCAAGAGGAGGGAGATCGAGCGGATCATCATGGCCAGGCCCGTCGTCGAGGCGGGCGAAAGCCTGGGCTTCCTCCCCGGGGATTTCCAGGCGAAGCTCGACCCTTACGTGAGGCCGATCATCGATGCACTCTATGAATTGCTCGGCCAGGAGAAGACCACGAGATACCAGGAGAACGGAACGATCGAGGTGGCTCCGCTGGCGTACATGCGGGGAAGGACCCTGAACAACGCCTACGTGATCCTCGACGAGGCCCAGAACACGACCTCGATGCAGATGAAGATGTTCCTGACCCGGCTGGGCGGCAACGCGAAGGCGATAGTGAACGGTGACATCACCCAGATCGATCTCGATCCTCCGTCGCGGTCCGGCCTGGTGGCCGCAAGACGCATCCTGTCCGGCGTGGAAGGCATAAAGTTCGTGACCCTCGGCCTGGAGGACGTGGTGCGGCACGAACTGGTCCAGGAGATAATCGACGCCTTCGCGCGAGACGGTGACAAGGAGAATCACAAGTAATCATGAAACTTCCCTTTTCCAAGATGTTCAGGCGTCGCAAAAAGGTTTCGCGGAACGAACGGGTCGAGAAATACGCCAACCATCACTCGAAGACGAAGAGCGACTTCTATCGAAGCATGTTGCCCCGGGTGATTCTCGGCGGCGTTTTCATACTCGTTGCGATAGTCCTTCTGCCGCCTGCGAGGCAGAGCAAGGAAGTGATCTTCAAGGCGGGAGAGATCGCCGACCGCGAGATAATAGCACCATTCGATTTCGATGTCGCGTTGTCGCCGGAGGAACTCGAGTTCGCCAAGGCCCAGGCGGCCGTCGCCGTGCCTCCCGTCTATGTCAGGGACAGGAAGATCGAGGAAGAGTTGGCCAAGGGACTGGAGAGCACGCTGGAGAGTCTTGCGGACCTGGCGAGCACGGACACACTGACCAAGGAAGCGAAACTCGACAAGATAGCCACGCTCTTGCCCTACTTGCCGAGAAGCACGGCGAAAATCCTTCTTTCGAAATCCGTTCTCAAGGAGATCAGCAGGGCGGCGCGGAGATACCAGAAACAGCTTCTCGCCAACGGCTTGATCGACAATTCCGGCCCCATCCGCCGGGCCGATCAATCGGTGATAGTCGTGTTGGACGGCGACAAGGAAAAGAGAGTGGAGGTCCGCGACATCACCGACCAGGGGAGAGTGGATCGCATGATCCGCGAGAAATCCTTGTCCCTGTTCAAGAAGAACCGCAACAAGGCTCAGGTTTTCTTCGAGCTGGTCCGCGCCAACGTATATCCCAACCTCATTCTGAACGTGGAGGAGACCCAGAAGCGGCGGAACAAGGCGATGGGCGAGGTGAGGAAATTCTACACCGTCTCCAAGAACCAGAGGATCATCGCCAAGCACGACAAGGTCACCAAGGAGCAGGAGAACGTCCTCAAATCCCTGGAGAAAGCGCGAGCGAGCAAGATAACCAAGCGCTCGCCCTTCACGCTGGTCCAGATGTACGTGGGTGAATTCCTCCGACTGGCCATATTCCTTCTGCTCTTCGGCGGGTACTTGGCTTCCTATCACCGCAAGCTCTACAACGACTTGTTCAGGCTGTCGGCCGTCTTCATGGTCATGGTCGCGTACTTGCTCTTTCTGGTGGCGGTGGTTCGCTTCCACTTGAATCCCTACCTCGTGCCCGTGGCCTTCGTATCCCTGATGCTCACCGCTTTGTTCAATTTCAGGCTGGGAGCGGTCGCCACGGTGATGGCGAGCATCCTGATACCGCTTCTCACCGATTTTCACTACAACATCGGGTTCGTCTCCCTGGCCGCGGGTACGGTCGGCGCGCTGGCGCTGAAGAGCCTCCAGGCCCGCAGTCACTTCTACAAGGTGTTCCTTTACATGTCGCTGGCTTACGTGTTGGGCATATTCGGAGTCGAGCTCGGCCAGGCCGAGAAAATGCAGGTCCTCTACGGCGATTGTTTCTGGGGGATAGCCGTCGCTTTCTTCTCCAGCGTGAGCGTGATGTTCCTTCTTCCGATTTTCGAGAACATCTTCAATCTCACGACGAGGTTCACGCTGCTCGAACTCACGGATCTCAACAAGCCCATCTTGAAAAGGCTCAACATGGAAGCGCACGGCACGTACCATCACTCGATGCTGATAGGCAATATCGTGGACTCGGTCGCCCAGGAGGTGGGGGCGGATCCGTTGAAGACGAGGGTGATGGCGTATTATCACGACATCGGCAAGATATTCAAGCCGGAGTATTACGCGGAGAACCAGGATTCCGACTTCAACAAGCACGAGAAGATCACTCCCAAGATGAGCAGTCTGATCCTTCTCGCCCACGTCAAGGACGGCGTGGAGCTGGCGCGCGAGGAAAAGTTGCCCGACATCGTGATCGACGCCATTCGCGAGCATCACGGAACCACGGTGATGGCCTATTTCTACCAGAAAGCCCTGGAGACCGATTCGCACTCCAGCGTCAACCGCGACGACTTCCGTTATCCCGGCCCGAAGCCGAGAAGCAAGGAGAGCGCGATCCTGATGCTGGCGGATACGGTAGAGGCGGCCTGCCGGTCGCTCAAGGCTCCCACGGCGGCCCACATCCGCAACATGGTGGAGAAGCTCATCGATGCCAGGGCCCAGGAGGGGCAACTCGACGAGAGCGGCCTCACGCTCAACGAGCTGGCGAAGATCAAGGAGAAATTCATATCCCTTCTCACGGGGATCTACCACAAGCGGGTCGCCTATCCCGGCCAGGAGAAGGAAGAAGGGGAGAAGAATGCAATTGTCGCTAAGCCCCTCGGAGAGAAACATAGAGTGGCTGAATGAAGATCTCGTGGCCGCCTTGAGTGAAGCCTGCGCCGCTCTCGGCGGGGATGAGCTCCGCGTGGACGTCGTCCTGACCGATGACGCAGGCATAAGGAGGATCAACCGCGACTTCAGGGGAATAGACAGGGAAACCGACGTGATCTCTTTCTCGTACATGGAAGAAGACGTCCATCCCGTCTCGGAGGATACATCCGGGGAACTGTACATCTCCACCGAAACTATAGAGAAGGAGGCGAAAAAGAGGAAGGTGGAAGCGGGCCACCTCTTTCTGCGGACCGCCGTTCACGGCCTGCTCCACGTGGTCGGCTACGATCACCAGTCCGATGCGGAGGCCGATGAGATGGAAGCGGAGGAGAAAAAGCTCCTTTCCAGGTGGCTCGATTCCGGACAAGTGGAAAAGCTCTTCGCGTGATGCGAAACCTTCCCGTTTACCGATAGATGAACCCGACAATCGACGTAGTGATTCTACTCCTCGCCGTTCTGTTGCTGAGCTTCGCCGGCGCGACTCAGAGGGCGCTCGAGATCCTTTCGTACATTCATCACGAGAAGAAGTCCAACGAGAAGTGGTGGGACACCGGCTACGTGAGGCTTCTTCTGGAGAAGCCGCTCGTGTCCGCCGTCTTTCTCCGGATGACGCAGGGCGTCGGAGCCCTGTTCGGAATCGCATCCGCGTTCGACCTGGGGGCGGGCCGCTTGTTTGCTGGATTACCGGCGCCGCCGCGGATGATTTTCACGTCGCTCTTCGCTCTCGGCGTCGTTTTTCTTCCTCCCGCGGCCTTCTCCTTGGCGGCCTTCCGGCAAGCGCAGAAGATACTCGACGTCTCCAAGTTCTTCATGTATCCGTTGCTGCTCGTTTCTTTCCCCCTCATATCGCCCATCGAACGCATTCTGAGGGGCTTGGGAGGCGGGTTCACGGATGCGGTTTCCTTTCCGCTCAAGCCGCTGGAGCAGAAGATAGCGATGTTCGGCGACGAGAACGGTTCGCTGGAGGAGGAAGAACAGAAACTCATGTCCAGCATCTTCGACTTCGGAGATACGCAGGTGAGGGAAGTGATGGTACCGAGGATCGATATAGTGGCGGTCGACGTCAACACCGGCCGGGAGGAAGCAATGTCCGTGATCATCGACTCCGGGCATTCGAGGATTCCCGTGTACGAGGAGACCATAGACAAGGTCGTCGGAATCGTTTATACGAAGGACCTCTTGAGAAAGATAGTCGCGGGACAGGATTTCACGTTGGACCAGGTGATGAGGGAGGTGTTCTTCGTTCCCGAGAGCAAGAAGATCGACGAACTCCTCTCCGAGTTCAAGAAGCGGAAGAAGCATATAGCCATCGCGGTCGACGAGTACGGCGGCACGGCCGGCCTCGTGACGATGGAGGACATTCTCGAGGAGATCGTCGGCGACATCCAGGACGAATTCGATACCGAGGAGGAGCTGATAGAAAGGATCGACGAAGACACCGCCGTCTGCAACGCGAAGATTCACGTCGACGACCTCAAGGAATCGCTCGGTCTCGATCTTTCCGAGGGCGGATCGGACAGTCTGGGAGGATTCCTCTACGAAAAGATCGGGCGTGTTCCCAGGGTGGGAGACATGGTGGAGGACGATGACGTCACCTACGAGATCCGTTCCATCGTCAGGCAGAGGATCGACAAGGTATTGATAAGAGGTCTCAAGTCGTGCGGGGGGAAGGCCAAGCGGGGCGCGGAAGAATAGCGGCCGTCGAAAGCGACTGAGCCCGGGTGAAAGAAACGGAGGCGAGGCTTGTTCAGATTCTTCAGGAGACAGTTCATAACCGGCTTGCTGATCCTCATCCCGATCGTGATAACGGGATACATACTTTTCAAGGTGTTCGCTTCGATGGACAACCTCATCGATCCGCTCAAGGCCAGGTATCCGGTCCTGGATTTTCCGGGAGTGGGGATACTCGGCGTCGTCGTCTTCGTGTTCCTGGTGGGATTCCTCGCCGGCAACCTGGTCGGTCGCAAGATCATCGGCTTCGGGGAGAGGTCCCTCAATCACATTCCGCTCATCAGGGGTATCTATTCCACAGTGAAAGAGATAAGCCAGGTTCTTCTCTCCGACCGGCGAACGGCTTTCAAGCAGGTCGTCCTCATACGGTTCCCCCATCAGGGTTCTTATGCCATAGGGTTCCTCACCTGGACCGGGCCCACGGCGTTGAACCAAGCGACGGGGGAAGAGCTGATAAACGTCTTCCTGCCCACTTCACCCAATCCCACCTCGGGCTACCTCCTCATGGTTCCGAAGAAGGACGTCATTCCGCTGGAGATGAGCGTAGAAGAAGGTCTGAAGATGGTCATCTCGGGTGGAACCGTATCTCCCTCCGCTCCCGCATCCGTGATCCCGCGATCCGAATGACAAATCGAGCTTGCCAAGGCTCACTTAGTTTCCTACGATTGCGATGCTTCTTGTGAATCGACTCTTGGATCCCTCCACGATCGGGAAGTGCCATGACGGATCGAATTGACGAAGAAATCGTCTCGACAGTGAAAGCCCTCGTCGATGCGGGCGATCTCGATGGATTGCAGGCCCTCCTCCAGCCCATGCATGCAGTCGACGTCGCCGACATCTTGGAAATAGTCGATGACGGTGAGAAGGTGATCGTGTTGAAAGCCCTGGGGAACGAGAGGGCGGCCGAAGTCCTCAGCGAGGTCGACGAGAAATCGGGGCAGGCGCTTCTCGAATTGTTGACGGACAAGGAAGTGGTCAACCTGATCGAGGAGATGCCTTCGGACGACGCCGCCGACATCATCTCCCAGCTTCCTCCGGAGAAGTCCGAGCAGATAGAATCCCTCCTCTCCTCGCAGGAGAGGGTGAGGATATCCGAACTGCTCGAGTTCGAGGAAGACACGGCGGGCGGCATCATGGAGGTGGAAAAGCTCGCCGTACGCGAGGACGCTTCGATCAGGGATGCGATCCGGCTGGTGCGGGAAAGGGCGGAAGAGATCGAGAACATCCAGAAGGTTTTCGTCGTGGACGGGAGAGGCGTGCTCAAGGGAGCCATCAACGTGCTCGACCTCTTGATCCACGAACCCTCGGAGAAGATCGCCGACGTGATGGAGAAGAACGTGATCAGCGTGCCCGTGGGAATGGACCAGGAGGAAGTGGCCGGGATATTCGCCCGCTACGACGAGTTCACGCTTCCGGTCGTCGACGAACAAGGCGTCCTCAAGGGAAGGATAACGGTCGACGACATAATCGACGTCATAGAGGAGGAGGCTTCCGAGGACATAGCGAAGCTGGCCGGAACGGACGAGAACGAAATCGGCGAGAGATCGCCCGTGAAGATATCCCGGTCCAGGTTGCCCTGGTTGATAGGGGGAATGCTGGGAGAGCTGATCAACGCGGTCCTGATCAGCAGGTACGAAGTCTCACTCAATACGGCGGTGACGCTGGTCTTCTTCATACCTCTGCTCATCGGAACGGCCGGCAACACGGGCAGCCAGGCGGCCGTCGTCGTGGTCCGCGAGCTCGCCTTGAAGGAGATCGCCATAGGCCGAACCTGGCGGAGGATTTTCAAGGAGCTCCAGGTGGCTCTGATAAACGGTTTCATCCTCGGTGCGATTCTCTTCACCTTCGTAAACATATGGCGACACGAGGCCGGCCTGGGCATGCTCATGTGGGTCTCCCTGGTGAGCGTCGTAATGGTGGCGGCCTTCATGGGCGCCTCGGTCCCCCTGCTACTCAACAGGCTGAAGATAGATCCCGCCATCGCGACGGGGCCTTTCATATCCGTTTCGAACGATATAGTGGGGCTGGCCATCTACCTTGCGCTGGCGACGCACTATCTGTCGATCATGGGTGGGAAGTGAGTTCATCGGGGGGGAGCCGCCGCACGGGACGGGGCAGACGGAATCCACAGGATAGAACTCGACGGGTCCCATGCTGAAGAAAGAAGAAGGTGTAGTCATCAGGAGTTCGAGGAGCGGCAGCAGCAGGATCGCCACGTTCCTGGGGGAGGAGAGCGGCAAGATAAAGCTCATTGCGAAGGCCGCGATGAAGGACAAGAGCCCTTACCGGGCGGCGCTCGAGCCGGGGACCGTTCTCCAGGCGGTCTATTACTATAAGGAAGGAAGAGATCTCTTCTACCTGAAGGAGGCCGAGATAAGGATCGCCGGCGCGTCGGTGGAGGATTCGCTTCCCGGGATGGCCTCGCGGTTGGCCGCCATCGAGCTGGTCGACCAGGTGACGTACTTCGGGCACAGGGACGAAGGGGTTTTCGAGACGATAGTCTCGTTCCTCGCCGTGCAGCGGCCGCAGGATCCGCTCTTCTTTTTCCTCGTCCTGCAGATGAAACTGCTCGGAGTGATCGGTTCGCTTCCCGAGTTCGGCCACTGCTCCGTTTGCGGTGAAAAACTGGAAAGCGGCGTATATGATCCGCGTGGTGGTGTGAGCTTCTGCGCCGGGGACGAGACCCGCGGCGCCGAAGCGATGCCGCTCGAGGCGGACTGTCTTTCTCTCATCGAGACGGTCGCCGTCCGCCCGTTTCGGGAACTCAGTGCAATGCGCATCGAGGAGTCGCTCAGAAAAAGTTTTGGACAGATACTTCACTGGACATATATTTATCACGTTCAAGGCTATCGACTCCCCGATTCATTCAAGTTATTGAAACAATCTTGACGCCCGGGCGGCGGAGGTGCCGACGCAGGGCGGCTGGAAAAGAAAGGCACGTCCAAGATGCCGGGGAAGAAGCATCTTTCTTATCAGGACATAATCTTCAAGCTCCAGAGCTTCTGGATGAGGCGCGGGTGTCTCATCGTCCAACCGTACAACTCCGAGGTCGGGGCGGGAACGCTCAACCCGGCCACCTTTCTAAGGGTCCTCGGCCCCGAACCCTGGCGCGTCGCCTACGTCGAACCGTCGAAGCGCCCCAAGGACGGCCGCTACGGGGAGAATCCCAATCGCGTGCAGCAGTTTCTCCAGTTCCAAGTGATACTCAAACCTCCTCCCGACGACGTCCTGTCGATCTACGTGGACAGCCTCAAGGCCCTGGGCATCGATCCGGGAGTGCACGACATCAGACTCGTCGAGGACGACTGGGAAGCCCCGACCCTCGGAGCGTCGGGCCTGGGGTGGGAAGTGTGGCTCGACGGGATGGAGATAACCCAGTTCACTTATTTCCAACAGGCGGGTTCTTTCGAACTGGATCCCGTCTCCGCCGAGATCACCTACGGTCTTCTTCGCATATGCATGTACATCCAGGAAAAGGATTCGGTCATGGACCTCGAGTGGGGGAACGGGATCACCTGGGGGGAAATGAACCGCATGGCGGAGGAGGAGTTCTCCGTCTTTCATTTCGAAAAGGCCAACACGGCCGTCTACTTCGACCTCTTCGAGAAACTGGAGAAGGAATGCGCCTCGCTCGCGGAAGCATCCCTCGTGCTCCCCGCCTACGACTACGTCGTGAAGTTGTCGCACATATTCAACGTGCTCGACGCACGAGGTGCTGTGAGCGTCGCGGAGAGGACGAGTTACATCGGGAGGATCAGGGCGTTGGCCAGGCGCGTCGCGGGGCTCTACCTCGAGAAAAGGCGCGAAGCGGGCTATCCCTTGCTGAGGGGGGGTGGATGAGTTGCGCGATCTATTGCTCGAGATTGGGTGCGAAAACCTGCCTGCTTCCTATGTAGCCCCCGCCCTCGAACAGCTCAAAGCCGACGCGGAGAGCATGATGAACGAACTGAGGCTGGGCTTCGAATCCGTCACCACCACCGGCACGCCTCGCAGGCTGGTTCTCTTCGTCGAGGGACTGGCCGGCGTGCAGGAGGCGAGAGTAGAAGCTGTGACCGGCCCCCCGGTTTCGAAAGCCTTCGATGAAAAGGGCAGACCCACGAAAGCGGCGATCGGTTTTGCGAAATCGAAGGGGGTGTCCGTGAAGGACCTTCGCAGGATCGAGACCGATCGGGGCGAGTACGTGGGGTTCGAGAGGAGGCTCAGCCGGCGAAAAGCCGTAGCCCTCTTGCGCGAAAACCTGCCCGCCCTCGTCGGTGGATTGAGGTTTCCCAAGTCGATGCGATGGCAAAGCGGGAAGGCGAGGTTCGCCCGCCCCGTTCGCTGGATCGTTTGTCTCTACGGCGACACCGTAGTGAGGTTCAAGTTCGCGGGAGTCGGCGGTTCCAACGTGTCTTTCCGCAGCCCATGGCTCAGCCGGGAAAAAATAGTGATAAGGAACGCCGAGTCGTATCTCTCGACCATGAAGAAGAGGGGTATTATCGTCGATCACCGGGAGAGAAGGGAACGCCTGCTCGTAATGGCGCTTCGCGCCGCGCGCAAGGCGGGGTGTGAACTGGTGGAAGACGAAGATCTCCTCGACGAAATCAATTTCATGCTGGAGGAACCGGGTGTCTTCGTGGGGGAGTTCCCCCCGGATTATCTTTCGCTTCCCCCCGAGGTCGTCATAACGGCGATGAAGACCCACCAGAGGTATTTCGCCCTCAGACGTTCCGGGAACGGCGAATTGATGCCGCGGTTTCTCGCCTTCTACGACGGCAAGAAGAGGAGCAGCCGCGGAATAAAGGCCGGTAACGAGAAAGTGCTGCGGGCGAGGCTCCAAGATGCCCTCTTCTATTGGAAAGAGGATCTCAAGCGAGGCATCCATGCCTTGGCCGACAGGCTCGATGGAATCGTGTTCATGGAAGGCCTCGGGACGTTGCGCGAGAAAGCCGAGCGACTCGAGAAGCTGTTGTGCTTCTTCGATCGCAGGGGGGGGACGGGATTGAGCGAGGCTGAAATGCACGAGCTCGCCTTGCTCGCCAAGGCCGATCTGGCGAGCGAGATGGTCCGTGACGGCAAGGAATTCACTCTACTCGAGGGTGTCATCGGGAGCTATTACGCCCGGGCCGCCGGCAAGGCTGCGGGCATAGTCCGGGCGATAAGGGAACACCATCTGCCCCGAAGCTCGGCCGACCCGCTTCCATCGTCCCGGGCCGGGATGGCTCTAAGCCTGGCCGACAAGATGGACAATATATGCGGCTGTTTCCTTGCGGGGTTGCTTCCCAGCGGATCGCAGGATCCTTATGCCTTGAGAAGGCAAGCGCTGGCGGTGATAAGGATGATCGATCGTTCGAGGATCGCCAGACTGGATGAGCTGATGAATGAAGCGGTGGCGATATACCGCGAGGCAGGCCTGCCGGATAATGCCGACTACGATGAAAGCCTGGGCAGATTGGAGGATTTCTTCAAGGGAAGACTCGAAGGCTATCTCCTGGATGCCGGCTACGACTACGATATAGTAGACGCGGTTCTCCCGCTGGCCTGGCTCGATCCGCGCCTCGCTGCGGAGCGATGCCGAAGCTTCCAGCGCATCAGGAAGAAGAAGGATTTCAAGAGGCTGATAGCCGGCGTGAAGAGGGTGGGAAACATCCTTTCAAGCGAGCGCAAGATCTTCGGATCGGAGCTGGAAAAGATAAGAGGCGCCCTGTTCGAGCGGGAGACCCTCGGGGTGGGCGTCGGCTTCAGGGAGAGTCTCTTTCAGGAAGCCGAGGAAAGGGAATTGAATCACGAAGTCAAAGAGATGTTTTCAGAGATAGAAGCCCTTGAAAAAGCAGGTGATTTCCCGGGAATACTCAAAACTTTCTCCCGGCTGGCCCCGGCCATAGACAGGTATTTCGACAAGGTTCTGGTAAATTGCAAAGACAAGGAAGTGAGCATGAACAGGCATGGTTTCTTGGCTGTTCTTTTCGCCCTGTTTTCCAGATATGCCGATTTTTCTTATATAGTAGATTCCGACCAAGCTTCCTCATAGCTACTTGTAATTACGAGTGATTCCGGATATCGCCTCTTGACATTTTCCCCGTTTTTATGGTATGCTTTAGCCAGACTAGGGGCAAAGGGTTGTGAAAAGCAATTCCACTTGCTTGTTGGAAGCACACGCAGGTGTGCGAACCAAGCCGACCACCGTTGGAGCTATCTTTTACTCGACTGTTTGTTCACTCAACGGTTTACATGAACGTCAACCCTGAAACGAGTTTTTGAAGGAGGTGAAAAAAGGTCGTTTCAGACTGCGTTTATCTTTGCCTCTTTGTCATGGTCTTCGTTGAAGACTACTAAATTTGGTTTTCGCGTATTCACTTTTCCTTCTCAGCAACGATGGGGGGAATACGATGAAAAAAGCATTAATTGTTTCTTTTTGCCTTCTGTTCGCACTGTCATCGCTGGTGATGGCGCGGCCGGTGGCAAAGAACAACGCTCAGAAGAGTATCCAGGTTTACAACAACCTGACCGACCGCCCACTCGATGGGCTTTTTTCGTCGGCTCAGGCGGATACTTATGTTCTGGCGGAATATACGTTCGACGTTAGCGGCCAGTGCAATGCCGAAGGTTGGACCTCTGTCGACCTGACGGCACAGCCCGGCACTATGTTCCACGTCGACACATATCGTCCAGTGAGCGGCGCGCAATCGATGTGGTGCGGTCACAGAGCCGACACGGCCGCTCCTTGGTGCGGGTACCTGGCGCTTCCGGGATACGGAAACGGCTGGAACCAGTATTTCGAGACCACGGGCAACGGTATCGCCGTCGCTGGAGACGTGACCTTCACGTTCAGCGCCTTTTACGATTCCGAGCCCGGGTATGACTATACCTACGTCGACTACGCGGACACATCCGGCGGTTGGGTGAACCTCTATACCCTGACGGGAGCGGGAACGCTTCTTGCCGCCAGTTCCGCGATTGCCTCGGGAACGATTCCCAACAGCACCATAGACATCCGTTTCCACTTCCAGTCGGATGGTGCTTGGTCGGATGAGGACGGTCTCTGGGATACCCAGGGTGCCTTCATAGTTGATGACATAAGCGTTTCCGACACCGTCGGCGTCGTCAACAGCGAGAACTTCGAAGGTGAGGCCGTCGGCGCCACCGCTACCAGCGATGGCGTGTGGGCAGCTTATGCCGGCAGCGGCTTCGGGGATTTCGCGGGTCTCTTCCCCGGTGTGTCGGTCCTTCAGCAGGATGTGTGTACGCAGGATCTCACCTGCTTGTGGGGATTCTTCAACCACAACAATCCTCTCTGGGTGTATGACTGTGACCCCGCCTTTGGTGGGAGTCACCCGGAGCAGAAGGTCGTCCCTTATCACAATGCCGCCGGGCAGTACATAAATAACGAGATCTGGTCGCCGTATATCGATTTCACTCAGGATATTTACGGTAACCCGGTTCCTGCGACGGCTTCGACGGCGGTTTTCGAGTTCTACGCTTACAGGAACCTGCCTCTCGACAACCTGGTCTTCTATGTCTGGCACGTCCGCTCCATCGTAGGCGGGTGCCCGCAGACGTGGAAGGACAGGAACTTCGTGTACTACGGCCCGGGTCCTGACTGGCTGCACATCTTCCAGAGTGTCGGCGACCTCATCAGCGCCGGAGCCAGCCAGATCCAATTGGCTCTCGGCGTTGCAGACATGTGTCTCTACTGGTGCGGTTATTACGGAACCGGCGCATGCCACAGCCATTCGCCGTTGTTCGACAGAGTGCGGTTCTTCCGCGTGAACAACATCGGGCCGGTGTGGTCGGTGCGTGATATCGACCTCTTCCAGGACAACTTCCCGACTGATGGTACGACGACCGGAACCGTCAGGATGGACATGGCGATCGACCGTATGCCGGCGAGCTCGCCGAGCATCTATCCTGGTGACAGCTGCGTCGTTACCGTGTCCGAGCCCAACGTCGGTCTCGGAACGGGTGGAAACGGTGGAAGAGCGGACGTATACATCTACGTGCGTTCGACCGGCGGGCAGACGGGTCAGGCGTTGAGCGACGATCCTACGCGGTTCCCGCTCATCGGTGGTCCTACTGCCGGCGGCTTCTACCAGTTCCAGTGCGACACGGTATACCAGGATCAAGCGATGACCAACCCTACTCCGGACAAGTTCTGCTTCGATCTGAACGACAACTTGTTCGCACCTCCGGACAGGGTCGACTTCTACTTCTCGGCGACCGACGCCAGCGGCAACACGACTTACTGGAGCCAGGGCAGCGGTACGACGAGCATCCAGTCCGAGGCCGAAGCCGCTCCCATGGAAGTCCAGTGCTTGCCTACGGGCAACAGCGACATCCTCTATGTGGACGACTTCAGCGGCCGTGGCGCTCAGCCGTACTTCGACACGGCGTTCCAGCTGATGGGCATCACGCCCGACCGCTACGACGTAAGGGGACCGTCTTCGCTCGTGGCGAACGGCCTCGGTGCTCGTGCAGGCGCGGGCCAGATAACGGATGTCTACCACAAGATCATCTGGAACTCCGGAGATCTGGGAACGGGCACGATCGGCGACGGCAGCGGCAACCCCGAGAAGTCGCCTTCGGCTCAATTGCTGAAATCCTTCTTGGATAATTCTTCCCTGTGGAACCCCGGTCTCTACATAACCGGTGACGACATAGCGGAAGAAATGAAGACCTTGGGCAGCGCTCCGTTCATCGCGTTGTTCAATTACATCAACTACAACCTGACGAACGGCAACCACGTCGCGGCGGGTGCTGCGATAGCTCCGCTGGTTGAAGGTGACCCTGCGGGTATCTTCTACCACAGCGGAACGCCCGACAAGCTGGTTGCCTTCGGCGGATGTCCGTTGATCAACGACTTCGACGTGCTCGAGCCGACAGGCACGGCGCGCCAGGAGATGTTCTACTCCGGCCAGAATGACGGTCTGCACGCCGCGGTGATCTCGCAGGAGACCCCGACGCCGCAGAACATGACGGCCAGGGTGATCCTGGAAGGCTTCAGCTTCCACTACATCCGTGACGATGTGGTGCAGTTCCCGAACGACAGGACCGAGCACCTGATCGACATCATCAGGTGGTTCGAGAACCCGATAGCTGATCCTACCGGCACGAGGACGAACGTTCTTGTGAACAGCCTGGATCAGAACTATCCCAACCCGTTCAACCCGACGACCACGATCAAGTTCTCCATCAAGGAGAGGGCTCACGTGAGTCTGAAGGTCTACAACGTTGCCGGCCAGCTGGTCAAGACGTTGAAGAACAACGAGTTGAAGCCAGACAAGTACACCGTTAGATGGAACGGCCTTGACAACAACGGCCGTCCGGTAGCGAGCGGTGTGTACTTCTACAAGCTGGTTACGAAGAACTTCTCGAAGACCAGGAAGATGGTTCTCCTGAAGTAATTCTCGGAAGCCATTGCTTGACAAAGGGGTCGGCCTTTGCGCCGGCCCCTTTGCTTTGGGGCGGGCGGCGGGAGCCCACGGCAGATTTTCGTTGACACCCCAAGTTGAATTCTTTTATATTTTAAGCACTTCGAAGCCAGTCCTCTTTTAATGCCCCACGTTAATTAAGGAGAGTTTGGAGAATGAGATCCTCTAAGGGCTTTTTGTTGCTTGGTGTGCTGTGTCTTATCATAGCTATCGCATCGTGTCGCAGAAACCAACCCTCTTTGATCGACAGGAACCAGGCTCCGGAAACAGAGCTGTGGTATGCGCCTCCCGATTCCACGGACTACGAGTACCTCGTGCACATTTACTGGCGGGGGCTGGACAAGGACGGGGCGGTGATGAAGTACATCTGGACGATCACCGACACTATAGAGGCTCAGGAGGAGAAGAGGTGGAATCCCGCGGACCGGATAGAGGACTACATGCGGGGCAGGCTCACGACTCGCACCGATTCCGTCTTTTCGTTCACCGCCTACAAGAACGTGGGGGGAATAGGGCTGAAAAAGAACCGCCAGGCGTTTCATATTGCGGCGATCGACGACAACGGAGTGATAGATCCCACTCCGGCGGCGATCGAATTCGTCGCCACGATCGACAAGCTGCCCAAGATACAGTTTTCACGATTACGGATTGGACGACCGACGGGCAGGGTAACTACGTGGCTCTGGATACCGTCGCTTACAATCCTGCACAACTCGATACCGCAGGCATGTACAAGCCTTTCGCCATCATTTACAAAGGTTCCACAACCAATGGACGTCTCATGGCGTACAAGTGGTTTCCCTTGACGAACGTCAACTTAGCCGGAGCCAACGTCTGGACGGAGGATTTGACGGATAACTACCGTTTCTTCCTCAATAGTGACCCTGAAGTCGTCATCCCCAGCGGGATATTCAGATTCGCGGCACAGTGTAAGGACGAAGCGAATGCGGAATCGGAGGTGGATGCGGCCGGCTTCACGAAAGGTGTCTGCCAGATTGTGGTGAATTTCGATCCCGACACCGAGATATACAGCATTCTCAACATCTACAAGGTTGGTGGGGTGACGGACACGGCGCAGATCAATTTCTCGGATGCAATCCCCGATACCGTTCCCTACCGGAGTTGGATAACCCTTTACTACCGCGGGTGGGACAACCCTAGGGACAAGGTTCTCTGCGACGACGATGTGAACAAGTGCATAAGGTACCTCGTTCGTTATCACGCCACGTCTTCCAGGTTCCACGAGATAAACGACGATTCACACCTGCTGCCCAGCGAGGGTCCCCAGGATACCAACCCCTGCGGAGTCGTCGATTCGACCAGTATGAACATAGGGACGGTCGAGTACGAAATAGAGGTGAGAAGCGTGGATGAGAACGGGCGCAAGGATGGATTGCCTGAGTTCGCGATGGTAGGAGGGCAGCAGAAGACGGCCCTCGTTCATATCGTTGGAAACTACGATCCGACCTTGGATTCGCTCTACTTGGAGGATCATCTCGGCAAGAAGATCGCCGACGGTGATACCATCAAGTGGCGTTGGTCCGACGTCACTCACAATCCCGTACCGGACGACACTTCCCAGTTCGGCATCCACTACGAAACGGTTTTCACGTTCAACATCAGGGCCTTCGGTCATGACCACCCCAAGGAATTGGACGGATCCGGCGTAAAGACCTGGAGATATTCTTTCACGAGGCTGGATCCTCCCGGGCCGGACAAGCAATTCGCCCGTGCCAACAGCTGGGTGGAAGGGCCAGCGGTAAACCAACTGGACGATCAGTTCAAGGCGACCTTCTATCACGGCATCCTGGATCCCAACGGCGATGCGATCTTCGCGAATCCGCCCTCTTGGATAGGGGTCGACAACGGCACCCAGAACTATGCGATTCTTTATGAGATGCGGGTGAAGGGCCGAGACACGGGCATCGGCGAGAATTTCATCCAATACGTGTTTCTGCGCAGAGCGAACTTGAAGAGCTTCCTCTGTCCTCCGGATCCCAACGAGCCGATCTCCGAGAGGAGATTGCTGAACGATTATCCGACTTCGCGTTTCGGAAGATGGACACAAGAAAAGGTATTTCGTTTCTATCTGCAATTGGTTCCGTAATGCTTCGTGCCGGGCGCGGCGGCTTCGGTAGAAGCGGGAGATACTATGAAGAGATGAGGTCACACCGAGTCTCAAAAAGGCAGGGAAGAGCAATGAAAAAGATCACGATCCTTGTGTTTATCGCAGCTGCCCTGGCGGCTTTGGCCACGGGCTGCCTGGAGAATTTTTCCGGCGAGCAGTACACCAACGAGCCGCCTGAGGTTTGGCTTTCCAGCGCTCCTCCGGAAGGTTCGGTAAACAGCTATTTCATCCACTTGTACTGGGGTGGTTGGGACCCTGACGGGGTCATTTCGCATTTTCAGTACGTGATTACAAACAACCCGCCGGAAGGAATCGTGATCAATGACGCCTTGTTCGAGTCGTTCGAAAGGGACAGCTTGTGGAAGAACGTCTCGTCGAACGATTCGACCTTCGTGTTTTCAGCTGATTTGCCGGCCGATACGACAAATCCGGACTGGGTAGCCGAATTCCGAAGATCTCATACCTTCTTCATACGCGCGGTGGACGATCACGGCGCCATCACTTCGAACGACAAGATAGTGTACCGCACTTTCACTGCGAGGACCCTTTCCCCCACCGTAGACATCTTGGTTCCGACCAAGACCGGCCCGGCCAGTCCTGCGATGGTCCCGCCTATTACGACTTTCAAGTGGACGGCCCGCGATTACATAGATCAGTTGAGCAGGACGCAGGATCCCGACTCGGTAAGATGGATTCTCACGCCCCTTATCAACCACAGTTTCGACGAAACAGTCGATTACATAAGGCATGCTCCCGATAGCTCCTGGACTTCGGTATCCGACAGATGGCCCACCGGCTGGATTCCATACAAGGCCCCGGGGGATTCGGGCAAATTCGCCGTCTCGCCCACGATGGATATAGGCCAGAACTATATCTTCGCGGTCCAGGCCAAGGATGAAGCCGGCGCCGTTACATCCACCTTCGATGAAGCGCACAACGTGAGGAGGATTCTCGCCGCCCACATGAGCACCGGGCCGATACTGACCGTCTTCAATCGTTTCGTGGGAAACCTATCAGGTGCAAGTGTCTCCACGCCTCTTGTCATTTTCGATCTTCCCGAAGGGGTCCCGTTGCAATTCAAGTGGAGCGCATCGGCGGATTATTACGGGGGGCTGGTCGTGGGTTACAGGTATGGGTGGGACGTAGTGGATCCCAACAACGACGAGGATTGGGAGATCGATTTCACCAACTTCGTCGGAACCTATGCCTATTCGCCTCCGCGCACCTTCTTCTTCGGCAGCCATACTTTCCACGTCGAGGTGATCGACAACTCCGGCCTGAAAACCCGGGTCGGCTTCAAGGTGAACATCATACCTTTCACCATGACGAAGGACCTGCTCATGGTGGACGACTTCTTGGACGGGCTGGGGATAACCGAAACAAAGGGAGCCATTCCGAACGATGAAGAGCACGATGCTTTCTGGCTGCAAATGCTTCAAGACGTGAGCACGTTCGATCCCTTGACCGATATGATAGAGGTCGACAGGTCTTCCGACCTGCCGATCGAACAGATTGCGAAGTATAAATCCATTATTTGGGACGTTATGGGGAAGCACAACGCGCTCAACACTGTGACGATGCTCTACCAGCTTATCAAGTTCAAGAAACCGTCGGATACCGGTGGAGGGGGCAAGGTGCAGCCGAACATGCTTTCACTCTTCATGGCTGCCGGCGGACACGTCCTGATCTGCGGTACCGAGCCCATGTCCATGAGCGTAAATCGCAGCTATTTCTTGAGCTCGTCCGGCGCCAAGTTCCCCCTCATTCTGCTCTACGAGTCCGGCGGCGATCAGGATGGCAGTTATCGTGACGGCCCCATCGGGTCGACATCCTTCGCGTACAACGAGTTCTGTCTCGATGTCCTGGACGTATCGGCTTCGGCCGTTCAATACCGAAGCGATTTCTGCCCTGTCGGCAGGCGATCGATCGAGGAGGACGGGATGAAGGTAGCGATAAGGGACGACTACAACGATTACAACGGCTATCAATTCCCCGATTCGATACCTCTGGATCCCATCGTCACGCAGCCGGGGTACTTCTATGAGAATGTCGGATACTCCACTGAGCTCTACAACCCTCGCTACTTCGCGTGTGACACCGCTCTGATCACTTACAAGAAGAGACCGAGGAGTTGCATGCAGCCCATGTTCAGGCAAATGACGATGAATCCTAACTCCGTTGTCGACAATACCATAGTAGCTACATGGACCTCCACTTACGCGGATGTCGTCCCTCCGAACGGTATTCCTGCAAGGAGTGCGCTCTGGGGATTCGAGCCTTACTATTTCGATCACGACAAGATAAAGCAGGCTCTTGATGTGATTCTGTTCGGGGAGTGGCAATTACCTCATAAATAGCATACTTAAGGAGGAATAACGCGATGTTCTTTTTACCCAGGGAGGGCAAGGGATTGCTGCTTCTCTTCCTGCTGCTCTTGATCCCTTGTATTTCCTTAGCTGCTGCAAACCAGGATACATTGATCCTGTACAATCCGCAGTTGGTAAGTTTGAATACGACCGGTGTCGCGTCGACCGGCAATTATATCGTGTACCTTACTTTCAAGGGCATCCCCGACAGTCTGGGAGCGCTTGTTCATTCTCCGGATCTCAGTGAATGGGGAGTCGTGACACCGGATTCCCTTCTTTCCGTTCCGCGCACCTCCGGGGCGTACAATGGCGACCGTGACATAACGATAGTCGCCAGGGCCTTGAATTATGGAGTGCTGGGAGATTCGGCGTCCATAATGATTCAGTACGAGATCCAGGGAGAGGAAAACTGGCGTAATATCATCGATATCGGTGCCTCATATTATAATCCCGGCGATACGATCGATTGGCTTTTCATCAATCAAGTCTCCGGCGACACGCTGGATCTCGGAATCGATCTCAGTTTCAGCCCCGGCATAGTGGACAGCAACGGTGTGTTCTTTGTCGGCTGCGAGGATTTCGAAGGTTTTCACATATGGCGGGGCGTATACGACGATTCTGGTAACCTCGAAGATATCGAGATCATAGGAGAGGTATCCAAGGAAGAAGCCTTCGCCGGGTCTTTCTGCGATTCATTGTATTTCTACGGCATCGTGCCGGAACTGCGCAGGAACGGATCATTTTTCTTCGATCCGGGTGTCATATGCATTTCGACGAATCAAAACCGAAGGCTGGACATGCCGCTGGGGGACGATGAGTTCTTCTGGGTGGATTACAATGCTTTCAACGGGTTTTCCTATGGATACGCCGTGTCTACGTTCGATCGCGGCTACAATATAAGTTCGCGGAGACAGGGGCTCTTCAAGATCGACAGTTTCGCCTATTGCAACATGGATCCCGATACCGCGACGGTGATGAGGACTCTTCCTTGCCCGGACATGTTCACGAGGGTCGATATCCAGGTGCAACCTCAAGACAATCTCCGCAAGATCTACGTCGTTCCGAATCCATTCAGGACCGGCGGGAGCGCATATACCACCCCGAATTATCACAACTACCCCGACAACAAGGTCAGGTTCGTCAACGTACCTTCCGACTGCAAGCTGTCCATTTATACCACCGCGGGAGATCTCGTATGGGAGATCGATCACCACAGCACCTCCGGAAACATCGCCTGGGACACGAGGAACAGGAGCGGGGAGGAAGTGGCTTCCGGAGTGTATATCTTCAAGATCGAGGACAGCAAGGGAGAGAGTCTCTACGGCAAGTTGATCATAATAAGATAGAAGACCGGAAAACAGTTTTTCAGGAAACGAAAGAAAAAGAGGGGCGCATGCAGATGAGCCCCTCTTGCTTCCAATCGATCCTCCAGGAGATGATACAGTGAGACTTTTCGAGTACGAAGTGAAGGAACTCTTCCGCAAGGAGGGAATCCCCTGTCTGGAAGGGATTCTCATGAGGAAACCCGAGGATGCGACGGGTGCCCTCGAGGGCGCCCCTTTCCCGGTCGTGCTGAAAGCACAAGTGCTGACCGGTGGCAGAGGCAAGGCGGGCGGCATCCTTTTCGCCGACGATTTGGAACAAGCGGCTTCCGGTACCGCTGAGTTGTTCGCGAAGGAGATAAAAGGGTATCCCGTGAGCGCGGTTCTCGCCGAGAAGAAGCTGGCCATCGCAAAAGAGTTCTATCTCGGTGTAACGATAGATCGCAAGATGTACAAGCAAACCATCATGGCGAGCGCTTCGGGCGGCGTTGACATCGAGGAAGCGGCGAGAAAGGACCCGGCCAGCGTTATCCGCTGCGACCTGGATCCCGATCAGCGTTTCTTCAATTTCCTGGGGGTATCCCTCGGCAAGGCGGTGGGATTCAGGGGCAAGGAGTTGAAGGCTTTTTCCGCGATAGCGGGCAGACTGATCTCGATGTTCAGGCGTTACGACGCCAAACTTCTCGAGATCAACCCGCTGGTCCTGACCACCGAGGGCGAGCTCGTAGCCGCGGACGCGAGGATGAGCGTGGACGACGATGCCCTCTTCAGGCAGAAGCGACTGGCCGCTCTCAAACTGGAGGATCGCCACGAGGAGGGCAGCCTCACGCCGAGGGAGAAACAGGCTAGGGAATGGGGAATCCCCTACCTCGACCTCGACGGCGATATCGGCATGTTCCCCGGCGGGGCGGGGTTCGGGATAATGGGCAACGATTTCATCGTTCATTACGGCGGCAGGCCGGCGAATTTCATGGACAGCGGAGGAGGGCCTTCCCCGGAGAGAATCGCCAAGATGCTCGTTCTCCTCGATGAGAATCCCGGGGTGAAGGCCATCTTCGGAGCCCGTTTCGGGGGTATTTCGCGCTGCGACGATTTCGCCAAGGGAGTGGTCAAGTTTCTGAAGGAACACGGCCTGAGCAAGCCCATGGTGATGAGGATGACGGGCAACATGTGGCGTGAGGGGCTGGCCATATTCGAAGAGGAAAAGAAAGCTCATCCGGAAATCTTCGAGAGGGTACGGATATACGGCATCGAAACGCCGATCGAAGAAGTGGCGAGGGAGGCGATAGCAGTTGCACGTTCGCGTCCCGACTCCGGCGAGTGAGTTCATTGGGGCGAGCCGAAGGGCTGCAATCAGGGAGGATCGATGGCCATTCTGATAGACGAGAATTCGAAAGTGCTCGTGCAGGGCGTCACGGGAAGCGCGGGAAGGTTTCACACCGAGAGGATGCTCGCGTACGGGACCCGCATCGTGGGCGGGACGTCCCCCGGAAAAGGGGGGGAAGAGGTCTGTGGAGTGCCGGTCTTCGATACCGTGACTGAAGCGGTTCAGGCGACCGGAGCCGACGTGTCCGTAGTGTTTCTGCCCGCCGGCGCCGTTTTCGACGCGGCGGTCGAAGCGATCCACGCGGGCATAGAGTTGATAGTCATAGTTCCCGAACACATCCCGATCCAGGACATGCTCATGATCCGCAAGGAGGCTTCGGCAAGCGGGACCGTGGTAGTGGGGGGCAATACCGCCGGGATTATCAGTCCCGGCAGGGCGAACGTCGGGATCATACCCGACATAGCTTTCAAGCGGGGCAAGGTCGGTACAGTCTCACGCTCCGGCAGCCTCACGTATTACGTGGCCGACACCCTCACGAGTGCGGGTTACGGTGAGACTACTTGCGTCGGCCTGGGTGGAGATCCCGTCCTGGGGAGCACGTTCGCGGAGATTCTCGCGCTCTTCGACGAAGACGAGGAGACCGAGGCCGTCGTTCTGATCGGTGAGATCGGCGGCGTCTACGAGGAGCAGTGCGTCGACGTGCTGCGAGGGATGGGCAAACCCGTCATAGCGATGGTGGCCGGGCTCCATGCTCCGGCCGGCAAGAGGATGGGACACGCGGGGGCGATAATCGAAGGGTCCATGGGCACGGCGAAGGCCAAGCTGGAGATCCTGGAAAAAGCCGGGGCGCTGGTCGCCGAGACTTTTCTCGATATACCCCGCCTCCTTGAGCAAGAGGGGATCGAACCCCTGGATTGAAGTCTGCGGCGGGCGCTCACGCGTCGTACGGCGGGAAGGAGAAATCGAATGGCGAAATACAAGATAGCAAGACTCCCCGGCGACGGCATCGGCATAGACGTGATGGAGGCCGCGGGGATAGTGCTGGAATCCCTGGCCCTGGACGCCGAGTACGTGGACGCGGAGATCGGCTGGGAGTGCTGGGAAAAATACGGTGATGCTCTTCCTCAGGCCACGATCGATATCCTCGAGCATGTGGATTGCGCTCTCTTCGGGGCGATCACGTCGAAACCCCATGTGAAGGGGTATCGCAGTCCCATCGTTCGCCTGCGCAGGCTTTTCGAGCTTTATGCGAATCTCCGGCCGTGCAAGGCCTTCGAGGGCAATCCGCTCAACTACCGGGACGACATCGACATAGTGGTGTTTCGCGAGAACACGGAAGGGCTGTACGCCGGAGTTGAGTTCCACCCGATTCCGGAGGAAATCAGCCGGCTGGAAGGAATGGCTGATTTCGCGGGAGAGGATACGGCCGTGTCGTTGCGCGTCTTCACCCGCAAGGGTTGCAGGCGGATCATCGAGGCGGCCTTCAAGTTCGCCAGAGAGCACAAGCGCAAGAAAGTGACCGTGGTCCACAAGGCCAACGTGGTGAGAAAGACGTGCGGATTGTTCCTCGAAGAGGCGGAGAAAGTCGCCGCGCAGTATCCCGACATCGAGTGGGAGACGGCCAACGTGGATGCAATGGCCATGTGGTTGATAAAGAATCCCCAGAAATACGATGTCATAGTGACTACGAATCTCTTCGGCGACATCATATCCGACGAAGCGGCCCAACTGGTCGGCGGATTGGGTTTCGCTTCGAGCGGGAACATCGGAGACGACATGGCGGTCTTCGAGCCCACCCATGGATCCGCTCCCAAGTACGCGGGCCAGTACAAGGTCAATCCCATGGCCATGTTCCTGGCCGTTTCCCTGATGTTGAAGTGGCTCGGTGAGCCCGATTCGGCTGCCAGGCTCGAAGGTGCCATCGCCAAGGTGATCCGCGACGGCGTTCACAAGACGTACGACATGGGCGGCAGTGATTCGACCCTGGAAGTGGCCGAGGCGGTCGCTAGCGAGCTATAGCAAGGCTTTGCAAAGACTTACGCTCAAAACAACCCACCTTCTCGCCGGTTCGTCGAACCTCGGGCCGTGAGCGGCGTAATCCATTATAAGACTTGCGATTAATGGCATGATGTGGTAAAATTGTGCTTTAGTCTCCCGAAAGGGTATCCGTCCGATGAGAAAGACTTCCTTCATCATTCTGTTATGCCTGGGTGCCGCGCTGGCTCTCGCCTCGGAGCTCAAGCCCACTCCATACGAACCTGGGAAGATGACACCCGAGTTGAAGGGGATCCTCGCCGCGGACGGATTTCGACCGATCAAAGTCTGGATATACTTCAAGGACCACGGAGAGAAGAGCCCTTCAGACTTGCGATCGATGATCGAGGGAGTCGAACTGACGGAGCACGCCCTGCGCAGGCGGCTCAACAGGTCGCGCGGCCCCTTGCGCGACGTCCACGACCTTCCTCCCGCTCCCCGCTACATAGAAGAGATCAAGCGCATCGGATGCAAGGTCAGAAAGACAAGCAAGTACTTCAACGCGGTGAGTGCGATCGTCACCCCCTCCCAGTTGCAAGAGCTGGTCAGGCTCGACTTCGTTCGCAAGATAGGGAAGGTGCATACTTTCCACCGCAGGATATGGCCGGCGGTCGAAGAGCCGACGGGAGGAACTCGAAGCCCCGGGCGCGCCGCCGCTCAGGACTCTTTCTACGGGCCGAGTTTCAAGCAGCTCGATCTCATAAACGTCATTCCACTCCATCAAAGCGGGGTTCACGGCGAAGGTGTACTCGTTGCGATGCTGGACACGGGGTTCAATCGGCGCCACATGGCTCTTGCCGGCCTGGACGTAATCGCCGAATACGATTTCGTCAACAACGACAGCATAACGTCTGATCAACCGGGTGATCCCACCGGCCAGCACAACCATGGCACCTATACATTGTCCGCCCTCGGCGGGTACGCCCCCGGGCATCTCATCGGTCCCGCGTGGGGCGCCAGCTTCATTCTCGGCAAGACGGAGCAGATAGACAAGGAGATCCAGGTGGAGGAGGACGACTGGGTGAGAGGCATCGAGTGGGCCGACAGCATCGGAGCCGAGGTCGTCAGCAGTTCACTCGGTTATTTCGATTGGTACACGTACGCCGATATGGACGGCAATACCGCCGTCACCACGAGGGCTGCGGACCTGGCCGCCGGGAGGGGGATAACCGTGGTCACGGCGGCGGGTAACGAGGGACCTCTTCCCTGGCCCGGGATAATCGCACCCTCGGACGGGGACAGCGTCATAGCGGTCGGGGCGGTGGATTCCAATGGAGTCGTGGTTTCTTTCAGTTCGCGCGGGCCGTCGTACGACGGGAGGATAAAGCCCGATGTCGTAGCCCAGGGATTGGTCGTCTTGGCCGCCGCGGCTTGGGATTCGACGGGATTCGTTAGAGTATCGGGCACCAGCCTCTCCACTCCGCTGGTGGGAGGCGTATGCGCGCTTCTTCTCCAGATGCATCCATACTGGACGCCGGTCGACGTGATCAATGCCCTGAAGAGTGCAGCCTCGAGGTCCTCCAGTCCTGACAACGATTACGGGTGGGGCATCGTGAACGCCTATGTCTCCGCCTTGAACGGCTCTACGGGTGTCGAAGGGGCAGGGATGACCTGGAGGATTCTGGGCGAGGGAGTCGAGCTTGCTATCACGGCACCGTACGCCGGCGGCACCCCCCTGGATCTCCTCCGCCGCAAGCTGCTATCCGGAGGGCGATGGAGCGACTTCACCATGGTCGTGGAGGGTTTTCTCGCCGACGGCGTCGAACCCTATGTCTTCGTAGACAGGGATATCGGCGGAGGAATATATCAATATCGTTTGCAAGTGCATGGGGAAGCATCGAGCTACTCGGATCTGGCCCAAGTCAAGGTCCCCTGGAGGCCCTCGCTCCATCAGAACCATCCCAACCCTTTCAGCCCCGGCCTGTCCGGATCCACGACGATAACCTACGAAATCCAAGGGGCTCCGGTCGCTCCCGGGGAAGAGTACGACATTTCCTCATACCACGATGTCACTCTAGACATGTTCGATGTGAGGGGGGCCAAGGTGAAGAGCTTCTTCTCAGGGATACAGCCGCCCGGCGAATACTCGTACCCATGGAATGGAACGGACGACCGGGGCAGAATCGTCGCCTCCGGCGTGTATTTCTACCGCCTCGTAGTCGATGGAGCGGCATATACGAGAAAATTGGTCCTTATAAATCCTTGAACGGAATCCCGATCGAAATTATCCTTGGACCCTCGAGGTTCGGCTGACTAGGTGGAGAATGAGTTTTGCTCGCCGGTTTTTTTTGCGTGGGTCGCGCGTGAGGCGCGTCCAAGCGGAATTCGAGAAAAGGAGCATGTAGCATGGCTGCGAAATACGTCTATTTCTTCGGCGACGGGAAGGCCGAGGGCAGTGCAAAGATGCGGGACAAGCTGGGTGGCAAGGGAGCCAATGTCGCCGAGATGACCAATCTTGGTATTCCCGTCCCTCCCGGGTTCACCATTTCGACCGAGGCCTGCACGTATTTCATGGATTCGGGGGGCAAGTTCCCCGACGGCTTGAAAGAGGAAGTGGCCGCCAACCTGGCCAAGTTGGAGAAGGTGATGGGAAGCGGATTCGGTGACGGCAAGAACCCCCTGCTCGTATCCGTCCGCTCGGGAGCGAGGGTATCGATGCCCGGCATGATGGATACCGTACTCAATCTCGGTCTGAACGATCATACGGTGGAGGGACTGATCTCGGCCACGGGCGACTCTCGTTTCGCCTACGACAGCTACCGCCGATTCGTGCAGATGTACGGCAACGTCGTCCTCGGGATCGATTCCGAGCGTTTCGAGAAGCTTCTCGAGGCCAAGAAAGCGGAGAAGGGAGTGAAGAACGATTTCGAGCTCGACCAGGACAGCCTGAAGGCCCTGGTCGCCGAATTCAAGCGGGTCGCGGTCGAGGAAAGGGGAGAACCGTTCCCCGAGGATCCGGAGGCGCAATTGTGGGGCGCGGTGGCGGCGGTCTTCAATTCCTGGAACAACAAGCGGGCGATCGCCTATCGGAAGATGAACAAGATACCGGATCACTGGGGTACGGCAGTGAACGTACAGACCATGGTTTTCGGAAACATGGGAGACGACTGCGCCACCGGCGTCGCCTTCACTCGTGATCCTGCGACCGGCGAGAAGAAATTCTTCGGGGAGTATCTCCCCAACGCGCAGGGAGAGGACGTCGTCGCCGGGATAAGGACGCCTCTCCCGATCAACTCGTCTTCGGGAACCGAGGCCGAGGACAGCCTCGAACGCAGGATGCCCGAAGTCTACGGTGAACTGGAAGCGATATACAAGAAACTCGAGGAACACTACCGCGACATGCAGGACATCGAGTTCACCATCCAGAAGGGCAAGCTCTGGATCCTCCAGACCCGCAACGGAAAACGGACGGGAAGAGCCGCCGTGAAGATAGCCGTGGACATGGTGAGGGAAGGATTGATCGACGAGAAGACCGCGATAACGCGAGTGGAGCCGGGGCAGCTCGAGCAGCTGCTCCATCCCATGATCGATCCCGGCGTGCAGGCCGTGCCCCTGGCCAAGGGCCTTCCCGCTTCGCCGGGAGCGGCGACGGGGAGAGTCGCCTTTTCCGTCGATGATGCCCTGGAGCTGACCGCGAAGGGGGAAAAGGTCATTCTGGTCCGCGTCGAAACTTCTCCCGAGGACATCGAGGGCATGAAAGCAGCGGAGGCCATCTTGACGGCGAGAGGTGGAATGACGTCGCATGCCGCCGTCGTCGCCCGGGGGATGGGCAAGTGCTGCATCGTGGGGTGCAGCGCCATCTCCGTGGATTACGGGGCAGGCGTGTTCCGCGTGGGCGAAGAAATCGTGAAAGCCGGCGAGTACATAGCCTTGAACGGAACCGACGGTACCGTCTACAAGGGAAAGCTTCCCACCGTGGACCCGGTTCTCGACGAGGATTATGGGACTTTCATGACTTGGGTCGACGAGTTCAGGAAGCTCGGCGTGAGGGCGAATGCGGATACGCCTGAGGACGCGCGCAACGCCCGCAAGTTCGGGGCGGAAGGGATAGGCCTTGCTCGAACCGAGCACATGTTCTTCAAGGAGGAGAGGATCCCGGTCGTAAGGCAGATGATAATGGCCCATACTAGGGAAGAGAGGCTCGAAGCGCTCCAGAAGATACTTCCCATGCAGCGGGCCGATTTCATAGGCGTCTTCGAAGCGATGGACGGGTTGCCCGTGACCATCCGCCTGCTGGATCCTCCTCTGCACGAGTTTCTCCCCAAAAGCGCGGAAGAAATAGCGGCGGTCGCCCGGGAGACGGGACTCGACGAGGAATCGCTTCGCAAGAAGGTGGAAGCTCTGCACGAGTTCAATCCGATGCTTGGGCACCGCGGCTGCAGGCTGGGGATAACGTTTCCGGAGATATATGAGATCCAGGTTCAGGCTATAATCGAAGCCGCCTGCGAGGCCAAGGCCAAGGGCGTCGATGTCAAGCCTGAGATAATGATTCCCCTCGTCGGGACCAGGGAGGAGCTCGCGATCCTTCGCGGATTGGTCGAGAGAATCGCGAACGAGATACTTTCGAAGAGGAAGGTCGACATCTCTTATCTGGTGGGTACCATGATCGAGGTGCCGAGGGCGGCTCTCACGGCCGGAGAGATCGCATCGGTTGCGGATTTCTTCAGCTTCGGGACGAACGACTTGACGCAAATGACCTTCGGCTACAGCAGGGATGATTCCGGCAAGTTCCTCAACGAGTACATAAGCGAAGGCATCCTGCCCGGCGACCCGTTCGAGTCCCTCGACACGGCCGGCGTCGGCACATTGGTGAAGATGGCGGTGCAAGCCGGGAGAAAAACGAATCAGAAGCTGAAGTTGGGCATCTGCGGGGAACACGGCGGCGACCCGGATTCGATCCGCTTCTGCCATGAAACCGGGTTGGACTATGTCAGCTGCTCCCCTTTCAGGGTGCCGGTAGCCAGGCTTGCCGCCGCGCAGGCTTCGCTCTAGGATTGTCCGATCGCTCCAGGCGGGATAATGCTGTCCAGGAAGGCTCGCACCGAGCTGCAAGAGGATGACAAGACGATAGGATCCATTGCCCGCTACGCGCGCCGCTGCGTGCGCGAATCGGTGGGAAACGTAAGAGCCGATCAGGCCCTGGCGCGATCCATAGTCTGCTTCGTCCTGTCTTTTCTGCTCGTCGTGGAGACCGCGGCGGTGATCCTCTATATGCCGTCCGGCTGGCGGGGGTTCCTCCCGTTCCTGCTTTCGACTCTTGCAGCCTCGCTGCTCATTCTCCTCTGGATCCTTGCTCACGTGAGCTTGATGAAGCCGAACGACAGGGGGACGACTCGAGGCCTTCTGTTGCCCAATCGCTTGACGATAGCCAGGGTTCTGCTCATAGCGCCCGCCGTGGTTTTTCTGTACCAGCGACGGTTCCAAGCGGCGGTCCTGACCTACGCGTTGTGCGTCCTGACCGACGTCATAGATGGAATGCTGGCGAGAAAGAGGGGCGAAATCACTCGCTTCGGAGTGGTGATGGACCCGCTTGCCGACGTCTTCTCCACCGGTTTCGTGTTTCTGACTCTCGCGGTGATGGGGCTGGTTCCCGTATGGCTGTTCCTGGTACTTCTTTTCAGGTATCTTCACCTTATCGTCGGATCCGTCGTCCTGTTCTTCCGCCATGGCCCGATCGATTTCAAGGCTACTCCCGTCGGAAAAATAGTTGGAGTTCTTCAGGCCATCGCTGTTATCATGATCATTCTCGGGGCGATGGGAGTCATTCCGGCCGAATATGCATCTGGCGGCATATTCTTCGGGGTGCTAGGATTGGTATTCGGCAGCGTGGTGGTTTCACAGACACTCATAGGCTGGAAAATGATCAAGGCAAAGGTGAAATGATGGACCTGAGAGGCAATCTAGGTGTGTTCGAACCCATCTTCGTTTTCCAGATCCTGAATCTCGCCATGTGCACGGGCGAACTCATTCTCGAGAAAAAGGACAACAGGGCTTCCGTCTATTTCGATCAAGGCAAGCTCACCTTCGCGGAGATAGCGGACAGGCCGACCAGGCTGGGTGAATACCTGGTGCGTGAAGGATATATATCGGACGACCAGCTCGAAAGGGCCCTTGCGAAGAAGACGAGCAAGAAGAAAATCGGGCGCGTACTCATGGATGAGGGCGTGCTCGATGAGAAGGTGCTGAAACATGCACTGGAAGAGCAGATCAAGGAAGTCGTCTACGAAGTCGTCAAGTGGCGCGTGGGAAAGTTCGCTTTCAAACAAGGCAGGAAACCCAAGGCGCTGGAGATTTCCATAGATATACCTCTTGATCACTTGATGCTCGAGGGCCTCAAGCGCCTGGACGAATCGGAAGGAAGCCCGTAGAGATGCCGCCCCGTCTCTCGCTGATTCTGCTCCTCGTCTGCTTGCCTACAGTTTCCTCTGCCCAAACCGGGCACGATATTCGGGATCGCGTACACCCTGATGGAATACTGGATGAATACAGCCGGTGCGAGTGGGTGCTCGACGACTCCACGAGCGTGATCGAGACCGGAAACGATTCCCGGTGGGGATCGAACAACGACATAAAAAGGATTGCGCTGACGTGGGACGACTACAATCTATACATAGGAGTTAACGCTCGAGTCGCCGATGGAACCGTTATCGTTCTCTGCGACCTGTCTTGCGGCGGGCTGGGTGATCTTTCAGATTTTCGACTCCTGCGAAGAAACATCGTCCTCACGAATCTTTCCGTCGACCTGCTCTTGTGGCATCACCGACCGGGCGGGACGTCCGAAGCCGCCGTGGTTTCATGCACGGGAACCGACGTGTTAGAAGACGGAGAGGATTTCGAAGCGGCCTTCGGCACAGGGACGTCTGTGCCGGGAGGATTCGAAGCCGTGGTCCCCTGGAGCGAACTGGGGGATTTCGTTCTTGCAGGAGGCGCCCTGCAACTTCCGAGGCGGAACATGCGCCTGCGGTTGCTCGCTTGCATATCAGGGGGCGACGGAACCGGCGTCGGTGACGTAGCCCCGGACTCCGGCATCATACTGGACAGCGATTCCACCCGAACGGCGACCCTCGACAACTTCCTTGATGTGGAGCTCGATCGGGACGGCGACGGCTTTCTCGATGTGGGATCGTGTCCCAGGGATGCAGTTTCGTTCGCGAGGATCAATACCGGAGAAGCCTATTCGCCGCAAGTGAACCTGCGGATCGACAGGAAAGTTTTTTCTCCGGACAAGGGAGAGAAGATACGCTTCAAGGTCTCGTCGGCGGGAGGCGGCGGGGCAACGGCGCTCGCGAGTGCGTCGATATTCTCTTCCTCGGGAAGATTGGTCCGGGTTCTATTCAGCGGCAGGGAGCTGAAAACCGGCAACTCGGGCACGTTGAGCAGCGCCTGGGATGGAAGGGACGCCGGAGGCTCCCCGGCCGCCGGAGGCATCTACATGATAGTACTCGAGATCTCTTCGAGCGGCCGCGGGCGATCGCAGATCGCCAGAAAAGCTTTTGCGCTCATCAGGTAGACAGGTTCGAATTGAAAGCGGTGACCGGAATCAGGGCTCTTCTGATGTTCACGGCGATCCTCTTTCTGCCGCTTCACGCGGATGCCTTTTTCGAGAGGCTGGTGGTGTCGTCGCGCGCAGCGGCTTTGGGAGGGGCCTTCACCGGGGTGGCCGACGATCCTTCGGCGCTTCTCTACAATCCCGCCGGAATGACCAGTGTAGCCGGCTTTTCGTTTCTTGCGACCGCGACGCGGCCTTACGGCGTGGATGGCCTCGATGAAACTGCCTTCGCCTGCACGGTTCCGGTGGGGGGCGCCAGGGCGGGTATTGCCTGGCATCGGCTGGCGCTGAGGGGCGTGGAATCGGAGAATCTCTTCAGCCTGGGTTTCGCCTGGGACTACATTCGAACCAGCCAGGACGCCTCGCTCTCGTTCGGAGGCACGATCGACTTGGCCTCGGTCTCTTTCGCCGACCGGTACCACGAGTCCGGCTCCCTTGTGACGGGGTCCCTCGGTGTCCTCCTTCGTCCCTTCCCGATCATCGGCATCGGCTACGTCGTGCGAAACGTCATCCCCGGCGAGTTCGACTTGATCTCCGGCGGCACGTCGACGAGGCTGGAAAGGACGCACGTCTGGAGCCTCGCCTACCACTGGAAGCGCATGGCCACCATCGTGTTCGATCGTGCCCGCTCGCAAGACGGTCGATGGAGCAACCGCGTGGGGCTCGAGGCGGACGTGCACGAAAACCTCGTTCTTCGCTCCGGCGTCGACGGTTCGAACGTGAACGGGGGTTTTCGCATAAGAAGGGGCGAGTTGTTCTTCGATATCGCCGTTTCGTCGAAGGGTGAGGCGGGAACAAGCTATCTCCTCAGCGTGGGTTATTCCTTCGAGCCCGGGGGGAAAGATGATGAGTAGGAGGGTGTTGCTGCTCGTGCTTCCGGCGGTTCTTTCTTTCCTGCCGGAGCGGGGATTGTGCTTCGACCGTCCCCAAGCGAAGCTGGGCGGCGTCTTCACGTACTACCTGAACGCCGAGCATGCCGCCGAGCCTTTCCGATGGAACCTCGGCACTTCGACTCCTCTCAATAGATCCCGGCTGATGCTGGATCTCGAAGCGGATTTGGGGAAGCTCGGCGCGGTGTATCTCAAGGGGGCTTCCGGATGGGAGAATTCGGAAACGTTCGTCGATCGAAGCGTCTTTCAATGGGAACAGGGGCATTACTCGTTCGAGCGCTCAGAGAAAGGGCTTGCCTTGCGGGGTGTCCTCTTCAAGGGCGAGAGGAGGTTCTTCACGGGTGACATGGCGGATCCACTGCTCTACGACGATTCGATCGATGATATGGGGGACAACCTGGGAGCCGTGGTCGATGTTTCATGGCGCGGCCGGCTTGGATTGCGGACCATCGCCTCGCGCGTCGGTGAAGAATCGGATGAAGCCGCGAGAATACTGTACTTGAGGTCGACCGCAGCGCTCGACCCGTTCGATTTTTCCCTGTCCTATCTGTACGAAGAAACCCCCGGCGAAGAAGCGGCCAGGGCCGTCTTCAAGACCGAGCTCACATGGTTCTACAAGCGGGCCTCTTTCATTCTTTCCTATCGGCAATCCGGCCGGGGCGACGAGAGGCTCTTCTTCCCCCGCGGTTCCTTCCATTTCGATCGCTTTCTCGGCGACAATTTCAGCCTCGTGCTGCCACTGTCCGGCGCATTCTACGCCGAAGCCAGGCTGGATTCCATCCCGCTGGGCTCCGCGGCGGTCTTGGATTTCATCCCGCGGTACTTCGCCGTCAAGGGCGACTTCCATGACGATCTGGGAATGCGGAGCCGCGAAGGGGTCGGATACTCGTTGGCCGCCTACGTTCATGCACGTGACGTCTTCCTCGACGGGAAGCTGGAAGCGGGAAGGGTGGTGAGAACGGTATCGGAGAACGAGGAGACGGAGTTCCTGGAAGCCGAGCTGCGCGGCGGATTGAAAGGCGGCATCGATTACGTTTTTCGCGGCGGAACGAGGAGCACCACCGATCGCCTTGACGAGAGCAGGAGCAACCGCGTTCTCGGGGCGGTGAGTTTCCATAGCAAGAATATGCGAAACGGCATCCATTTCATGGCGCGGGATATCGATACCGATTATTTCAGCAAGAACTTCGCCTGGGACTCCAGGATCGTCTTGAATCCTGAATTCGCTTTCGACATCCGCATGGTGCTGACGCAAAGAGCCTCCGTGGACGACGCCGTGTTCATGCGGGTCGAGTTCAGACCGACGCAGCACATCTATGCATATTTCAGTTTCGGCAGGGCGTACCTGGGAGATTCGCCTTTTCTACTCGAAGATTCGGACCTCGCAGTCATGGGATATGATTCGAAGTCGTACACTTTGTCGATAAGGGGTGACTTTTGAACGTGCTCGATCGCAAGATCGTGATACTGGCGGGAATCTTTCTCCTCGCGGCGGCGTCTTCGAGCGCGGGAGTGAAAGTCGAGGAGGACGAGGTGATCTTCAGCTTGAAGGCGCCGGATGCCGGCAAGGTGTTCCTGGTCGGTGATTTCAACAACTGGAACCCGACTGTGGACATGATGATGAAAGAGGGTGAGCGCTTCACCGCGACGATGTTTCTCATGCCCGGCAAGTATCGCTACAAATTCGTGGTCGACGGCAGGTGGATCGTGGATCCGGACAACCCGCCGGCCGATCCGGACAAGGGCTCCCTGCTGCACCTGATCGAGAGGGGTGGGGCCTTGATGATCAAATCCGAAGAAGTTTCACCCGGAGGGGGAAAGAACCCTTTCACCGTGACCGGCAGGAGCATAGGGGTGGGGGCGATCGACGATGGGCGCGAAATCTCGGATCACGAGGCCGACGTCTATGTAGGTGCGAAAGGCAAGATAATCGAATCGCGGATCGCTATCAAGACGCACGACGAATCGTGGCGGCTGGACGACTTCGATCCCGAGTTCATCATCGACAGGGGCTTCCTCACGGCGAAGGCATCGGGCGGCACCTTGACCGGGTTCGACAACTACGCCGTGTTCACTTCCCGGGATCCTTTCCATCTCTTCGGCGGAGTCGGTCCTTACAGGTACGGGTTCGGTCTGGGCATGAGAGGCCTCGCGTTGAAACAGAAGCTCGCCCGGATCAGCTTTGTCGCCGTATACGCCGACAGACGCGGGGGGCGAGCGGACGCGGCGCCGAAAGTATCCAGGGAAGACGTCGCTGCGTTCGATTCGTCCGCGGCGAAGGAGGTGATTCTCCGCGCCGGGAGTCGTAGTCTCGGCGACGAAGACGTGATGGGCGGCGAGGTCGTGCTGGATACGGGGACGTTCGTACTGGGATACGGCCGGAGGAAAAACATGGGTATGCAGCGGGGATTGATTGCTGCCCTCGCCAAGAAGGATTCCACGATGCGGGGAACGATTTTCGGTGTTCACGAGAACTGGTCGGCACAGACGCTCTCGATGAAAATGCGGCTTGCGTTCGGGATCTCTTTGAAGGCCGGCTACGGATGGAGCCGGGCTTCCTTCGAGAAGACGGCGCGGGATTCCGTGATGCTTGCGACCCCCACTGCGCTGTCGCTTTCCGCGGATGCCGAGCCGACGGCGATCGAGGAGTGTTTTCAGAAGAGCCGACGCGTGCATGTCTCCCTGTTCAGGAGAGAAAAGAGACGCTTCTTCTCCCTCGAATTCGAACGATCGCGTTTCGATTACTATGCTCCCGTCTACGAGCGGAGCAGGGCGGTGATCGAGAGGGTGAGGCTCGATTCCGAGTTCGAAAGCAGGGGATGGAGTCTCGCTCTATCACTGTCGTACTTGCAACAGGACTATGGGCGGACGCCGGGCGTCTTTCATTACTTTTCTCCCGTCGAGAATTATTGGCTGGACTACGATGACGTCTTGACCGTGGAGAACATGGTCGGCTTCGACATGCGTGAATACGGCACGCTGGGCGTCGCTGTAGTGAAGAAGGGCGAAGCCGGTGCGGGAGAGACTTTTCCATTCCCCTATACCGACGAGTTGAGAATCGAGACGGGAGGAGTACTGGGCGAGGCCGAGGGAAAGCGCTTGCAGCATGTCTTTCTCAGGGCGCGCTGCGATCGACCGCTCAGGGGCAAGATCTACGCGCAGTTCGACGGGCGGCTTGCTTCTTATCCCGGAGGGGACGGCACGAGGACTTTCGTGGACCCCTACGTCGAACTAGGCTGGAGATCGAACCGCCTCGAGATCAGTCTGGGATTCGGGCTCGACCCGGTGATGTTCGATCCTGCTACGAACGAGTACGGGGACATCGGTCGGCTCGAGTATCTGCGCGCGGAGGCGAGGCGGTTTCCGAGCCGAGTGAAGGCGGGAGGGACGAGCGGAGGACAAGGCAAAGGCGTCAAGTCGTATCTCATCGACGCGGAGACAGAACTCCAGGAAAAGAACATGTTGAAATTGGAGTGGATAGTGTTATTTTAATGGCCTTGGAGGGCCTATGAAGTTGTCACGTCTTTTCCTGGCCTGCAGCCTGATAGCGGCCGCAGCATCGTGTTCGTACCTCGCTTCGAGGAAGGTGGCGGCTCCGGGACCCAGAGTCGAGCGCGATCATATAGTGTTCAGGTTCTATGCGCCTTCCGCGGGGAGGGTCCAGATCGGGGGGGATTGGCCGGAAAACAATTGGACCCGCGGTGACGGCAGCGCCGGCGAGGCCAACATAGGTTTGATGTCCGATGACGACGGGGACGGAGTGTGGGAAATAAGCTTGAGACTTCCGCCCGGGAGATACCTGTACCTGTTTCTCGTAGATGAGAACCAGTGGTTCACCGATCCGGGCAACAACGAGGAGGTCGAGGGTGGACCGCAGGGGAGGTGCTCGCGGATATCGATCTTCGAGAGAAACGGAGTGCTGCAGATAAGATGAAGAGGACTGCGGTGCATAGCGGGTTTATCGTTATCGCCCTGGTTTGTACGGTGCTTGCAGGATGTTCCTACAACCAGCCGCGTGGGAGGCTCAAGGGCGGTTATGAGCTTGTCGAGGGAGGGGTCATATTCAAGTTCTATGATCCCGACGCCGAGAAGGTGTCCATAGTCGGAGATTTCAACAACTGGATGCCGGATGCAGACCCGCTGGTGGATGAAAACGGCGACGGCGAATGGACTTTGTTTTACCCGCTCAAGCCGGGAAGATACGAATACAAGTTCGTCGTCGACGGTATCCATTGGATACCTGACCCCCGCAACCCGGTCGTGGTATCGGACGGGTTCGAAGGCGAGAACTCCGTGGTCGTGGTCCCTCCCCGCTGAGATCGTCGATTCCCCACCCGTTCCAGATGGTCGGAGCGCCCCGTGGCAGGGAAACAGGTGGTAGCTGAAACCGGCCTTTCGGAGGGTGAATCTCCGCATGCTAATTGCTTGCTGTATAATGATTTGATCTGCTCGGCGTTCGAGCCGGTGCAAATGCCCCAGGTCTCGGGTGGAAGCGTGATAATTGAAAGTTTTTTTCGCAATTAGTCCTTAAATCATATAGACTTATGTCCTGTCATCAATCCGTTTCCTGGGGCATGTATATTGCTGCTCATATAAGGATTGCTTTCGATGGGAGAGGGTTGTTCCCGGTTGCTGCCCGTAATTGATGAACGAGTAGTATATGCCCTTTAGAAAAAGCTCAATTGTATTACTGTTATCAGCAATCTATAGCTTTTCCGCAGCCAGCAGCATGGCCGACACGCCGGGGAGCGGTTCCGCGGTAATATCACCCTCCTCCGATGTGACGGCGGGCTCGCAGGGGACATGGACGATCACCTATACGTCGAGCGAGGTTTTCAGTAGCGGGCTCGTCAAAGTGACCATCCCCTCCGGGTGGACCGCACCTCAAACCGCTTCATCCACCTCGGCTGGATACGTAACCGCGAGCAGCAACGATACGTCGGCCGTAGTGAGTATCTCCATCGCCGGAAACGTGGTTTCCGTATCGCTCACCACACTCGGCGCGGGAAAGACCGTACAGATCGTATACGGTGACACTGGAGGAGGCGCCAATTCGGGAGCCAAGGCCACAGCTCAGACCACCGCGCAGACTTCGGTGGAATTCCTGGTCGAAAGTGATCCCTCGAACGGCGACAATCCCGCTCCGATAGGCACTTCACCCACACTCAACGTGGTTGCCGGTTCTCCTTTCGGCCTGACCCTCACTCCCGCCGATACGACGGTGACCGCCGGCGACTTCATAAGGTTCACGATAGCGTCCGTGGATATCTACGGGAACCGTACGCCGGTTACGGCGGACAGGACTTTTCTGCTCTCATCGGCTCCTGCGGGACAGTTCTTCACGACTTCGGATCATTCCACGGCAATAACCACCACCTCGCTTGCCGCTGGGCAGGAATCCACATTGGTGGACTACAAGAACACCGACACGAATGGAGGGAGCTCGCACCTCGTCATCGTGCTCAACAACGACGGGTTGTCGCCGAGTCTCTTCGGGACCACCCACGTGACCGTGACCGCCGCCTCAGCAGACGTGACGCAGTCGACGATAGCGGCGACGAGTCCGGTGACGGCTGACGGGGTT
>CAYXEN010000004.1:53355-72704 GCA_964464035.1 uncultured bacterium | reverse complement strand
AGACCGAGAAGCGCGGCGATCTCACCGTCCGTCCACATGCTTCTGGCCGTCAGGAAGAACTCGGCCATCGAATCGCCGATGCCGGCCAGTTCGCGGAGTTTCTCCAGCTTGAGAGCGGGGTTGGCAAGGCGGGACAGGAGGAGAGGGAGCAGGCGGGTCGCTTCGGTGACGCCGTAGACGTATCTGCCCAGTTTCCTGTATCGCTTGAAGTAGTTGTAGAGCCGGCCCAGTTGAAGGTAGTGCACGTACCCCGCGAAGGTCTCGTCGCCTCCGTCGGCCGAGAGAGCCACCTTGACGTGATCGCGCGCGAACCGGGACACGAGGTAGGTCACTATCGCGGAAGAATCCCCGAACGGTTCGTCGTATATCTCCGGCAACTTCGGAATGATCGCCAGCGCTTCATCCGCGGTGCAGGTGTACTCGTGGTGGCGCGTCTTGAGATGTTCGGCCACCAGAGCGGCGTCCGCCGCCTCGTCGTACCCCGAGTCCTCGAACCCGATGCTGAAAGTCTCCAGGTCCGATGCGCATTCCTCGTGCAGAAGAGCGGCGACGAGGGACGAATCGATCCCACCGCTCAAGAATATCCCCACCGGTACGTCGGCAACCATCCGCAACCGGAAGGATTCGCGAAGGATTTCCTCGAGCTCGGCCAGGAAGTCTTCCTCCGTTAGCCCCTGGAGATCCCGGGAAGGGGATTCGTAGCAATCCCAGGCGCTCCAGTATGAATCCACTGTCAAACGGCGGCGGGAGTCCAGCTTGAGGAAGCACCCCGGCTCGAGCTTGCGCACGTTCTTGAATATCGAAAGCGGCGAGGGAACGTACCCGAGCTTGAGGTAGAGCGACAGGGCGTCAGTGTCTATTTCCTTCTTCACTTCGGGATGCATCACGATCGCCCTGAGCTCCGAGGCGAAGATGAAGCGGCTCCCGTCGAAGTGATAGTAGAGCGGCTTGACTCCGGCACGATCCCGGATAAGCGTGATCTCGCGGGCGGCCTCGTCCCAGAGGGCGATCGCGAACATGCCCCTGAAGTCCTTCACCGCATCGATCCCCCGATCGACCAGGCTCTTTAGGACCACCTCGGTGTCGGTGTCGCTCTGGAATTCGTATCCCCGGGTTTCGAGACTGGAACGGATTTCCTTGAAATTGTATACTTCACCGTTGTAGACGATACGAAAGGAGCCGTGAGTCATGGGCTGGCGTCCCTTGCGGGACAAGTCCAGGATGGAGAGGCGCCGATGGCCGAGCGCGACGCCGTTTTCGGGATCGATGTGATACCCTGCGTCATCCGGGCCGCGGTGGGTGAGAGCCGCGCTCATATCCCGGATAAGCTCGGCGTCGATCTTGCCTTCGAAATCCCATATGCCAGCGAAACCACACATGTCGTTTTGAACAAGAGGAGTCGATGGACTCCAATCGAGTCCGGAAGCGAGACTCGATTCTAATGCTTTTTCGGCGAAGTTGAAACATGAGTTTGGCCATGAACTATGGATTCAAGGAATTCGATCACTCGGGAGACGTCGGAATAGAGATAACGGGCCGGTGTTTGGAGGAATTCTTCCACAATGCCGCGCTGGGCCTTTTCAGCTTGATGCACCGTCGGGCCGACGTGAGAGGGGACGTGAGACGGGAAGTTCGGATCGAAGCCGATTCGCTGGACGAAGTCCTGGTGGATTGGCTCTCGGAGATAATAACGCTCAGCGCCTCGCACAACGAGATATATGGGGACGCGAGGATCTCAAACGCGAGCGAGTGTTATGTGGACGCCGTCCTTATGGGTTCGAAGCTGGATCCGGCGAAGCACGATCTGCGCTTCGAGGTCAAGGCGGCCACCTATCACGGGCTTCGCGTGGAAAGATCCCCGGAAGGCTACACCGGCCGCGTGATATTCGATCTGTAGACGTACGATGACGGGCGCATAGGAGGTAGAGATATGAAAACGCTCCACGTGTGGGTGGAAGGCAGGGTCCAGGGAGTCTTTTTCAGGGATACGACGAGGAGGAAAGCGATCGAACTGGGACTGTCCGGCTGGGTGAGGAATCTCCCCGATGGAAGAGTCGAAGCGCTGTTCCAGGGCGACGAGGAGGCGTGTCTTGCCGCCTTGGAGTTCGTCCACGAGGGACCGCCCGGGGCACGGGTCACTAGGGTGGAGGAGCGTTGGGAAAGTGAAGCGAAAGATCTCGAGGGATTCGATCTTCGCTATTGAAGATCGCGGGGAACCGCTTTATCAAATCTCGGTGTAAGGTTTGAGCGAGTCGACGATCTTCGATGGAATCCTTCGCGCCCGGTTCGATGAATCGACGGCCAGGTGCTTGGTGCGGCCGACGGCGATACACTTCCCGTCCTTCAAAGCGCGGTAGGCGAAGACGACGAGCCGGTTCTTGAGTATCTCTATCCACGTTTCTATCTCCACCCGGTCGCTGTAGTCGGCAGAGTCCATTATCCGGCAGCTGTACTCGACGACCGGGAGGAAGACGCCTTCCTCCTCCATTTGCCTGTACGGGTATCCGGCCTCGTCCATCAGGCTGGTTCTGCCCGCCTCGAACCATACCAGGTAACTCGTGTGGTGAGCCACCTTCATTCGGTCGGTTTCGAAATAGCGTATCGTCTCCTCAGTCCTGTGTTTCATCTCTTCCTCCGAGCCAATGAAAGCTAGCACAAAGGCTCGAAGGATGCAACGCGCAACGTTTCGTTCAAATGAAGTCGGCGGGTGTCACGACCCAGGTGACTTCATCACCGGCGCTCTCGCCGGGATCCTCTGGTGATCCGCTCAGGAACTGCGAATCGACCTCGGGCCGGGAGACGCTCCTTCCCGCAATGAAGGAGATCCCGGCGGCGGCGATCAGAAGCGCCAGGAAGACGTACACGGGAATCGGCTTCATCCAGAATCCGGGCTTCTTCTCCGGCTCTCCTCCGTGCTCGAACGTCTCGGCGAAACGGGACAACACCGCTTTCTTGACTCGGGAGCCCGGTTTGATCGTGAAGCGTTTAAGTAGATCTTCAAGTTCCTCGCTCATTCTTTCTCCTTTCCTTTCCGGATTTGGATGATTCTATTCCAAGTTCCGATCTCAAGACTTTCAGAGCAGCATGCATCCGGCTCCTTGCCGTACCCTCGGGTATTCCCAGGGCCTCGCCTATTTCTCCGTACGGCATTCCGGCTCCTATCCTGAGCGAAAGTACGTCAAGCAGGTCTCCGGGCAGGCGGGCTGCGCGGCGCATGAGCATAGAGGCGAGCAATTCGCTGGATGGATTGACCGCGCCGTCGGGATGGGCCGCAAAGACATCGAGATCCTCGGCTTGCAGAAAAACCAGTTTCGATTTCTTGCGGACGTACCAGCGCGTCGACCGACTCGCCGTGCTTTGCTATGTATTGTTTCCACTCCTTGGCAAGTTGCACGTAGGAAGCGGTGCTGAGAGGCCTCTGGGCGAGCTTGGGAACCGCGGGAGGCTGAGCGTATGCCGATTCGCCGGTCGAGATCGCCAAAACCGCCGCCAGGCAACCGCCTGCTATGATTCCATGCAAAACTCTCGTCATGATCGATCCCCCTTTGCCTAGTCGAGTATGATTCAACCCCATACTATATAGAACACTCGAAGGGGTCTGAACGTTCGGACCTTGGGCGGCTCCAGGCAGAATTTGATTTACTCGGCTTCGGGTTTTTCATATAGTATTGCCGATGAGGCGGCTTGCGTTTCCGCCACAGATCATTCAATTACAAATACTTATGCTGCAACGGCTCGAGCGTCGCAGCGGGTGAGTGGGCAAGCAGACAAAGGAGTGGACAATGGTTTCCGAATTCAAGAACGAACCGCTGGTTGATTTCTCGGATCCGCGCAACGTCGAGGAGATGAAAAAGGCCCTGGCGAAGGTTCAATCGTCGCTGGGCAAGGAATACGATCTCGTGATAGGAGGCGAGAAAGTATCCACCAACGCCAGGATCAAGTCCATCGATCCCTCCAACCCGGGCTCTGTCGTCGGATCGGTGGCCAAGGCCGGCAAGAAGGAAGCGGAGAAGGCCCTTGAGACGGCCCTCGCGACCTTCGATTCGTGGAAGCGGGTGAGCCCCGAGGAGCGCGCCGGGTATCTCTTCAAGGCCGCCGAGAAACTCCGCGAGCGCAAGCTCGAGTTCGCCGCGCTCATGACCTACGAAGTCGGCAAGAACTGGGTGGAGGCCGACGCCGGCGTGGCGGAAGCGATCGATTTTCTCGAATTCTACGGGCGCGAGATGCTGAGGCTTGGAGGCAGCCAGCCGGTCACGCAGATCCCGACCGAGAAGAGCGAACTGTTCTACATCCCGCTCGGCGTTGCCGCCGTGATTCCCCCGTGGAACTTTCCCGCGGCCATAATGATCGGGATGACGAGCGCCGCCCTGGTCACCGGGAACACGGTGATTCTCAAACCCTCCAGCGATGCTCCGGTTATAGCCGCGTGGTTCGTCGAGCTTCTAGAAGAGGTGGGGCTTCCGGCGGGAGTCGTCAACTACCTGCCTGGCAGCGGTAGTGAAGTGGGTGATTTCATCGTGCAGCATCCCAAGGTTCGTTTCATCGCCTTTACGGGCTCGAAGGAAGTCGGGCTCAGGATAAACGAGGAGGCGGCGAAACCGAGGCCCGGGCAGATCTGGATAAAACGGGCGATTCTCGAGATGGGGGGCAAGGATACGATCATCGTGGACAGCGAGGTCGATCTCGAAGCGGCGGTGGACGGTGTCCTGGCTTCCGCCTTCGGTTTCCAGGGGCAGAAATGCTCGGCCTGCTCGCGCGTCATTCTCTTGGACGATGTCTACGACAAGTTCATCGAGACGTTCATTCCCAAGGTGGAGGCCATAAAGATCGGAGCGCCCTACGAGTCGAAGGACAATTACATGGGACCGGTGATAAACGAAGGTGCCTGCAACAAGATCCTCGATTACATAGAGATCGGAAAGACCGAGGGCGAGTTGCTCACGGGAGGCATGCGCGCTGCGGGCGATGGGTTCTTCATCCAGCCCACGGTTTTCTCGGGAGTAGCTCCGAAGGCCCGCATCGCCCAGGAAGAGATATTCGGGCCGGTGCTCGCATGCATCAGGGCTTCCTCCTTCGATGAGGCGATGGAGATAGCGAACAACACGGAGTACGGCCTCACCGGTTCTTTGTATTCGAAGAACAGGGAGCATATCGAGCGGGCGAGGATCGATTTCCACGTTGGCAATCTCTATTTCAACCGCAAGTGCACGGGCGCGCTGGTCGGTGTGCATCCCTTCGGCGGGTTCAACATGTCCGGTACCGACAGCAAGGCGGGGGGCAGGGATTACCTGCTTCTCTTCATGCAGGCCAAGTCGGTGTCGGAGAAAATAAAGTAGGCGGGGCGGCGATTCCTCCCAAGTGGCGTGCGTTTCGCAGCGATGCCTCTTCCTCCGCTCGGTTTGCTCCGCAGAATCGCGTCGGAAGAGGCATCGCTCCTCTTGATGGAAGATCGCCGGACGGTCCTAGCCTTTTTCCGCTCTGGCGGCTCTCTCCCTGAGCGCCTGGTTGGCCCTTATCTGGATCTCGACCCGGCGGTTCAAGCTCCGTCCCTCTTCCGTGTCATTGGACGCGACCGGTCTCAGTTCTCCGTAGCCGTGTACCGTGAGCCTGCCGGCGTCTATGCCCTGGTCGACCAGGAAATCCCGCACGGCCTGCGCGCGCCGCTCGGAGAGCTTGAGATTGTAGTCCTCGGAGCCCCGGCTGTCGGTGTGCCCGGAGATTATTATGTCGGTGTCGGGGTACTTTGCAAAGATCTCGCTCATCTTGCGCAACTGAGCCTGTGAGGAAACCTTGAGGACGGAGGAATCGAAGTCGAAGAGAATCGCGTTCTCGAAGGTGACTCTTATCTCGTCTCCCACGCGTTCGGTTTTTGCTCCTTCGATCGTGGCCAGCTCCGCGGCCTGCTTGTCCATGTAGTTGCCGATGAGTCCGCCTACAATGGCGCCGGCGGCTCCGCCGATGACGGCGCCCTTGCCGGTGTTGTTCGATTTGCTTCCTATGACCGCGCCGACGGCGGCTCCCGCGGCGGCCCCGATACCTGCTCCTTTCTTCGTCTTGCTCATCGAGCTGCATCCGGCCAGATGCGGGAGATTCACGGCCGCAAGCAGGGTAAGGAGAACGGCTGTGACCAGCGTCGAATATGCTTCAGGATTCTTTCGCATGACTCCCTCCTCTGTGAATGATCATCCTTATGGCCCGCTCCGACCGGCGGGCTCATGAAATAAAGAATCAAATCGGATCGGCGGTCAAGGTATTTCCGCGACCGGTCAAACGCTGAAGTACTCGGCCTGAGGATGGTGCACGACAAGGGCAGCCGTCGTCTGTTCCGGCACGAATTGAAAGGCCGGAGTGAGCACGACGCCGAGATGCTTTTCTCCGTCGAGGAGTCTCAGGATCTTCGCGTTGTCCGCCAGGTCGGGGCATGCAGGGTAGCCGTGGCTGTACCTCTTTCCCCGGTCCGGGGGGATTCCCAGTTCTTTCTTGATAAGGCGGTGGGTGTATTCCGCAAGGCCCTCGGCGGCCTCGACGCTCAAGCCGTGCAGGAAATAGCTGCGTGAATACTCTCCCGCCGAATTCCATTCCTCGCACACCTCGCCGACCCTGGCCCCGATCGTCACAAGCTGCAGGGCAAGCACGTCGAGCCGGTCCGAGCGGAAATAATCCGTGATCGAGAGTCTCTTCTTCGAATCCTGGCGGGGGAAGTTCATGGTTTCGATCTCTCTTTGCCCGTCGTCGGGATCGTAGATGATGAGCTTGTCTCCTTCGGCCCGGCAGGGAAAGTATCCGTATACCACGCCGGGAAGCAGTAAGCGTTTGCGCTTGGCCTCTTCCTGAAGCTCGAGGCGCAGCGGTTCGAATCTCTCCTTTATGATCTTTTCGTAGTCCGGCTTGCCCATGTGTCTTACGCCCCAGGAGAGGCGGTACAACGACTTGAGATCCATGCAGGCGTAGACCTCGTCGAGGTCTATGTCTTCCAGGAGCCGGACTCCCCAGAAAGGCGGCTCCGGGGGATCGACGCTTTCGATATCGGTCGTGGTCCGGGCGGACGCCCCGCCGGTTCTGCGCGTCGGAGCCGTGCGTTCGGCCGCCGCACGCACCTCGCTTGTATAATCGTCGAGCAATTTTTCCCGCTTCGCCGGGTCCGTCAACTTGTCGAGCACGCCCAGCCCCTCGAAAGCGTCCTTGGCGTAGAACAACCCGCCCGGGTACTGGGTTCCGTCCTCCAGTACTGCGCTTCTTCGCGCGAATTGCCTGGTCACGGCGGCGCCGCCCACGATCACCGGGATGTCGATCCCGGCCCTGTGCATCTCCTGGACGACGACGGGCATCTGCCTGGAAGTCGACACGAGCAGGGCGCTCAAGCCGATCGCGTCGGCGCCGAGGCGCCCGGCCGCGTCGACGATCTCGCCGGCGGGAACCTGCTTGCCGAGATCCACGACCTCGTATCCGTTGTTCGACAGTATCGTCCGCACCAGGTTCTTGCCGATGTCGTGCACGTCGCCGTAGACGGTGGCGAGGACCACCTTTCCCTTGGAGTATCCTTTTTTCTTCTCCATGAAACGTTCCAGGTGACTGACGGCGGCTTTCATGACCTCGGCCGACTGGAGAACGAACGGAAGGATTAGCTCGCCGCTCCCGAACTTGTCTCCCACCTCCTTCATTGCTGGCAGGAGCACCGTGTTGAGGACCTCGACCGGATCCTTTCGCTCGAGCACCCGGTCGATCAGCGCTTCGATGTTCTCGGCGCGGCGGTTCAGGATCTTGTAATGGATCTCTTCCTCCGGGCCGGCGAAGGTCCGGCTCGGCTCTTTCTTCTTCTCTTTCTTCCTGCCTTCGAAGTATGCGATATACGATGCGAGCGCTTCGTCTCTGCGGTTCAGTATGAGATCCTCCGCAAGGCTCCTGGCCTCCTCGGAGAGCTCCGGGTAGGGAGTTATGTCCGCGGGGTTCACTATCGCGAGGTCCAGGCCATGGGAAATGGCGTGGTATAGAAACACGCTGTTCAACACCGCTCGGGCCGGCTTGGAAAGCCCGAAGGAGACGTTGCTCACGCCCAGGATCGTGAGTGAACCGGGGACGGCTTTCTTTATGTCGGCGATGGCTTCGAGGGTCTCGACGGCGGAATCCCTGTATTGCTCCTCGCCCGTCGCCAGAGTGAAAGTGAGGGGATCGAAGATTATCCTCTCGGGGCCTATGTCGTACTTGCGCGAGAGGATGTCCGCCATCCGTTCGGCGACGGCCGCCTTCTCGCCCCGTGTCCTCGCCATCCCTTTCTCGTCTATGGTGAGGGCTATCACGTACGCCCCGTAATCCCTTATTGTCTCTCCGATCTCGTCTATTCTCTCTTCTCCGTTCTCCAGGTTGATCGAGTTGACGATCACCCTGCCGGGATAATTCTCGATCGCTTTTCTGATCACTTTGCCGTCGGTCGAGTCGACCATTATGGGAGCACTCACCTTGAGAGCGAGCTCCTTGGCCAGCCGGAGGAAACGCTCACTTTCGCCCTCGAGTTCGTTGAGCGCCACGCAGACGTCGATGGCGTGGGCTCCTTTCTCCGCTTGGCTCCGTGCTATCTCCGCGATGCCGTCCAGGTCGTCGGCGAGGAGGAGTTGTTTCATCTTCCTGCTTCCCTGGGCGTTCACCCTCTCGCCGACGAGGAGAGGGGGAGGTTCCTGTTCGAGGGGGAGGTATGTCATGGCGCTGGAAACGGCCCTGAGTCTCTTGATCCGTCGTTTCTTGATGGGCAGATGCTCGATCCTTGCGACGAGAGCCCTCAGGTGTTCCGGCGTCGAGCCGCAACACCCTCCGACTATGCCGACTCCCAGCCTGCCCGCGAATTCCTCCATGGCGAGCGCGAATTCCTCCGGTTCGAGAGGATAGACGGGCACTCCGTCCGCGTTCCGGGGTATCCCCATGTTGGGCAGGCTCGAGACGGGCATGGGTGAATGCTCGCAGAGAAAGCGAACGCTGTCCCGCATCTCGTCCGGACCGGTGCTGCAGTTTATGCCTATCACGTCGACGCCCATTCCTTCGAGGGTGACGAGGGCGGATCCGATGTCCGTTCCCATGAGCATCCTGCCCGTGGAATCGAGGCTCATCTGGGCTATCACCGGAACGTTTCTGCCCGATGCTCCTATCGCCAGCTTGCATCCCCTCACCGAGGCTTTGACTTCGAGAATGTCCTGCGAGGTCTCTATGAGCAGTGCGTCGACTCCACCCTTGAGAAGGGCGGAGGCCTGTTCTTCGAAGACGACGACGAGCTCGCTGAAGGTGACGGCGCCCAAGTCGGGGTCGTTGGAAGAGGGCAGCATGCCGGTGGGGCCCATTGCACCGAATACGATTATGTCGCGCTCGAGGGACTCCGCCGCCTCGCGGGCCAGCTTGGCCGCTTGGACGTTTATGTCTTCGAGTTCGTCTTCGAGGGAGTACTCGCGCAGCTTGAGCCTCGAGGCGCCCATCGTGTTCGTCTCGACGCCCATGCATCCAACCTCGATGAAACTCTTGTGGATGTTTCGAACTATTTCGGGCTTGACCAGATTGAGGTACTCGTTGCACCCCAGTTTGCCTTTGTACTCCCCTGAACCGAGGCCGAGGGCCTGGATGTTGGTTCCCATCGCGCCGTCGAGAATGAAGACGCGGCGGGTCAGGATGTCCATCAATCTGCTCTGAGTTTTCATTTCACGAAAGAAATCGGTTTCCATCCCTTGCACGTTTATTGCACCCGCAGCCGGGAGCGAAGAATGTGTCGCCCCGCGGGTATCGGGCAATCATTAATGCTTAATATAAAGCCGCTTGTAAAGCAAAGAAAATTGATTTTTGCTTTAGCGGCGAAGTTGTTACAATGTCGTGAGCGCGAAATACGCCTCCGCGATCATGTCGAGCCTGGAGAAACCGTTGCCGAGGAAAAGCATAATACTTGCCATCGTTCTTATCGCCTTTTTCTCGAGGCTTTTTTTCTGCCTGCTGGTCGTGGGGCTGCAAACGCCCCCTCGGGGCGACGAGGCCGATTACCACGCACTCGCCCTCAACATAGCCGCGGGTGAGGGATATGTCCTCGCCAACGGGCAGGTGACGGCGAGGCGCCCCCCTTCCTATCCATTCTTCCTCTCGGTCTGGTATCTAGCAGCGGCCGGAGATCCGGCCGTGGGAAGGATAGTGCAAGTTCTGCTCGGCACCCTCATCGTCTGGATGGTCTACGTGCTTGCGGCGTCGCTCTTCGATCGGAGGACGGCGGAGGCGGCGTCCCTTCTCGCCGCCCTGAATCCTTTTCTCGTCTTCGCGAGTTCATACCTTCTCACCGAGAACCTCTATATTTGTATTCTCCTTGTTTTGTTGATCTTCCTGGCGAGGGCGGAAGGCTCCCCGAATCGTCCGGGCATGCGCGCAGTCGTTTCCGGCATACTGATCGGCGTCCTCAGCTTGACCCGGCCGGGAGGTTTTCTCTTCGCCGGCTTCGTCGTCGCGTGGATCGTCATGCAAAGAGGGCAAACAGCCTGGCGCAAGGCCGCTTGCCTGCTTCTCTTCGCGGGAGCGGTCCTTTTCACTCTGTCCCCCTGGCTGGCCAGGAACCATCGCGTGTTCGATCGATGGATTCCGTTCACCACCCATGGCGGGATCACTTTCTACCAAGGGAACAACGAGGCCGTGCTCGAGTATCCCCAGTACCATGGCGGCGTGGCTCCTTTCTACATGCTTCCCGAGTGGCGGGAGATCAGCGGCCTGGATGAAGCGACGAGGGATACGGAAGCGAGGAAACTCGGCGTGGAATTCCTGCTCGCCAACAAGGGGCGGGTGCCGGAGCTCGTCGCAAGGAAGTTTCTGAGATTCTGGCGGCTCAGGAGCGATGCCGGGATGAGCGGGATCAAGAGCGGTTGGTGGTGGAACAAGGACGGTTTCTGGGGAAAGCTCGCGGCCGGCTTTGATCTTGGATTCATTTATGCAATAATCGTGATTCCGGCTTTCCTGGTCGGCCTCGTCACGAGTTGGAAGCGCAGGAGAGACTTGCTTCTTCTCTACGGAGTGGTAGTCGTACATAATCTCATTGCGCTCGTCTTCTTCGGTTCGTTGCGCGCGAGGCTGCCGGTCGAACCGGTCATCGCGTTGTTCGCCGCGGTGGGAATCGGATCGGTTTGGAGGCGCTTGCGGGGAAGTCGAGCGGAGAACGATCGGCTCAGGGGGGAAACATGAAACCATCCACCGGCGATTCGTTCTGGAGGCCGGCGACGGCGACCATAGTCGCCTGCGTGCTCGGTTTCGCGTTGGCGGATTTCGCCATCCTCCTGTTCCGGGTCCCCGAGATGCTCCTGCCTTCCCACTGGGAGGGACTTGCTGTGCTCGCGGCGAGCGCCCTGGTTTTCTATCTCTTCATAGGCTTCTGTTACCTCGTCTTCCTCTTAGTGCTCAAGGTTGTGAGTGGGTTGTTTCGACGCCGACCGGGCGGCAGGGCGCTGGCCTTGGGAGCGGTCGTTTCGGGCCCACTCTTCTTGATGACGGTCAAGTGGTTGCAGCGTCACATACTGGGCACCTACCTGAGCTTGAAATCGTTCCTCTTCCTGTTGCCGTTGGCGATCGGCGTGGTCGCACTCGTGCTGGGGGAAGGTTTCATGCTCCTGCTCTTCGACCGGCTCGGCTCGGGAGCCGCCGGCAAGATCTCCAGGTTGCCCCGGCCGAGACTCACCGCCTTGTCGATGCTGGTATTCTTGGCGGTCGCGCTCTTGGCGGGGCCCGAGATCAACGTGCTGGGAGTGTTCTCGGAGAAGGATCAGCGAAGAGTGGCGAAGGAGCGCATGCCGGAGAATCCCGTGCCTGCACCTCCCGGTTCGCCCAATATCGTCGTAGTGGCGATAGAGTGCCTGCGCTCCGACAGCTTCTCGCCGGAAACGGCGCCGTTTCTCTGGGAGCTGTCGCGGAAGAGCTGTTATTTCGATCGTTACTACGTGGCGGCCCCGGCCACGAGTCCGTCGGTCACGTCTTTTTTCACTTCCCTGTATCCGGTTCAACACGGTTGCTACAACATGGCCGGGGGGACGACGGCCGGCGGGGGAAAGATGGTGACGAAGGTCCCCGAGGACGTCGCATCTCTTCCGCGCATCCTCCAGGATCACGGGTACCGGACCGTCATGGTGACGTCCAACGCGCTCACGATGGATCATGCTTTCGGTTTCGAGAGAAATTTCCACAGGTTCGACGCCGCCGAGCCGTACAAGTTCAGGTTCCCTCACCTCGAATACATGAACGGTTTCCGCTTCATACGGTCGATGCTGGGTTTCTTCCGTGTTTTCAAGGTCTTGTTCTTCTCACCGGAACATTCGACGACTTATTTCGACGGGCCGCGCTTGAACAAGACGGTCTTCCGCGAGCTCGAGCGACCCGACAAGAGGCCTTTTTTCCTCTACGTTCACTACATAGAGCCTCATTCGCCCTACTATCTCCACCCCTACCGGGCCTTCCAGTTGAACCTGTACATTCCCTCGAAGAGGGAGGACGTGCTGAAGGCGTACAGATCCGAGATAAGGGCGGTCGACGAGGTTGTAAAGAAACTTTATTCATATCTCGAGCGGAAGGGACTGCTCGACAATACGTATCTTTTCATCACGGCGGACCACGGAGAGGAATTCTACGACCACGGCAACTGGGGGCACGGCAAGACGCTCTTTCCCGAGGTCCTGCACGTTCCCGCTATCCTGGTTCCTCCGCCGAAGGAAAGGAAGGCGGTCAAGATCGAAGAAGTGGTAGATGCCGTGGATGTCGCTCCGACCATTGTCGAGCTTTGCGGCTTGGAGGCGCCCGATTCATGGGAGGGGGAATCGTTGCTCCCGCTCATCCCGGGCCGCGCCTCCAAGCTTGCCCCGGGCGGGGCGGATCGCAGTCTCACCGCCTTCAGCCAGTTCGACGACGGGCATTCTTTCCTTGCTTCGGCGGTGATGGACTCCATGCTTGTCGTGTTCCGCATCGCGGGTGACAGGAAGAGGGTGATGCTCTTCGATTTGAAGGCCGATCCCGGCGCCAAACACGACATCTTCGCAACGGCCGGTGATGCAGGCAGGCGCATGGCGAAGCTGCTGGAGAACGAGCTCGAGCTGCTGCGGGAGAGGTCGGTATCGCGCGAAGAAGGTGAGACCCCGGACGAGCAATTGATGGAGCAGTTGAAAACGCTGGGATACATAGAATGAACCGGGTCCGGAGGCCGGGGAGCTTCGCGGAACCGGCGGATACTCCGCCTTGCAGCACAACGGGCGCTAGCGATAGCCGAAAATCACCGAGAATATGATGAGGCCGATCAAGATCATTCCCACGGACAGGAAGATGAAACCGAAAACCCTCGCGAGACGTTCGAGTTTTCCCGATACCGGATCCTTGTGCATCCGCTTGCGAAGCATGCCGCTTCTTCGTAGTTCGTAATAATCCCTGGGGCGATCGTGCTTGTACTCCTCCACGGGCACCGAGCCGGTGAAGATGACCGTGTCCATGGGGAACGCCTCGGGCCGGAGGTGGGTGTTGAAGAAATGCACCGTGAATATGAACCCGACCGCGAGAAGGGCTTCATCGCTGTGAATTATCATGGCCACGTTGATGAGCCATCCCGGGAGGATGTGGGTGAAGAACTCGGGAAGCCAGAGCATGAGACCGGAAGTCCCGATGACGGCCACGCCCCAGAAGACGGCGAAGTAATCGAACTTCTCCCAGTAAGTCCATCTGCCGTACTGAGGGCGTGGTCCCAGGCCCAGGAACCAGCGCACGGTGTTGAAGAAGTCCTTCATGTCGTTGCGGTTGAACATAAGTGAGTTCTCACCGAATATGAACCGGCGAAGACTCGTCTTGCGCTGCCGCTTCAATCTTATGAGGGAACTCAAGTGGTAGGCGAAGTATCCGAAAGTGATGATCGCCGCGGTCCTGTGGATCGTACGCGCGACCGCCACCCCGCCCAGCAGGTCGGCTATGAATCTCGCCCACGCCATGCCGGAGAACTTGAGCATCATTCCGGTGAGAGCGAGCGACATGAAGCTTATTATCACGAAGAGATGCGTCACCCTCTGGCCCGGGGTGAAGCGCTGGATATAGTAACGTCCCCGCAGGGACGCCTTGCGGCGCCTTCGATCGAAGAGAATCCGGAAGGAGCGGGGGAGCCAGAGAAGGGTGTGGATGCCGAAGAAGGTGAAGACGCCGATGAGGAGCAGAGTCATGGCCCAGTAGGTATAATAGAGGATCGGATACTTGACCTTGTCATGGTGGGTGGCGTGGGTGAGGTAGCCGGTGAACTTGTAAGTGGCGTCCTCGTGGCATTTCCTGCACGTCTTCACGATGTTCTTGAGGCCTACCGATGAGTTGGGATCGTTTATGCTCAGAGTTCCATGCGGGTTGTGGCAATCTGAGCACTTGGCCGCCTTGAGATAACCCAGATGGTAGGCTTTTCCATGCATAGTCTGAAGGTAGGTCTCCGAGAGGTCTTTGTGGCACCCTCCGCATTGCTGCGTCACCTGTTTCATGAACTTGTCCTTGTCCACTTCGCTTATCGTGTGGGAAGAATGGCAATCCGTGCAGACCGGCTTCTTCTGTGTTTCTTTCTCGTCGATGGAGAAGTGGACACTCTTGATGAACTTCTTGTAGATTCCCCGGTGGCACGAAGCGCAGGTCGCGGGGATGTTCTTTCTGTAGACCGAAGACCTGGAGTCGGAGTGTTTCAATATGAGATGCGAGTTGTGGCAATCGGTGCAGATGGCGCTCGGCAGGAGTCCCTTCTTGACGAGACCCTTTCCGTGCACGCTCGTCGAATAGTCGGAGTAGGCCGTCAATTCCGCGAGATCGCCCTTGGTGGACGCCTTGCCTTCCTTGCGGTGGCACCTTCCGCATAGCTGGGGGACCGAGCTGCGAAAAGTCAGGGAGTTCTCGTCGGAGTGCCGCTTGACGTTGTGGTCGCCGTGACATGTCGTACAGTAGGGGACGTCGGTGTTTCCTTTCAAGAACTGTTCACCATGTCCGCTCTGGTAGTATTCGTCGGCGATTTTTGCATGACAATTGGCGCATTCCGCTCTGCCGGCGGTTTCGCAAGGTCTTTCCGCCCGGGGATCGATGTCCGAATGGCATTTGACGCATGGGATGTTCCTGTGAACCGATTGCTTGAGCTCCTCCTTGTCCACGTGGAGGGAAAGAGTGTCCCCGCCGGCCGTCTTGAGCAAGCCTTCTTTCTTGTGACATTTCAGGCACGAACGGTCGGACAAGGTGGGCTCCATGCTCTCCTTGCGCACCTTGTGCGGCAGGTGGCAGTCCGTGCACGCCGGTATGGCCCCCGGCTCCTTTTCCCAGAGCTCTCCTCTTATCACCTTGACGTGAACTTCTTCTATTCTTATGTGGCACTTCGTGCATGTGGAGGCGATGTTTCTCGGGGCGATGGAGGACTTGGGATGAGTGTGGGGAAGGATCGCGTGGCTCCCGTGGCAATCGGTGCACGTGGCCGTTACGAGCAGCCCTTTCTTGAACAGCCCCTCACCATGAATGCTCTGGCTGTAGTTCTCGAGAATGTTGTGTTCCGAAATGTCGTATACCTTGGCGACGGGTGCCCCTTCGCGATGGCATTTTCCACAGAGGTACGGAATGTTCATCTTGTAAGTGGGCGATCGGGGGTCGGAGGGAGGGAGGATGTCGTGGGAGCCGTGGCACTCCTTGCAGGTCGGCGCGTAGGCTTCCCTGCGGTTGAGCGCCTGGCCGTGAACCCCGTAATCGAAATCCAGCTGGATGTCGTCGTGACAATTACCGCAGAGTACCGGTTTGGGCGTCTCGGAATGCGGCAGGTCTTCTTCGTCGACGTCCGAGTGACAGCTTACGCATTCGAGTTCCCGGTGCGCCGACGACCGGAGAGCGCCGGGGTCGACGTACAGAGATACCGTCTTGCCGCCCCTCTCGGTCGTGAACTCCTTGTCGAGGTGGCACTCCAGACAGACATCGGATTGCGCATGAACCGTATTGTTTATGAGGAAGGCGAGAAGAACCGCCGCCGCAAGCTGCTTCACTATCATCTATCCCGCTCACCCTTCTGTTTTTACCCAGTCGTCACCGCAAGGGAAGTTTAGCAGAAACGTCACGTATGTCCATATCTTTTTTATAGTTATGCGCCTTTGCGACTCCGCTTTGTTGGCAATGAGATTCGTCACGATTCCCCGGACCGGCCCACGTCCGCCCTCGCGCGCGTCACCCATTGCGTGGACCGAGCGTATCCGAGAAGGAAGAGGAAAGCTATGAAGATCTCGCTGTCGTCGATGTTGTTTTCGGTCAGGGCGCCCACCAGGAGCGCCACGCAGGCTGCGAAAACCCCCGCAATGATGTGGCGGTGAAACTGGTCCCCGTGCCTGCTCGATCTCTCCCAGCGCGCGAGGCTTCTCAGGACGACGACCCAGAAGAGCACGAATGGAATGAAACCGAAGATTCCCCTCGTCGCGAGCACGTGCAGGTAGATGTTGTGTGCGTCGGCCGTGGATTTCACGAACCTGCCGCCCAGCCTCCGTTCGGCTTCCAGGCTGAAATCCCCCATCCCGATTCCCATGAGCGGATGTTCCTCGATTAGGTCGAGGGAGATGTCCCAGAGGACGTACCTCGTCTTTATACTCCTGTCCGTCGGCGAACGCAGGTTTTCCCATGTCGATTTGAATCTCGCATTCAACTTGGGATTAAAAGCGGTCAAAGATGCGATGACGATAACCAACACGCCGCCGAGAACTAGAGCCTTTTTCCTGCGAAGAATGACGACGAGGGCGAGCAAGCCGAAGAAGAATGCCAGCCATGAACCACGGGAGAGAGCGAAGAGAAATCCGACCGCCTGGACGAGTATGCCTGCAATGAGTATGAGAAAAGTCGTGCCGGCTCTTTTCTCGCGCAGCAGCACGGAAAAGTTGAAAAGGATGAGCAGGCAGAATATTCCCGCGAAAGTCATTATGAACAGGGTGCTCCTTGCGCGCAGCGCCGCTCTTATGTGTATGAAGAGAAAATCCATGCCGCCCGCCGCCTGGATGACCGCCACGAGCGCCGAAAGGGTGGCTGACGCGAAAAGGGTCCAGAACAGGGATTTGCGGAACTTCTCATCGATCGGGTGATATCCGGCCAGAACGTAGATCACGAAGAGCCAGTATGCCTTCCAGTCCTTGATTCCCCGGGCCAGGTTTTCGGACGTCAGGGCCGACACGAGGCCCGTCGCGACGAGCAGCAGGGCGGCGAGGATGATCGGATCGCGGCGCAGTTCTTTCAACCTCTCTTTCTGCTCCGGCGAAGAAACCAGCCCGAGAATCAATCCCAGGATTCCGATCCCGATGGCCGTGTTTGAGCCCGCGATCGAGAAAGGGATGAAAAGGGCGATCCCCAGGAGGGCGGTTCGAATCAATATTGAAGAGTTTTTTTCCAGGTTCACGATCGTCTATTGTATCGGGAGTGAATCGAAGTCATCAGAGTTTCACGCTGATAGAGAAGCGGTGCGTGTCCTCGAAAGCTTTTTCCCGGTCCAGGTTCGCGTTGTAGTCGATGGACATCTTTCCGTACTCGACGCCCAGGCCGAGGTGGGGGATCACCCGGCTCTCCCCGGACGCGAGGTAGGATACGGCTCCTCTTACGGCAAGGACCCCGCTCAAGAGCGAGTACTGCAACCCCCATGCGGCGCGGGACAATCCTCCATGGGCGAAGGTGAGCGCCGTCTCGGTGTCGACGCCGTGGAAACGTTCGTACGCCAATGCGAAGGAATAGCTCCGCGTGAGCGTCTCGTCGTGCCCATCCTCGTACATCACGCGGGAGGCCGCGTTGCGGGCGACGAAGCCGAAAGCCGCTCTCCCGCTCAACTGGAGGCGGAGCCCGAAGTCGAAGGCCGAACCTTTCGAATCGAAAAAGGCGACGTCGCTCCGGGAGACGAGGACGGATGCTCCCACGCCGAAGCTTATGAATTCCTGCGGTGTGTACGAGTAGGCGAGTCTCAAGACGTTTTCACTATAGCCGCCGTCGCCGGCGAGCCCGAGCGAGAGGTTCTGGTACATGACGCCCGCCGCGTGGCGCGCCGTCGGTCTCTCCGCTTCTTCCCGGTCGAACGGTTTCAAGATGCGCGCGTAGGCGAGGTAGGACTGGCGTGCCTTGACGCCGGGGACCAGGTTCACGTAGGAGAGGCCGACGGTATTCGCCGAGAGCCGAGCGAGAAAGGCGGGATTCCAGTAGATCGCCTCTTCGCTTCCACCCCTGGCCACTGCGGCTCCTCCCATGCCCCATGCCCTCGCCCCGTAACCCGGGGCGTTGAAGGGACCTCCCCGCGAATAGCCTGCCCGGGCACGGCCGGGGTACGCTGGCGAGAGGATGATCGTAAGCACTAGAGCGGCGGCCGCCGCGATCGGGCCCATGGTTCGTCTTTTCACCAGGTGCGTCTTCATCGCGCGCCTTTCACGGGTTGAAGAGGAAGATCTTGCGTATCGAACTCTTCGATCCGTCCTCGTAGGTTATGGAGGCTACGGCGACCAGCGGACCGCGAAGCACGCTCTCGCCGCCGCCGTTGAGGCCGTTCCAGGGAATCGTGACGTTTAGAGTCGTCGGATCCGCTCCCAGCACGGCGACGAGGTCGCCTCCCATGTCGTAGATTCGCATCTCGACCGATCGGGCGCTTCTTGCCAGGTTCACCTGGAACGCGTCGTTCGGGCGGAAAGGCTCAGGCATGTACAACCCGGACGCGTCGTCGAATACTACTTCGATGGTATTTGACAGGGCGCTCGCGTTTCCCGCTTTATCCACCGCTCTTGCCTGGAACAGGTTGCTTCCCGGCAGAAGGGTTGTTTCCAGGGACAACTTGCCGTCGAGAACGAGGAAGGTGGAATCGGCGAGAACGCCGTTCCTGTAGACGAGGATCTCTTGCGCATCGCCGGGGATCGAACCGCCGAGAACGTAATCCGGCCCATGCACGACCTTGTCGACGGGCTGATCCAGGGTGGGAGCCGCCGGGGCCGTGATGTCGTAAGTGATCCGCAGGGATACCTTTTTCTCCCTTCCCACGATGTCCTGGGCTTTGAAGAAAAGAGTATAGCGTTTCTCCTCCGTTATCGAATCAGCCAGGGAGAAAGCGAAAAACAACGTGTCCGAGAGCAGGTAGAAAGAGTCGACCGGCTCGTAGACCGTTCCCGAGTAGCTGACTACGAGTGAATCCGGGTTCACGCCGTTGCGGTCCCACACCCAACCCGCTCCGGCCTGAGGAACCACCTGGAAATTAGCCCCTTCCGCCGGGAATGTTATCCCCATGTCGGGTTCCTTCTTGTCGACGTTTATGCCCGCCCAATCGGATGCGCTGTGGCCGCCGTTGTCGGAGACGACTACTCGCAGTTGATAGACGCCGTCGTCGG
>CAYXEN010000004.1:0-53255 GCA_964464035.1 uncultured bacterium | reverse complement strand
CGGTGAAGGAGGAATCGACGGCGATCTCCGCCAACTGGTTGCCCGAAGGATCGTCGATGAACACTCTCGCCTGATCGCCGTCTTCCCGGGGGGAGTTCCACACGTCGAAATACACGTAGAGGATCGACGGCTGCGAAGGCACGTCGGGGGCGAACACACCGGGCTCGATGCGCGTGATGCTCACTCCGGGCGGCGTCAAGTCGACGTGGACGGTCTTGAAGACGGTATCGTTCGAGGAAACGTTCACGGCGTTCACGAAGACGTAGTATGAATCCTGCGGAACCGTGGTTCCCAGGAAGTCCTTTCCGTTCCAGGATACCGCGTGGATCCCGGCGCCCAGCGGAATCCCGGCGATTAGCGAATCGACCGGGGAGAGCGACGAGTCGGTGTTGAGCACGAGGACGGTGACGCTCAGCGCGGAGTCCGCGAGAGTGAGGGAGACGACGAGGCTGTCCTGCACGCCGTCACCGTCGGGCGAGATGGTGAACTCGTCTATCTCGACGTGCGTGAGAAGGGCTCCCTGAGCCGAGGCTTCCCCCGCGGCGAGCACGAGCAGCGCCGCCATCATATATGAGAACAGATTTTTTTTCGATCTCATCTCGTATCCGCAGGTTACAAGCGCCGGATCGGCGCACGCAATGCGCGCTGGAACCCGAGCATGATAGCAAAGAGGCGGGAGAGCTCCAAAAGAAAAAACCTCCCGCTCGCGCAAGCCGTGGCCCGACGGGTTCAACCGTTCAGCGATCCTCGCCGCTCTCGGCCTTGATCTCCTCGATCTTCTCGACCAGTTCGGGCAGCGCCTCTCCGGCCCTCGCCCGGATGAAGAGATCCGCGGCGGGGGTGATCTCGCTCGGTTGCGGGTTGATCTCTATCACCGAAGCTCCGGCGCTCTTCGCCAGCGAGGGGAGGGAAGCGGCGGGATATACCATCCCGGAGGTGCCGACGACCAGCATGACGTCGCAGCTCTCCACCGCCCGGTAGGCCCGGAGGATGCTCTTCTCCGGGAGCGGCTCTCCGAACCACACGACGTCGGGCCTGATCATGGAGCCGCAGTGGCAGAGGGGAGGTATGCAACCGTCCGAGGGCGGTTCGCTTATCGGGTGTTCCTCGTCGAGGCACTTGTAACGGAAGATGTTTCCGTGGAGTTCGATGATGTTCCTCGAACCGGCTTTCCTGTGGAGATCGTCTATGTTCTGAGTCACGAGATCGAATGAATCGACCAGTTCCTCGAGCCTGGCGACTGCGTAGTGACCGGCGTGGGGCCCGGCGGATCCGATCATCTTGCGCCTCTCCTCGTACCACTTCCAGACCAGCTCCGGGTCGGCGAGGAACCCCTCCCTCGTGGCGAGTTTCTCCGGATCGAAATCGGCCCACAAGCTGTCGGGCGCGTCGCGGAACGTGGGGATTCCGCTCTCCCTGGACATGCCCGCACCCGTGGAAACCACGAGGTGCCCGCACCCGGCTATGAGTCGCGCCGCGGAGGCAATTATCTCGTCCTTGTCAGGCATCGCGCGGAGCCCTTTCGCCGTTCTTCTTTCTCATCTCGAGTGCTATCCCTCCGAAGATGAGCGAGCTTCCGATCAACATGCGAAGTGTAATGATTTCCCTGAGGAAAATCCAGCCGATCAGCGAAGCCAGAATCGGGATGATGAAAGTCTGGTACGAGAGCAGCGTCACGTCGATGTGCTTGATTATCCAATAATAGAGCCCGAAAGCGCAGACGGTCCCGATCAGGCCGAGGTAAACGATGCTGAACACAGTCATCCCGTCTATGTTCATCGGGTGGCTCCGTTCCGCGGCGAGGCCGGTCAGGGTGAGCAACATGCCGCCGATCGTTATGGGGGGGAAGATGGATGCTATGGGATTGTATTGAAAGGAATACTTCTTTACAACTACGGTGGACAGGCTCGCGAGCACCGCGCTCAGGACGACCGCGGCCATCCCCACGAGCGCCGTCGAACCTCCCATGTGCAGATTGTCCGAGAAGATCACGAGCACTCCAGCCAGTCCCACGAGGATCCCGGCCACCTTGTTGAAGCCTAGGGGATCACCGAGCATCAGGCGCGCGAGCAGGGCGACGGCGAGCGGCATCGTGCTGAAGAGAATGGACGTGAGGCCTGAAGTGATGTACTGCTCGCCCCAATAGACGAGCGCATAGGGTATCCCCATCTGGAAGAAGCCGAGGAATATGGAAAGAACGATGAATTTTCTCGTGCGCGGAAGGGTGATACGCTTGAAGAGGATGATTGCAAGCAGGAAGATAGATGCTATCATGAAACGCAACCCTGCGCTCAGGATGGGGGGCGCTCCGGCCAGCCCGATCTTTATCATTATCCAGGTCGAACTCCAGATGAGGCAGAGAGCCGAGTAGACGAGTATTTTCGTGGCTTTGTTCATGGGTTCGTTCGCTTCGAAAATGGATGTAAAAACAAAGAATATAATCGACCCGTCCATTATTCAAGTGGCGAGTTTGTGTCTTATCGCGGGAACCTTCGTCGCGCTGGTTTCGCTGGAGGGTTCCGCCGCGAGGTTCGGAGTGGGGGGGATAGCGGGCGGCCTCGGGATCGCCTCCGCCCTGCTGCTTGCGGCCTTCGCTCTTTATATTCCCGCCGGATCCATCCGGAGGAACGCGAAAAGGATCCTGCTCCTGCTGGCGTTGATTCACCTCCTGTCCACGTTTCTCTTCTTTCCCCCCGACGGCATCGTCAACGGACGCCCGGTGTACACGCTCGATCACCCCATCCATTATTACCAGGTGGAGACGACGAGAAGGGTATTCTGGAAGCACCTGCGCCTCGACTTCTACGATCCCTATTTCATGGCGGGCTATCCGGCGGGGTCCCTGTTCGACTTGGACACGAAGGGTGCGGAGCTCTTCGCCGCGCTCTTGCCGTTCGTGAACGCCGCCAGGGCCTTGAAGTTGTTCATCATATTGGCGTATCTGTCGATCCCTTTCACCGTGTATGGAGCCTCGCGCATGCTCGGCCTCGCCGTGGAGGAGAGTATTCTCGCTACCGTGTTCGCCCTCGTTTTCTGGCACAACGGGCGACCTTACGCGAGTGATTTCCGCTTCGCCGGCATGTTCGCCTTCATCTTCACTAGCCACCTCTGTCTCTACCTGGTGGGCCTGTTCAAGCGGTTCATCGAACGAAGGGGAAGCCTTCCGTTTTTCATCGTCGGTCCGGTCGCGTTCCTGATTCATCCGACCGCCGCGGTCATCCTGCCGGTTCCTTTCGTGGCGACCGCCGCAGCGGCGAGAGGCCGCATCGATGGCAAGCTCATCGCCAGGTTCCTCGCCTGGTGCGGCCTCGTGATCGTCGTGAACTCGATATGGCTGGTTCCCATGTTCAGGTTCATGGGATTCAAGACGCCTTCGCAAACCTATTTCCAGCTGGGAGGAGTCGTGGATGCGCTCAGGATCGTCCTGAGGCCCGAGTGCCTTCCCGCCGTCGCCCTCATCGTTGCGTCCATCGCCGGCATGGTGATGCTGGTGCGCTCGGGCAGGCACGAAGCGGCTCTGCCGTGTGCGACCGGAGGTCTCGCCCTGTTTCTTGCTGCGGCCTACGGATTGAGAGTGCCGGGCCTCGACCAGATGGAACCGGGACGGTTCCTATTGAGCATGTTCTTCTTCCTCGCCCCGCCGGCGGGGGTGCCCGCGGCTGCGCTGCTTGGGTCGCTCGCCAGGCGGGGAAGCGCGATGCGCGTCGCCGCGGTCGTAGTCTTCTGGACGGCGCTCCTGTCCCCCCTCTGGTTTTCCTTCGCCTCGAGCAAGATCAGGCACAAGCATCAGATCACGACCGTCATGCCTGTGTACGCGAGGGAACTGGTGGAAGTCCTCGCTAAGAGAGTGGATGCCGGCGGAAGGTTGATGATCGAGGACGGCCCCGCCGCTCTCTACGGCAACGGGCATCTTCCGGGGATGCTGCCGCTTCTCACCGGCGTCGAGCAGATAGGAGGTCCGTATCCTCACACTTTCCTCGCGCATCACTACGCGGCTTTCCAGAGCGACAGGGCCTTCGGAAAACCTCTCGGCGCCGACGGGAGCGGCTTGGCGGATGAGATCCGGAGGTACGACGTTCACTGGATCGTCTCGGCGACCGCGAAGACGGAAGAACTGCTCTCGAGAACGCCGGGGCTCGAAATAACCTGGGCATCCCCCAGGTACAAGCTATGGCGTGTATCAACACCTTCCGGATGGTCGGATCATGGATTTGTGAAGGTAAGGGCGAGAATCGACCGCCTCGAGGTCCGAAATGGAGGGTGCCCCCGAGCAGGTGGTGCTCAAATACCATTGGTCCGACCGCCTCTTGGCCGAATCTCCAGCCGAGATCTTTCCCGTGCCCGCCGGAGAAGATCCCGTCCCTTTCATCGGAATGAAGCCCCACGGGGCCGAAAGAGTGGTGATTCATTATCGTTGAATGTCCCCCGTGCCGACCATGCAAGTTCTTGACAAAGACGTGATATTGCGCTACCATAAGCGAAATCTCATCCCAGGGCGTTCAAGACAAGAGAAAGGAAATCCGTACAACCAACTGCTAAGGTCAAACATCCATGGACAAACGAGGCTGGGGCCGCCCCTACGCCGTGCCCTCAAGCTTATTCATCGTCTCCCTCATTTTCCATCTCCTCGTCGTATGGCAGGATTTCGGTACGCTCGCTTGCAATGGATATCTGTGTGACGACAGCTTCTATGCGTTCAAGATTGCGAGGAACATCGCGGCGGGGGTCGGTCCGACCTTCGACGGGATTCATCTCACCAACGGGTTTCAACCTCTCTATGTTTTCCTGCTGGTTCCTATCTATGCCCTGAGCGGATCGAATCTCGTTCTTCCCATCCAGGCGGCGCTTTCCCTGTCCGCCTTGTTCGCGGCTCTTGCGACGGTGCTCTTCTATTTCATCGCCAAGAGATACGTGAGCCGCATCGCCGCCGGCGTCGCGGCTTTGCTCTGGACCTTTTCCCCCGTCGTGATCAAGCAGAGCGCGAACGGATTGGAGACTTCCCTGGTTACTTTCCTGTTCTCCCTGTCCGCGTACTACTACCTCACGAGGATCCGGTCGCAGGCGAAGCCCCGGGGTTCGCAATTCGTCGTGATGGGGATGCTGCTGGGCTTGACGATACTGGCGAGGGTCGACGAGATACTGTTCCTGGCCGCGCTTCTCCTTGACTATCTCTGTCTTTTGCGCAGGAGGCGCGCTGCGGCGGGGGCCTTGCGCCGGGTGTTCCTCATGATTCTCGCCGCCGTCGTGGTTCTCACGCCGTGGCTCGCCTATGAATACGCTGAATTCGGCAAGATCGAGATGGACAGCGGAGCCGCGACCAGGTTCATTTCAGTTGCATACGCCCCGTTCTTCAACATAAAGTCCGGCGGAATCTCTTCACCAGGATTCTCGTTCTACGAGTACCAGTTTCTTCACTCGCTGGATGTCCTGAAACTGACTCCACCCCTGCAGGCTTTCTACCGGCTCCTCGACAAGACGGCCGTGGCTTGGAACGCCGACGGCGTGGCCCGGTTGCTGGGCAATCTCGTGCTCCTGCTGGTGCTCGGGGCCGTGTTGCTCGCGTTCGTCCGGTCGAAGAAGTTCCCCGAAGAGGATGGGAGGAGCGAACTCAACTTCCTGCTGGTTTTCTCGGTTCTTCTCGTCGCCGCCTATTCGTTCTACGTCTTCGGATTCTTTTTCTTCATCCGTTATTATTATCCTGTCTATTTCGTCCTGGCGTTGTACTTGGCCATCTTCGCCGAAGGCGCCGTCGCGCGTCTCGGGCGCTCTCGCCTCTCATGGCTGAAAGCTTCTTCGGCGGGCCTTGCAGCCCTCTATCTCATCGCCTTCTTCGGGATGAGTTACAAGCAGGCTTTCAAGTCCAAGCCTGTCTACTGCTTCTACGGCGTGGCGGATTGGGTCAGGAACAACACGGAGGAATTCGAGAAGGTGGCCGCGTTCCAATGCGGCGCCATTGGGTATTTCTCCGGGCGCCGGGTCGTGAACCTCGACGGGAAAGTCAACCCGGAGGCCTTGGCCGCTCTCAAGTCCGGCGATCTGGCCGGGTATCTCATCAAGGAGAAGGTGGACATCGTTCTCGACCGGCGCGACGTGTTGAGCCTGTTTCTCGGCGAGAAGGCCGGCAAGCCGGAGCTCGAGGCCGCATTCCTTCCGATCATGAAGGCGGGAAACGAAAGGATTCCAGGCTGGTCGGCGTTAAGGTTGTCCCGCGTTTCCCTCTCCGGTTCGGTTCAATATCCCGGCATGGGATACTGAGTTTTGCCCCCGCCGTTCCCCCTGCGTTGTCGAACGAACATTCGCGCTTGCCCCGCGCCGAGACTTCCGTGTAGATTCGTTTGTCGCTTGAATGATTTCACGCGTACTCGCAGATCTTCGGCAAGTTCCGTCGCGGAGGGTTCCGGGGATGAGAGCAAGCAAGATATCGACCGTGCATCGAGTTCTCGTATTATCGGCTTTTCTGTCCTGCATGAGCGTCACCGGCTTCGCCGGGGGGCAGTGGGAACGTTTCATAGGAGCCAGCGACGTTCGCTGCCTGTTCCGCCATGCGGATACCTTGTGGATAGGGACGGACGGGGGGATATATCTCTACGATCTGCTGCTCGAGGAATTCACGTCCAGGATCCTGGCCGGGAACGATCTCCCTTCCAATTCGGTTTGGGCGCTGGCCGGAAAGGGAGACGCAGTGATGGCCGGCACCGACGGCGGAGTGGGCATCTTCGCACCGGGGTCCGTCACCAGGTACACAGGGCGGCGGTGCCGCTGTTTCACGAGCGTGAGGGCGTTGGTCGCGGGGCCGGGAGGGGAAGTGGTGATCGGCACCCTGGGAAAGGGAGTCGCAATCGTCGAACGCGATTTGCTGACGGTGTATTCCAGGTCCGATACGCTGATAGACGACAAGATCTACAGCCTGTACGCCACCGGAGATTCACTCTATTTCGGCACTTCCATCGGTTTGTGCGCACTGCTCGACAGTACCTGGGTGAGCTACGTCGCGGGGGCCGGGCTTCCCCGCGGGGAGGTGAGGAGCATCGTTCCGTGCGGCCGCGGAAGATTCTATCTTCTCGTGAACCGTAAGGGCGTCTACAGGTTCGACGGGCGCAGGGGCCGCAGGCTGCCGGACAGCGACGACTTGTCCGGCGGTCCGTCCGCCATAGCCGTCGATCGGGACGGGGTGCTCTGGGCGGCGGGCCGTTTCGGCGGGATCGCCAGGTTCAATTACGGAACCTGGACCGCGGTCGGCGACGGCGATCCGCTGGTGACCGGAGAGAAGTGGCGCTCCGCGTACGCGGACAGTCTGGGCAACGTGTTCTTCGGCTCAGCGGATGGGAAGATCGTCTGGACCGACGGCCTCACGTTGAAAAGTTTCGCGATACCGTCCGGCCTCCCCTCCAATCACGTCGACCGGATCATCCGGGACCCGCAAGGCGGCATTCACGTCCTGGCCGGCGGTGTCCTCCTCCGATGGGACGGCGCGTTCGAGCGTGAATATACTCCCGAGGACGTTCTCGCCGTCGCCTTTTCCCCTTCCGGCGAGCTCTGGGTGAGCACGAGGTGGGGAATCTACCGCAGGTCCGAAGGCGGCTTCATCGCGGTCGTTCCTCCTTTCCGCGGTTTGAGCAACTACGTCGCATCCATGGTCTTCGATGGCGAAGGCAGGCTCTGGGTCGCCACTTATCATGGCGAGATATATACATACGATGGTGCGCGATGGCTCCTCCACTCCGATCCCCGGGAACTCGGGGGACGGGGGGCAAGAAAACTGTCATACGACTCCCTGGGTGGACTCTGGGCGCTCACCGATGACGGGGTCTCGATGCTTGGAGGTGACGAGTGGAGATTGTTTCCCGATTCACTATTCGGCGGCGAAGCCCCCAGGGACATCGCCTTCGATTCCGGCGGAACCCCCATTTTATTGACCGGCAAGCACTTGTGGAGATACAGGTCCTCCGGCGACTGGGACCGAATCGACCTTCGCCTGCCGCACCAGGTGGGGGAATTCGGCTCCCTCTCCGTGGATGGGAGCGGTCGCCTGTACGTGGGTACGAAATATGCCCTGATACTTTTCGACGGTGAAAACCTGGTCATTTGGGATCGGGACGCCGGTATCGGTGGTGCGGACGTGAGCAGCCTGATGCTCGACGAGGACGGCTATCTCTGGGTCGGCTTCAAAGGCGATGGCCTCGCGCGGGCCTTGGTGAAGAACATCTGGTGAACGAGCTTCCCGCGTGTGATTTTTCTTGTTGATCGATGAATCCGTTGCCGTTAGACTGGCCGATAGATATATTTCCACCGGAGGTCCAACTCAAGCTGCCACTGATATCGTCTTTGATCTGATTTGCTTGTAGGTTTTTCTTGTCTGGAAATCAACAGCGTGATACTTTGTCTGTCAAATCAGCATCGAGGAGAGAGGCGATATGTGGCAGATACTTTTCTGGTTCAGCGTGGGTGTGATCTTTTATGCCTATTTCGGGTACCCGGCCCTCCTTTTCATCGTAAGCAAGATCAAGAGGAAACACTTCGCATCGGATGACGAATACAGTCCGTCCGTCTGCCTATTCATTTCCGCATTCAACGAAGAGAAAGTAATACGCCGAAAGATAGAGAACAGCCTCGACCTCGATTACCCCAAGGAACGTTTGCGCATACTCGTGGCTTCCGACGGTTCCACCGACAGGACCGCCGGAATAGTGGCCGATTATGAAGACCTCGGCGTCGAGCTCTACAATTCATCCGTCAGACAAGGCAAGAGCGCCGTGATAAACGACGTGATGAAGGAGATCAGGGAGGACGTAGTAGTCTTCACGGACGCCAACTCCCTCTTCGCCCGGGACGCACTCGGGCACTTGGTAAGGCATTTCGCCGACGAACGCATAGGATGCGTGGTAGGAAAGCTGAGGTACGCCGACCGGCACATGTCGAGCGTCGGTCGGGGCGAGGGAGTCTACTGGCGTTACGAATCCAGGATAAGCATGCTGGAGAGTTCCCTGGGCAGCGTGCTGGTGGCGAACGGATCCATCTTCGCAATCAGGCGCAGGCTCTTCTGTGACATCTACCCCGAGGTGGCGAACGATTTCCAGCTGCCCATCGAGATCGGGTCAAGAGGTTACGCCGTCATCTATGAACCCAAGGCCCAGGCGTTGGAGAGGGCCACGATTTTTTGGCACGAGGAGTTCCAGCGCAAGGTCAGGATAGTCCTGAGGGGGATTACGGGATTCTCCATGCTGGCGGGACGGTTCCGGGGCTTGAGGTTGTGGCAGTTCTTCTCCCACAAGCTCCTGCGGTGGATGATCGGCCTGTTCCTGGTGACCGCTTTTGCATCCAACGCCGTGATGTATGGAAGCAGCCGCTTCTATTCGGTCGTCTTCGTTCTGCAGGCGCTCTTCTACGTCCTCGCCTTCAACGGATGGCGGCTAAGAAAGGCCAAGCGCACCAGGAAGGTGTTCTATATACCGTTCTACTTCACCATGGTCAACTTCGCTGCGATGACGGGCGTAATAAGGTTTTTCCTGGGGCAGAGACAATCCATCTGGGAGAAAGCCGAGAGCGCCAGGTTTTCACCCGTTCATACCAGGACCTCGTCCGGGGAGGCTTTCCTCGGCGTTGGTCTCGAAAAGAAGGGTGAAGGGCTGCAAAGGCCCCGAGCTTCCGTGAAAATAGCGAAACATTGAGTATGTATCCATACCTACGAGCGCTCGTTTCATGGCGGCGGTTCATATTGGCCGCCGGGGTGGTGGCGGCCGCGATATCGATAGCGGTGAGCCTGATCCTTCCCAAGTGGTATACAGCCACGACGTCGGTGTTCCCCCCCGAGCCGAAATCTTCCATATCCCGGTACGCCCAGCTTCTCCAGAGCTTCCAGGCTCCCATTCTCGGTCCCACCGCCATCGGCGCAAGACCCAGCACCATCTACATAGACATACTGAAGAGCCGCAGGGTGGGGGAGAAGGTGATCAAGGAATTCGATCTCATGAAGGTCTACCAGGTGAAATTGATGGAGGACGCCCTCGAGGCGTTGCATTCGCACATGTATTTTTCCCTCCTCGAGAACGGTCTCTTGAAGATCAGTTTCGAGGACAAGGACCGCGAACGCGCCGCCGCGGTCACGAATCGGCTGGTGGAGCTCCTCGACGAATTCAATCGCGAGTTGAACGTGACCAAGGCCGCGAGGTCCCGTAGGTTCATAGAAGGCCAGCTGGAGGTTCACGAGCGCGAGCTGAGAAAGGCGGAGGAGGCTCTCAAGAGATTCCAGGAGGAGAATGAAGCGGTGGATCTCGACGAACAGACCAGATCCGCCATCGATATCGTCGCCGACCTCACCGCCCAGACCATCTCGCTCGAAGTGGAACTCCGGATCCTAGGTCGGTATGCTTCGAAGAATTCCGACGAGTACCTGCGCAGGAAACAGCGTTACGACGAGCTCGTCGCACAGTTGGCCAAGTTCAAGGCCGACTCGGCGCGGGCCGAGAACGACGTCGTGAGATCGTACTTTCCCACCTTCGACAAGGTGCCGGAGATCTCGCTCGAGTACGCCAGGCTCCTCCGGGACGTGAAGGTGGGCGAGAAGGTCTACGAATTGCTCGTCAAGGAGTACGAGCAGGCCAGGATCGAAGAAGCGAAGAACACGCCGACCGTCCAGATCCTCGACACGGCGACCCCGCCGGAACTGAGAAGCCGCCCGAAACGCAAGCAGATAGTCGTAGTCGGAACGTTGCTCGGCATCGGGTGGGCCGCGCTCTTCGCGATCTTCTCCACCGTGTGGCTCGGCGAAGAGAGCAGGCGCGAGCGGGTGATGGATCTTCTCTCTCCCATCATGAATGACTTGAGGAAGCTGCTGCGGAGAAGGTGATATGTCCCATCCCCCAGGAAGCACCGTCTCCAGGAAGGACTTCTTCATCCTGCTCGGCTTGTTTTCCCTTCCCTTCGCAGGCGCCTTCGTTCTCTACGTTCTTTCTCTCACCGTCCTCGTCAAGTACGCCGCTTTCGCGGTCCTCGCCGCTTGTTTCGCCCTGCTCGTCTTTTCCTACCCCAAGGCGGGAGTGCTCTTCGGCGTGTTCTACATCTACGCGAGCCTCTCTTTCTACTTCAGGATGCATATCGGCTATCCGGTGATCTCCATCGCCTTTCTGGCGAGCCTCCTGGGAATCCTGCGCGGGGACGAGATCCGGTTGCGCAACCCGCTCTTCAACTGGTCGGTTGCGATCTTCGCGATGCTGGCCTTGCAGTCGATGTTGTTTTCCTACAGCATGCATTACTCACTCTTGAGTTACACGACCTTCGCCAAGGTCGTGATTCTCTCCTTCCTCCTGGTCCAGCTCTTCAGGAATCCCCGGGACCTGGAACTTCTCCTGCTCATAATCTTCCTCGGCTCCGTGGCGTCGGTACTGCTGGGAGTGGCCAATCTCAAGTTCGGTTTCGCAAGGAACCTCAAGATCATCGGCGGAGTGAACATGCTTCGGTTCTCCGGGACTTTCGAGAATCCCAACCTCTTCTCCATCTTTCTCGCCTCCGCCATGCCGATGGGACTCTATTTCGTGAAGCGAGCCGCCGGAGCCGCTCTCAAGCTGCTCGCCCTCGCGGGGGTTCTGATCCTCATCATCGCGGCCTTCGCGACGTTTTCGCGCGAGGCGGTGTTTCCCATCGTCTTCGTGTTGCTGGCCGTCTTGACCAGGGAGGGCAGGCACAACAAACTGCTCTTCGGTTCGTTCCTGGTCGCGGTCGTCCTCCTGGTGGTGATTCTCGTCCCCGCTTATTACTGGGACAGGCTCATGAGCATAGGGAGCCTCTCCCCGCGTGAGAAAGTCGATTGGTCGCTCTACTTGAGATTCAAGGCGATGAGCGTTGCACTCGATCTCTTCGCCCGGCATCCTTTCACGGGGGTGGGGCTCAGGAATTTCATAGTCAGGTCGGGAAACGAGCTCTTCGTCCGGATCGGCGCCCACAACGTCTTTCTCGAGATCCTCGTCGGGGTAGGCCTCTTCGGCTTCGCTGCTCTCATGGCCGTCTATTCGACCTGCCTGATCGAGTGCAGGCGCGTCATGACCGCCGCGATCCGCGACGAAGACGGAAGGTTGAAGAGCCTGGCCTTCTACATTATGGTCTCATTCGCCTCCACCATGATAGCCGCCTTCTTCTTCTCGGACGCGTTCAGCTATTCGATCTGGATTCCCCTTGCCAGCAGTCTGGTCCTGGGTAATATACTCGATGAACATGCCGAGAAAACCGCAAGATAAGCAGGGGAAGAAGCTCTACTACGTCATCTCGCTCTTTCCCGTGGTGACCCAGACTTTCGTCTCCCGCGAGATAAAGGAACTCGAAAGGAGAGGCTTGCGCATGGGGATAGTGTCCCTTCGCAACGATCCCCAGCGCGTGGGAGACGAAGAAATGCCGGCGGCCCAGGTCGAGTACATACCGTATTTCTTCTCCATCCGCCTGCTCTCCGGAGTCTTGAAGTCTCTCGCCAGGCATCCATGGAGAATCCTGAGCAGCATATTCTACATAGCATTCAAGCTGGGGCGCCGTCCCGGGAGGGTGATGAAGTTCGCAGCGATAGTGCCCAAGACTCTCTACCTCATGGACAGGTGCAGGGACGTCGATTCATGCCACGTACACGCCCACTGGGCTACGGTTCCCGCGACGTGTGCGTTCTTCATGAACAGGGTGACGGGAGTGAGATTCAGCTTCTCGGCTCATGCCTGGGACATCTTCGTCGAGGGCAATGAATTGCTTCTACCCGAAAAGCTGGAAGCCGCCGATGCCGTATTCACCTGCACGGAGTACAATCAATCGTACTTGCGGCAAATGTGCGTGCACAAGGAGAAGGTGAGGTTGATGTACCACGGTCTCGAGCTTTCGCGCTATCCGTACGAAGAGCCGGGAAACGAAGAGGTGCTCATCGCCGCCGGAGGCTCGCTCATCCCTCAAAAAGGACTCGACGTCCTTCTCCGTGCCCTTATGATCCTGGACAGGGGCGGCCACTCCTTCAAGGCGGTGATTTTCGGCAGGGGGCCGGAGAAGTCACGGCTGCTTCGACTGCACCGCGAGCTCTCGCTCGGCGACACTGTCGAATTCCGGGACGCGATGCCTCATGAGGAAGTCATCCGGTTGTTGCAGAGGGCGGACGTCTTCGTCATGCCTTCCATATCCGCGAAGAAAAGATTCGTCGACGGACTCCCCAACGTTCTCGGGGAAGCGATGGCATGCGGCGCCGCGGTGGTGGCTTCCAGGATATCGGGTATCCCCGAGCTCATAGAAGACGGCCTCACCGGGCTGCTGGTGGAACCGAATGATGCGGACGCACTGGCCGCCGCTCTGGCGCGCGTCATGAAGGATGAAGAATTGATGAAGAACCTCGCCGCCGAAGCGAGGAAGCGTGTCGAGGAAAAATTCGATATTAGAATGAACATCGAGCCGATCGCCGATTATTTCCGCGCCCTTGGGTTCGATCTCGAGGTGCGGGATTGAGGCGTGATCGGGATTCACGATGATCGATCGTGAAGGATATCAACCTTCGACTCCCTGAAGACGGAGCAGGCCGTGTGCGGAATAGCAGGTTTCTATGCATTCGAGCGCGAGGGCGCCCTCGCCGAGGACGCCTTGCGGCGCATGGTCGAGGCGATGAGGCATCGCGGACCCGATCACATGAGCGTGCACGTGCGGGGCAAGGCCGGCCTGGGCATGAGTCGGCTCGCGATCATAGACCCGGAGGGCTCGAACCAGCCGATATACGGCGAGGCTGGGGACGTGTGGCTCGTCTTCAACGGCGAGATATACAATTACGTGGAACTGCGCGTGGAGCTCGAAAAACTTGGCCACGTATTCAAAACCAGAGGCGACGGTGAAGTCATCGTTCACGGTTACGAACAGTGGGGAGAAGATTTCATCGATCGCCTGAACGGGATGTTCGCCATAGCTCTCCGGGACGAGAAGAGCGACAGGCTCCTGCTCGCAAGGGACAGGATGGGTATAAAGCCGCTCTATCTGTTGCGGGGAGGCAAGAGGGTCCTTTTCGCTTCGGAAGTGAAGGCGGTGATCGCCTCGGGGACCTACTCGCCGGGGCTGAGGAGGGATCTTCTCGATTGTCAGTTGGCGCTGAGGTACGTTCCGGCGCCGGATTGCATCTTCGAAGGCATAACCAAGCTGATGCCGGGTGAATGCATCGTTTGTTCGCCCGCCGGGGAGAAGTCCAGGAGTTACTATCGGCCCGTCTTCCAGCCCCGTATCGAGCTGGGCGAGGAGGAGGCGGCTGCGGAGATCCTCGAGTTGATGAGGTCTTCCATATCCCTGCGGCTGCGAAGCGACGTTCCTCTCGGGGTGTTCCTGAGCGGGGGACTGGATTCGAGCTTCATAACGGCCCTGGTCCGCGAGCAGGTCGAGGGCACTTTCAACTCCTACTCGGTGGGCTTCGACCGGGGGGGGATATACAACGAGCTCGGGGCCGCCTCGGAAGTGGCGAAGAGATTCGGGACGGAACCTCACGAACTCCTCATGGACCAGGCGAGATTCTTCACCGCGCTGCCCGACGCCGTCTATTATATGGAGGAGCCGATGGCCGACCCTTCGTCGGTCCCCATGATGGAGCTTGCGCGAATTGCCAGGAGGGACGTGAAGGTGGTGTTGAGCGGTGAGGGGGGAGACGAGCTCTTCTTCGGCTACGGCAGGCACCTGGGCGAGATGTGGGCGTCGAAGTTCTTCTTTCCTTCCTTTCTTGCCGGACCTGCTGGGCGTCTCGCCTCGATGTTTCTCGGCCGCAGACCTGCGCGCGGGCTAAAAGGCGTCGGCATCAAGGATCCCGTGCTGAGACACCTCCACTGGGAGACGATAGTCGGAGCAGATTCGAGGCGGAGGCTGCTTGCGGAGGGGCCCGGCGATGCATCTCCGGTTTCGGCCATAGCGAGGGCGGAAGAACAGTGCCCCTCGCCCGATCCGATGGACAGGCTGTCGTGGATCGACCTTCGCCTCTGGCTCGTCGAGGATCTGCTGCTCAAGAAGGACAAGATGGGTATGAGCGCGTCGATCGAGGCCAGGGTTCCCTTCCTGGACCACAATCTCGTGGATTTCGCTTGCAGGCTCGATCCGAGCCTCAAGATAAGGCGAGGCGAGAGAAAGTACGTGCTCCGTAAAGTGATCGGCCGCTACCTCGGTCCCGACCTCATGTCCCGCCCGAAGGTGGGCTTCGCCGTTCCCATCGGTGCTTGGTTCAGGGATGAATCCAAGAAAGTCCTCCGTGAGCTTCTCCTCTCCGAGAGGACGTTCCTGGATTCATGCATGGACTCTCGTGCCGTTCGCGTGATGCTCGAGACCCACGCGAAGGGCAAGGACCTCTCGCTCGAGATCTTCCTGCTCCTCGTTCTGGAGCTTTGGGGAAGGATCTTCATCATGGGAGAGAACCCCCGCGATCTCGGTGATCGGATCGCCCGCCTTCTCGGCGCGCCCGCCTCGTAAAACCGGTCGTTCCTTGCAACCGCGGGCTCCTTCCCACGTAGACTCTTCGAGGACCGCACCGCCGAGGGAACATCCCGGGGCGGCTCTTGTATAACGTCCTTGGAACGACCTGATGCTGTTCATCCGGGAGGCCGGAAGCCACCCGGCTTGAAAGGAGGGAGAGAACATGAGGGAGAGAACGACGGTCTTGGCATATCCATCGAGGATTGCGCTCTATCCATTGCTGTTTCTTTTCGTGGCGTTGAGCATACTCTTGGCCGCGTCCCAGCTCGCGGCTTCTCCGCGCATGGGGCACGGCTACATTGGAGTCGTGATGCAGGAGTTGACGAAGGACGTTCGCGACGGGCTTGGACTCAAGATCAAGTCCGGCGTGCTCGTCAGCGATGTGATGGACGACAGTCCCGCCGAGGAAGCCGGCCTCGAGGACGGCGACGTGATAATCGAGTTCGACGGCAGGAAGGTGCGTTCACCCAGGGATCTCAAGAAGCTGGTCCTGCGCACCGACGTGGGAGACGAGGTGGAGGTGAAGATCGTCAGGAACAACGAGAAGAAGACCCTTCACATCACGGTCGGTGAAGAGCCAGAGAGCGGGAGCTTCACCCTGGATCTCCCCGAGGACCTGCCGGATTTCACCAGCGGTCTGATGACTTTTTTCAACCCGGCTAGGCGGTTGGGAGTGCGCGTAACCGACTTGAACGAGGATCTGGGCGCCTACTTCGACGTCGGTGAAGGGGAAGGCGTGCTCGTTCTCGACGTGGAAGACGATTCACCCGCAGCGGACGCAGGGATCAAGCCGGGCGACGTGATAGTGGAGCTGAACGGGGAAAAGATCCATTCGGCGGCGCAGCTCAAGGATGAAATCCGCGACCTGGAAGGGGACGAGAACGTCGATTTGAAGGTGATAAGGCGAGGCAAGGGAAAGAAGCTCAGCGCCAAACTCGAGGAAAGCGAGGGGTGCTGGAGTTTACGCAGCTGGAAGTATCGGAGGCCATTCGGGGGGAGGGTATACATTTCCGACCGGGACAGGGATTCCCTCAGGAGGGAAATCCGGGAACTCAAGGAAGAAGTGGAGAAGTTGAAGCGGAAGATCGAGAAGTCCGAGCGGAGCTGAACCGGGATCGTTTCAAGCCAGTGAATCGTAGAGGGGCAGGATGCTCTGGAGCATTCTCTCCCGGGAGAATTCCTGCTTCACCAATTCCGGTCCTCGTACTTTGACCGATTCGGCCGTCGCTTCGTCCTCGAGTACCTCGGTTATCGCCACGGCCAAGGTGCTGGGCGAGAGGTCGTCGAGGAGAACGCCCGTTTCGCCGTTCTTTATGTAACGCGGCAAGTCACCGGCCCTGGATGCCACCACGGGAATCCCCGCTGCAAGGGCTTCGATCATGACGTTGGGAACGCCCTCGGCCGCCGACGGTATCACGACGCATGCGAGTTCACGCATCTGCGCGTGGACGTCTTCGACGAATCCCTTGAATTCGACCTTTCCCTCGAGTCCGAGCTCGGCGGCCCTCCTCTCCAGAGCCGGCCTGCCCTCACCGTCACCCAGGATACGAAGCCTCGCTCGTGGGATCCTGGATGAGACGCCGGTGAAGGCTTCCAGGAGAACGCGCACCCCCTTGAGCTTATCAGGTATGCGGCCCACGTAGCCGACGACGGGCGCGACGGGTCCTCCCGCCCGGGGTGCCTCCGTGCCGATGGGATGGCAGTTGGGAACGAGCCTGATCTTGTCCGCGCGGACCCGCGCATGTTCGAGCACGTACTTCCGACCGGCCTCGGAATTCACCGTCACCGCGTCCGCATGCCTGAACATGAAGTCGAGGAGGGCGTCGCGCATGCGGCCCATTCTCGGCTTCTCGCTCCTGAGAGACAGTATCACGGGTTTTCCAAGGAGGCGCGCCGCCGGGAAGGCGTACATGTCCGCCGCGTAAAGGAAGCCGTGAACCAAGTCGACCCTCTCGGTCGCCAGGATTCCGGCGAGACGCGCGAACCGGACGGGATCGAAATGCGACATTCTCCGCAGGCGAAAGACTCTGCATCCCATCTTCTCCAAGGCCGAGCCGAAGGGCTCGCTTTTCTCCGACAGGCAACATACGACAGGAAGGAATCCGGCGGGGAGGGAGGATACGAGGATGGAGAGCTGTTTCTGCGCCCCGCCTATGCCGAGGTCGTCTATGACGTAGGCTATCTTGATCGTTTCGCTTGTCATGGTTCCGTCGTCTGTTCGCGGACCGGCGTTCCGCCGCCGCGAGTACTATAAACCAATCACCGGCCCCTTTCCATAACCGCCTGACAAAACTCTTCAGCTCGGGGCGATAAAATGGTAATTTCGTCGGGATCGAAAGGCGGCGCAATGAAAGTCGTATGGCTGGCCGAGGTCAAGTGGGCGTATCTCAAGACGCGCAAGCAGCAGATCATAACCCGCAGGCCGCGTGACGTGGAGCTCCTGTACGTCGAACCCTACGTGAGGGGCGCTCCCAACGACTACACTGTCAGGGAAGAGAACGGTCTCGGCCGCGTGACGGTGCCCTTCTTGAAGTCCCCCCCGAACTTCTTCTGGAGGGTGGTGCTGTGGCCGTCTTCCACGAGGGGGATCGTAACGCACATCGCCTCGCGAAAGCTGCGGAGGATTCTGGCGGAGCGCGGGTTCGAAGGTGACGACGTGGCGGTCGTTATTTCGAACATCTATGCCGTCGGGGCTCTCGCGGGGATGCGCAGAAGGGTGGTCGTCTACGACTGCAACGATGCGCACGACGCCTTCCCGGGCATGCCGGGATGGACGGGCCGTTATTTCCTGGAGACGGCGCGGACCGCCGACGCCGTCGTCGCTTCCTCCCGGGTTCTCAAGGAGCGGCTCGACGAGTTGCGGGGGCGAAGCGATACCGTGCTCATCGGGAACGGTGTCGATCTCGGCAATTTCGAATCGAAGCCCGGGGCCTCCCCCTCCGGCGCCCGCCCCGTCCTCGGGTATCTCGGGGCCGTCGCCCCGTGGCTGGATTTCGACCTGATCGCGGATCTCGCAGTCGCTCACGGTGAATGGGACATAGTCCTCGTGGGACCCGTTCTCGGGGGGGCGGGCAGGGAACTGGCACGCGTCCTCGATCTGCCCAACGTGAGTCATCGCCCGCCGGTGCCGCACGAAGAGGTTCCGCGCGTGCTTGCGTCGTTCTCGCTCGCTTTGATCCCTTTTCGCATAAACGAGCTCACGCGCGGGGTGAATCCAAACAAGCTCTACGAGTATCTGGCCGCGGGGCTCCCGGTCGTCACGACCGATTTCTCTTTCGAGGTGAAGGTTCATCCGGAGGTGGTGAAGGCCGTCGGGCGCGCTGAGTTCGTTCGGGCCTGCGAGGAGTTCCTGGATTCGGACGGCGGGATGCCCGGCAGGAATCTCCTGGCGGCCAGGGCCAGGGAGATTGCAAGTGAATACGATTGGGGCGCGATAGCCGCTCGCTTCTGGGAGCACGTGAAGAACTTGATGACGAAAGCGTGAGTCGATGGTATCGTTCTTCCTGCGGATATTGGAACTCGACGCGAATACCTACTTATCGAGGTGACGATCATGATGGATGACGAACTGGAACCGTTCGAAACCGGCGGGGAAGCGCCGGAAGGCAATCTGCTGAGCAGGCTGGGCTGGCTCTTCTTTTCTCCCTCGAAGCTCTACGCGGACATCGAACGCAGCCCGTCCTGGTGGGAGGGATGGCTGTGGACGTCGGCATTCGGCGTCGTCACCGTGTATTTCTTCTTTCCCATCCAGATGGCCTTGATGAAACTCAATCCCACGGGCATGGACGAGGAAAAACTCGCGCAGGCGATCGAGAGCATCAGGAAATTCTACTTCATCGGGTTCCTCTCCGCTCCGATCACTGTGTTGATTCAAGTGCTTCTCGTCTCCGCCCTCGGCTACGCGATCCTCACCGCTTTCACGAGCGAAGGGAGTTTCAAGAAATACTTGACGCTCTATTTCTATTCATACGTCATCGTGAGTGTCGGTTCGCTTCTCTCCACCCTGTTGACGCGAATGCAGGGCGTCGAGAACATAAGATCCATCCAGGACGCGGGAGTGTCGTTCGGTCTCGATTTTCTCATGCCCGCCGAGAGCAAGTACCTGCATGTCGTGGCGGCGAGTCTCAACGTCTTCTCGATATGGGCGTACGTGATCCTGGCTATGGGTTTGATGTACATGTTCCGCCTGAAACGGTCCCAGGCCGTATGGGCCGTTGCTCCCATCTGGTTCGTCCTGATGCTGTTTTCCCTCATCGGCGCGAAGTTCAGCCGTCTCATGTAGAGGGGCGTCAGCTCACGTCTTTTCCCCGGCCTCGGCGCCGGCCTGGTCCTTCATCGGATGGTAAGCTCCCGGCGTTGACAATCGAGTTCGGTGGATGCTAAAATCCCCTTGAGATTTCGACAGATATTGATCTTTCTTTCCTTTGGAAAACCGTTCGAAAACGATGAAAGGGATGCGTTAAGGCTCGAAGAGGAGGAAGAAATTGAAAACATATTCCCCGGACAAGATAAGGAACATCGCATTCGTCGCACACCAGGACACCGGCAAGACGACCATAGCCGAGGCCATGCTCTTCGCCACCGGCGCCACGAGCAGGATGGGACGTGTGGAGGATGGAAATACGACGATGGATTACAGCCCGGACGAAATAGACCGCCAGATAACCATTCAGGCTTCGATGGCCTGCTGCGATTACAAGGGGAACAAGATAAACGTCGTGGACACGCCCGGCTACGAGGATTTCGTCGGCGAGGTTCTGAGCGCCCTCGATGTGGTCGACGGTGCCATGATAGCAGTCCGCGCCGACGGGGGAGTCGAGGTCGGAACGGAAAAGGTCTGGGAGTACGTGAAGGAGAGGAACCTGCCCGTCCTATTCTGCGTCAACAAGATGGACAAGGAGCATGCCTCGTTCAAGAACTGTCTCGATCAACTCCGGGAGGTATTCGGTTCGAAGGTTCTTCCCGTTCAGCTTCCGATCGGCGAAGGGGAGGGGTTCAAGGGCGTGGTGGATATAATGCGCGGGAAGGCCTACGTATACGGCGTTGACGGCAAGGGCAAGTTCAGCGAAACCGACGTGCCCGGTGAGCTCGCCGACGAAGTCGCGAAGTGGAGAAAGGAACTGATGGAAACGGCCGCCGAGAGCAGCGAGGAACTCATGGAGAAGTACCTCGAGTCCGAGAACCTCTCGAACGAGGAGTTCATAAGCGGGCTCGCCGCCGGCGTCCGCGCGGGCGACGTCTTTCCCGTCTTCTGCGCGGCGGCTGTGAAAAACATCGGCATCGATCATCTCATGCAGGGCATAGTCGACATGATTCCCTCTCCCGATCAAAGAGTGATAAGAGCGCAGGATCCTGAAGAAGAGATAAAAAGCGACGTTTCCGGGCCCACCGTAGCGTTCGTCTTCAAGAACACGTCGGAGTCGCACGTGGGCGACATGCTTTTCGTCCGGGTCTACCGCGGCAAGCTGGAGAGCGGGAGCGACGCCTACAACGTGAACCGCCAGACCGGGGAACGCCTCGGACAGATATACGTGATCCAGGGCAAGCACCGCCAGGAAGTGGATTCGCTTCCCGCAGGCGACATGGGCGCCGTGGTGAAACTCAAGAACACCAAGATCGGGGATACGCTCTGCGACAAGTCGACCCCGGTGAAACTCCGTCCGACCGATTTCCCCAAGCCTTCGATATTCTCCGCCATATCGGGGCAGGCCAAGGGTGACGAGGAGAAGATAGGGACGGGGCTCACAAAACTCGCCGAGGAGGATCCCACCTTCACGGTCCGGGTGGACAACGAGATAAGACAAACCTTGATCGCCGGGCAGGGCGAATTACATCTCGATGTCATCATCGCAAGACTGAAGAGGCGCTTCAGCGTGGACGTGGTGCTGGAGAAGCCGCGGATCCCGTACAAGGAGACGATAAAGAAGACGAGCGAGGCGCAGGGCAAGTACAAGAAGCAAAGCGGCGGCCGGGGACAGTACGGCGACGTGTGGATAAGGCTGGAACCGCTGCCCAGGGGCGGCGATTTCGAGTTCGTCGACGCCATCGTGGGTGGCGTCGTGCCGGGCAAGTTCATTCCCGCCGTCGAGAAGGGGATCCTCGGGGCCATGGCCGAGGGGGTCATAGCCGGTTATCCGCTCGTCGACGTGAAAGCCACCCTCTACGACGGCAGCTATCACAGCGTCGATTCCTCGGAGCAGGCTTTCAAGGTCGCCGGGTCCATGGCGCTCAAGAAAGCGGCCCTCGCCGCTTCACCGATTCTCCTCGAGCCGATCTACAACGTGGAAGTCAAGGTGCCGGAGGAATTCATGGGAGACGTGATGGGCGATCTCTCCAGTCGCAGGGGCAAGATCCAGGGGATGGAGCCGACGGGCAAATTCAACATCGTCCGTTGTCAGGTTCCTCTGGCCGAGCTCTATCGTTATTCCACGCATCTGCGTTCGATGACCCAGGGACGGGGGACGCACAAGCGGGAGTTCTCTCATTACGAGGAAGTTCCCCACGAGATAGCTCAGAAGATAATCGAGGAATCGAAGAAGGAACAGGAAGAAAAGAAATAGAGGATGATCGGCGAACTGGAGGCGGACGATGGCCGGACATTCCAAGTGGGCTCAGATAAAACGAAAGAAGGGCAAGGTCGATGCGGCCAGGGGCAAGCTCTTTTCCAAGCTCATACGCGAGATAAACGTCGCCGTGAGGATGGGGGGCGCCGACCCGGTCGGAAACGCCAGGCTGCGCATGGCGATCCAAACGGCGCGGGACAACAACATGCCCATGGACAACATCCAGAGGGCGATCAAGAAGGCGAGCGGCGGCGGTGAAGGGACGCGTTTCGAAGAGCATTCGTACGAAGGATACGGCCCGCACGGGTTCGCCGTCTTCATCGAGACCTTGACGGACAACAAGAACCGCACCACGGCCGAAGTCCGGCACGTCCTCGCGAAGCACAACGGCAACCTCGGGGAGAACGGATGCGTGTCATGGCTCTTCGACACCAAGGGCGTGATCTGGATCAACAAGGAGCAGTGTGATGAAGACACGCTATTCGGAGTGGCCATCGAGGGAGGGGCGGAAGACATAAAGGACGAGGGTGACGGCTTCGAGGTCACTTGCAAGCCGGAGGACATCGAGGGCCTCATCGAGACGTTGAAGAGCGCGGGCATTCCTTACCAGAGCGCCGAGATCCAGAAGCTCCCCAAGACGGTCGTGAGGCTCGAGGGTGACGCCGCCCGCCAGGCGATCAAGCTCATGGATGCGCTCGAATCACTGGACGATGTCCAGAAAGTCAGCGCCAACTTCGACATCCCCGACGAGATCATGCAGGAGGATTGAGTCCGTCTCGGGCTCGAGGGAGAGACCATGTTCAGGATTCTGGGGGTCGACCCCGGCAGCGCGTGTACTGGATACGGGATCATAAGCGGAGAGGGCGAGGATTTCCGTTACGTCGATTCCGGGGCTCTCGTCTTGAGGGGATACAAGGGCAGGCATGAGAAGCTCAAGGCTATTTTCCTCAAGATCGAACAGTTGATAAGTGAATTCTCGCCCACCCATCTGGCCATAGAGAACGTGTTCTACAGCAAGAACGCGAAAAGTTCACTCGTCCTGGGTGAAGCGAGGGGAGCCGCAATACTGGCCGCGGCCCTGGCGGGATTGCCCGTCTATGAATACTCGGCCCGCGAGATAAAGCAGGCGGTCACTGGAAACGGCGCGGCGGACAAGTCCCAGGTACAGTTCATGCTGGGCAAGCTGCTCGATCTCGAGCATCCGCCCGAGAGCACGGACGAGTCCGACGCGCTCGCGATAGCGCTCTGTCACGCTTTCAAGAACCGGGAATGGAGTCCGCGATGATAGCCGGCGTCAGGGGCAGGCTGGTTTCGAAGAAACCCCGCTGCATAGTGGAAGTCGGGGGGATAGGGCTGGAGCTGATGGTTTCCGAGCGGGATCTCGAGGCTCTGGGCGCGATCGGCGCCGAGGTGACCTTTCATACTTATCTCTACGTCCGTGAGGACAAGCTGGTCCTTTTCGGTTTTCTCCGGGCCGACGATCGGGACCTCTTCCTGAGGCTAATCGACGTCTCCGGCATAGGTCCGAGAACCGCCATGAACATGATCTCGAACCTGCCCGCGTCCAGGATCGTCGCCGCAGTGCGAAAGGGCGAAGTGGCGGCGCTCGTTTCCGTTCCCGGCCTCGGGAAGAAGAGCGCGGAACGCCTGATAATGGAGCTGAAGGACAAGATAACCGATTTCGAGGCGACGGAGGATGAACGCAGGCCGGCCGAGACCATGCGGGAGGAAGTGATCCTGGCCCTCACCGCCCTCGGAATGAGCAGGTTCGCCGCCGAACAAGCGGCGGGCAAGATCGCGTGGGACGAGCTGGCGGAGAAGGACGTCGAAACCGCAGTCAAAGAAGCACTCAAACATGCAACCGGATCATAGGAGGTCGGGGCGACGATGGCGGACAAGGAAGAGCAGGGCAGATTGACGAACCCCCGCCCGATACCGGAGGAGGTGAAGAGCGAGGTCCTTCTCCGGCCGAAGAAACTCGAGGAATTCATCGGCCAGGACGAGCTGAAGGCCAACCTCTCCGTATTCGTGAAGGCGGCGAAGCAGAGGTCCGAGGCGCTCGATCACGTTCTTCTCTACGGGCCTCCCGGGTTGGGCAAGACGACCCTTGCGCATATCATCGCATCCGAGCTCGATGTGCCCATCAAGGTCACTTCGGGGCCGGCTTTCCAGAACGCGGCGGAACTGCTCGGCGTGCTGAGTCGCCTGGAGAGGCAGCAGGTCGTTTTCATCGACGAGATTCACCGCCTGCCCCGCATTCTCGAGGAACACCTCTACCAGGCGATGGACGATCTCAAGTGCGAGCTCATAGTGGACAAGGGCCCCAACGCCCGGCACTACACCCTCAACATAGAACCGTTCACGTTGATCGGGGCGACGACGCGGGCGGGCATGATAACCGCGCCGATGCGCGATCGTTTCGGGGTGGTCTTCCGGATCGATTTCTACCGGCCGGAAGAGCTCAAGGCGATCGTGAAACGATCGGCCGGACTCCTCAAGATCGAGATCACCGACGACGGGGCGGAGGAGATCGCCCGCCGTTCCCGCGGAACTCCCCGCATAGCCAACCGCCTGCTCAAGCGGACCCGCGACTTCGCCGAGGTCGAGGGCAAGGGGATGATCGACCGCCAAGCGGCCGACTATGCGCTCGGCCGCCTCAAGGTGGACGAGAGAGGCCTCGACGAGATGGACCGGAGGATCCTCTATACGATAGTGGAGAAGTTCGGCGGAGGGCCGGTTGGAATAAATTCACTGGCCGTCGCGATAAGCGAGGAGATCGAGACCATAGAGGACGTCTACGAGCCCTTCCTCATCCAGGAGGGGCTGCTCAAGCGAACCTCGCGGGGGAGAGTGGCGACGGAGACGGCGCTCACCCACCTGGGACTCACGCGCTCGCGGCCCGACGGGGAACCCCACCTTTTTTGATCCATGAAACTGGACGACTTCTCCTACGAGCTTCCTCCCCGCTTGATAGCCCAGCGACCGCTTCCCGACAGGTCACAGAGCCGGCTGATGGTCGTGAGGCGCTCGGGTGACGGCCTCGAGCACTCGAGGTTCGCCTGCCTTCCCGAGCATCTCTCGGCCGGGGACGTGCTCGTAGTCAACCGCTCGCGTGTCGTTCCCGCCAGGCTCTTCGTGCGCAGGCGCACGGGCGGCAGGGTGGAGGTCCTGTTCTTGCGCAAGCTCGCCGGGCGAACGTTCCGCGCCCTGGTGAATCCCGCTGGAAAGCTCAAGATAGGTGAAGAACTCACGGGGGAGAACGGTTCTTTCGTTCTCGAAGTCACGGAAAAGCCTTCGAGCCGTGAGGTGGACCTGGTGCCCGCGGGAAACGCTTCCATAGAAGAGTTGATGGACGAGTTCGGGCACGTTCCCCTTCCCCCCTACATCCGCCGCTTGGACGAAGAAAAAGACAGGGAGAGGTACCAGACGGTGTTCGCCGATGAACCCGGATCGGTCGCCGCGCCCACGGCCGGGTTGCATTTCGACGCGCCTCTGCTCGAGGCGATCCGCGATAGGGGAGTGAAGATCGTGTCGGTCGTGTTGCACGTCGGCCCGGGAACCTTCCTTCCTCTTGCCGAGGAGGAAGTGGAGAAGAACGTGCTTCACCGAGAGAGGTTCGGCATCGGCGCGGAAGCCTTGGAGGCGATAAGGCGGGCGAAGGGCGAAGGCGGAAAGGTCGTCGCCGTCGGAACCACGACAACGCGGGTTCTCGAGGCGTGCAGCGCCATGGGAGTCTTTTCCCGCCCGGGCGCCGCGAGGGCCTTCGAGGGGGAGACGGATCTTTTCATCTATCCGGGGTACCGCTTCGACGTCGTCGATGCGCTGGTGACGAACTTTCATCTTCCCCGCTCGTCGTTGCTGCTTCTCGTATGCGCTTTTCTCGGACGGGAGAGAGCGCTGGCGTGTTACGAGGAAGCGGTCAAGGAAGAATACCGTTTCTACAGCTACGGCGACGCGATGCTGATCGTCTGATCTTCCATTGCCACGGCGCAAGGCGGCACTTCGACCGCGCCCGCGGTGCGTGTCATCGTGTGCACCGGACGAAGGCAAGACAAAATTGTGCTGACTTCGGGCTTCGGGCCTGATAAGTTAGCTCCATGCCTTTCGGATTCGAACTTGTGAAAAAGGGCCGGGGCGCGCGCCTTGGGCGTCTCACAACAGACCATGGAGAGATTCCGACTCCGGCGTTCATGCCCGTGGGGACGCAGGCGGCGGTCAAAGCTGCCACGCCGGTGGATCTCGAGCGCATGGACGTCCGAATCGTCCTGGCCAACACGTATCACCTCTATCTGCGGCCCGGTCCCGATCTGATCGAGGAGGCGGGCGGCATTCACTCCTTCATGAACTGGAGCGGCGCCGTTCTCACCGACAGCGGCGGTTACCAGGTCTTCAGCCTGGCCGACCTGAGAGCGGTGAGCGAGGATGGAATAACCTTCCGATCGCACATAGACGGTTCGAGTCATTTGTTCACGCCGAGGCTCGTGATCGAGACCCAGAAAAAGATAGGGGCGGACATCATAATGAGCTTCGACTACTGCACCGCCTATCCCTGTTCCCGCGAGGAGGCCGAGAGGGCCGTACGCCTGACCACGAAGTGGGCCAGGGAGGGCGCGGAAGTCTATGGCACGAAGTTCTCCGCGGAGGGATACGAAAGGGCTCTCTTCGGGATCGTGCAGGGATCCGTCTTCGAGGATCTCAGGCTCAGGTCCACGGAGGAACTAGTGAGCATGGATTTCCCCGGCTATGCGCTGGGGGGGCTGTCCGTAGGGGAGGAGAAGAAAAAGATGTGGTCGATAGTCGAGAAAGTGAGCGCCGCGCTTCCCGAGGATAAACCGAGGTACTTGATGGGCGTGGGGACTCCGCTCGATCTCGTGGAGGGAATCTCGCGGGGGATCGACATGTTCGATTGCGTCCTGCCGACGAGAAACGCCCGCAACGGCACCGTCTTCACCCGTCACGGGAAGAAGGTGATCAAGAACGCGGTGTACGCCACGGACTTTTCGCCCATCGACCCGGAGTGCGACTGTTACACCTGCCGCAATTTCAGCCTCGCCTACCTGCGGCATCTCTTCGTCGCCGGCGAGATACTCGCTCCGATACTGGCGACCAATCACAGTCTCCACTTCTATTGCAATCTCATGCGGGAAGCCAGGGAGGCGATCGCAAGGGGAGACTTTTCTGGCTGGAAAGATGCATTCCATGATTGTTATACTTCGGGAGCCGAAGAAAAAGGAAATTCCATGGGAAAAATCAAGGAGGAAAAATGAATTGGATTCATTTCGCGCTGAGCCAGGCCGGCAACCAAGGGAATGCAAGCAATCCCGCCGCTCTATTCCTGCCGATAATCGGAATGATAGTCATCTTCTACCTGCTCCTCATCAGACCCCAGCAGAAGAGGCAGAAAGAGCTGCAGCGCATGATCGATTCGCTGCGCAAGGGTGATCGGGTGATGACGTCCGGCGGAATCTACGGAACCGTAGTGGGAATGAGGGACAACATCGTGGTGCTGAGGATAGCCGAGAACGTGAAGATAGAGATCGCGAAGAGCGCGATCTCCAACCTGGTGCAGAAAGGCGATTGATACGGCTGGCACGTGATGAGGGGGATGGTTATCTTGTAAGGAAGAGATCCCGGCGGGCGGGATCCCGTGCAATATATGCAAAAAACCCGACAAATGAATGAACTCGAATTGAGAATATACGGCGACCCCGTTCTGAGGAGCAGGGCGGAAGCGATCGAGGATTTCGGTCCCGACGTCAGGGAACTCGCCGATGCCATGGTTCAGGTGATGCAAAAGGAAGGGGGCATCGGTCTCGCCGCTCCCCAGGTGGGAGTCAAGAAGAGGCTGATCGTCGCCCTGGCGATGCGCGACTTGGACGACGGCGACGCTCCTCCCGTAGTCCTGGTGAATCCCGAGGTCGAAGATCGGTCCAGCGATACGTGGTCCTACGAGGAAGGCTGCCTGAGCCTTCCCGGCATCACGGGCAACGTGGTTCGACCCAAGGCGATCCGGCTCGCATACCGGGACGTCGATGGCAACGAACGGACTCTCGAAGCCGAAGGCATTTTCTCCCGCATAATCCTCCACGAGATCGACCATCTGGACGGCAGGCTTTTCATAGATTACCTCTCGAGCGCCCAGAAGAGTATCATCAAGAGCAAACTCAAGCAGCTCGCATCGGGCAAACACATGCTTTGAAACGGAGTCTGACCCTTGGCGCCCGTAAGAAAGACAGTAGTTTTCATGGGAACCCCGGACTTCGCCGTCCCTTCCCTGGACGCGATAGCCGCTTCCGACAGCTTCGCGATTCCCCTCGTTTTGACTCAACCGGACAAGCCGAGGGGAAGGGGAAAGACGCTCTCGCCGACTCCCGTCAAACGCCGGGCGGAGGAACTCGGCCTGGACGTCCTCACCGGATCGCGCGCGGACTACGACGAGCTGGCGGCGAGAGTGCAGGCGCTGGAACCCGATTTCATAGTGGTGGTCGCCTTCGGCTTGATCCTCAAGACCGACCTGTTGCGTTGCCCCCGCCACGGGTGCATAAACCTTCACGCCTCTCTTCTGCCGAGGTTCCGGGGAGTCGCCCCGATCCAGGCGGCCATACTGGCCGGTGACAAGACGACCGGATGTACAACCATCGTGATGGACGAGGGAATCGACACGGGAGACATCCTGCTCCGGGAAGAAGTGGAGATCGCCGATGACGACACGGCGGGGACGCTCGCCGCGAAGCTCGCATCCAGCGGGGCTTCCCTGCTCCTCAGAACCCTCACCGCCGTCGCCGATGGAACTGTTAGTCCCGAGAAACAGGACGAGAGTCTCGCGAGCTACACCAAGAAGATCCGCAAGGAGGACGGCTTGATCCACTGGTCGAGATCCTCGGACTACCTCGCCAGGCTCGTACGAGCGATGCAGCCTTGGCCGAGCGCCTATACTTTCTTCAGGGGGAAAAGGCTCATCGTCATCGAAGCATCCCCTGCGACCGACCCCCGCGGCGAGTCCGCCCCGGGTACCATACTGTCCGTCGATCCGCTTCTCGTCGCCTGCGGCACCGGGGTGCTCGCCGTTGCGAGGGTGAAAATGGAAGGGAAGCGGGCCGTTACCGCCGCGGAGTTCCGCCTGGGGTACGGGATCGAACCCGGTACCGTGTTGGGGTGAGCGTTGTTGACGCTGCGCCCGGGCATGGGGTAGAATCTCGCGGTCTTTTCGATAGCACCGCACGGGAGAATCCTGATGAAGCTCAATCCTGTATTGTCGTTGTTGGTCCTGGCCCTGGTCGTGTTCATCCTCGGGGTCTTGTTGTTCAACTACATTCTCATGCCCGTGTTCGTTCATCAGCACGGGACCGTGACGGTGCCGGAGCTCTCCGGGATGAGCGAGAAACAGGCTTCCCAGGTTCTGGCGCGACGCTCCCTCGAGATGAAAGTCAAGCGGAGGGAATACAGCAACGAGATTCCCGCCGGATACGTGATATCCCAGACGCCGCGACGCGACGATAGGGTGAAAGAGGGGCGGGTCGTAGAGGTGATACTGAGCCTGGGAACGAGAATGCAGGCCATTCCCGATCTCGCCGGCCTGTCTCTTCGGCAGGGCAGGATCATGCTCAAACGCCACCACCTGGCCGTCGGACGGGTGGCGAAGAGAATAGTGGAAGGCAACGCCAGGGAATCCATCATTGCCACTTACCCGGGAGCCGGCAAGGAGATCGTGGAGGGAGGCAAAGTGGACGTTCTCGTGGCGGTGGGAGGAAGGAAACATCGTTACCTGATGCCCGATTTGACCGGCCAGGATCTTTTCTTCATAAAGGGCAAGCTGGAAAAGATGGGCTTCAGGGTGGCCAGCGTGAGATACGAATACCGCGCGGGGGTCTATCCCAACACTATCATAGGCCAGACACCCGCGAGCGGGTCCCAGATAGGAGAGGGTGATTCCATTGAGCTGGTGGCTGCGACGACCGACTGACGAAGCGGGCCGAGCGGCGATCGCGCCGAGTATTCTGGCCGCTGATTTTTCCAGGCTGGCGGAGGAGATAGAAGCCGTGGAGAAGGGCGGAGCCGATCTCCTTCACCTCGACGTCATGGACGGCCATTTCGTCCGGAACCTCACCTTCGGCCCGATGATCGTCGGGGCGATACGCAAGCTGACATCCTTGAAGCTCGTTTCCCACCTCATGATAGAAAGCCCCGACCTGATGATCCCCGATTTCGTGAGCGCGGGATCGGACCTGGTGACCATCCATGCCGAGGCGAGCGGGGACATAGCCAGGGATCTCGGCATCATCGCTTCGCTCGGAGCGAGGAGGGGGCTGGCGATAAATCCGGATACTCCTCTCGAGATCGTAGAGGATCACCTCGCCGGGATCGATCTCTTGTTGATCATGAGCGTCTTCCCCGGCAGGGGAGGGCAGAAGTTCATCGGGAGCGTGCTTCCCAAGGTCGAAGAAGCCAGGCGCTTGCGAGAGGAGAGATCCCTGGCCTATGCTATCGAGATAGACGGCGGGATCAATCCCCAGACGGCGCCCCTGGCGCGGCGCTCCGGAGCCGACATCCTCGTGGCGGGAACGGCCGTTTTCCGTAGCGGTGACTACGGAGGGATGATCGCGGACCTGCGCGGGGAATCGGATTGAGATCCCCGGATCCTCTTTTCGACTTGCACTTGCGCCCTCTATTTGGTAGATTTACTTGACTTACAAGTCTATTGCCTGCCTTGAATCCTTTAATTCAAGCAACTTACATATTCCTTGGAAAGGATCAGTAGGTCGGCTGGAGGATTATTGTCGTGTTCGCCGATTTGACGGAAAGATTCGAATCGATTTTCGCGAAGCTGCGCGGCCGCGGCCGCCTCGGCGAAAAGGACGTCAAGGAAACGATGCGCGAGGTACGAAGGGCGCTTCTCGAAGCGGACGTCAATTACAAGGTGGCCAAGAACTTCGTCGCCAGGGTGGAGGAGAAGGCGGTGGGCGGGGAGGTTCTCAAGAGTTTCACTCCCGCGCAGCAGATCGTGAAGATAGTGCACGAGGAATTGACGGCCCTCCTGGGGGGCAAGGCGGTGCCTTTCGCGCTCAGGGGATCGTTCGCTTCGGTCATGGTCGTGGGGTTGCAGGGGTCCGGCAAGACGACCTTCTGCGCCAAGCTGGGTGCTTTCCTCAAGAAGCGCGGCCGCAAGCCTCTCATGGCGGCCTTGGACGTATATCGCCCCGCGGCTGCAGAACAACTCGAGATCCTGGGACGCCGGATCGATGTCCCCGTTTACCGCGAGGACGCCGACGACGTGGCGGCCATATACCACCACGCGGCGGACAGGGCGAGGGAGCTTCTTTGCGACACGTTGATCCTAGACACGGCCGGACGGTTACACGTGGACGACGAGATGATGAGCGAGCTGGAAATGCTCAAGGAGGAGGCGGCTCCCGAGGAGATACTTCTCGTCCTCGACAGCATGACGGGGCAGGAGGCGGTAGGCGTGGCCGAGGCTTTTCGCGACCGGCTGGATTTCAGCGGCGTCGTGCTGACCAAGCTCGACGGAGACGCCCGAGGAGGCGCGGCCCTGTCCGTGTGCGCCGCGACGGGCAAGAAGATCCGGTTCGCCGGTTCGGGCGAGAAATTGAGCGATCTCGACGTGTTTCATCCCGACCGCCTTGCCGGCAGGATCCTGGGCATGGGAGACATACTGTCCCTGGTGGAGAAGGCGCAGGAAACCCTCGACCGGGAGAGAGCGGAGAAGCTCGAGAAGCGCATCAAGGATCAGAGCTTCACTCTCGAGGACTTTCTCCGCGAACTCCAGCGGCTGCGCAAGATGGGACCGATCGAACAGATCCTCGACATGATCCCCGGGATACCCAAGAAAGCTCTAAGGGGGATGCAGGTCGACGAGAGACAGTTCATCGAAGCGGAGGCAATCATCAATTCGATGACGAAGGAGGAGAGGGTCAATCCGGGGATCATAAACGGGAGCAGGAGGAAGCGGATCGCCAGGGGGAGCGGAACCAGGGTCCAGAGCATAAATCAGCTGTTGAAACAATTCAGTGAAATGAAGAGAATGATGAAGTTCTTGAGCAAGGGCGGCAGAGGGAAAATGCGATTGCCTTTCATGCCGCTCTAGAATGATCAATTTACGGAGGTGCAGAAATTGTCAGTCAAGATCAGGCTAAAGAGGATGGGATCCAAGAAGAGGCCTTTCTATCGTTTCGTAGCCACCGATTCGAGAAATCCTCGTGACGGGAGATTCATCGAGACGCTGGGTTATTACAACCCGATGACCGATCCCCCCGACATCAAGATCGACGAGGATGCGATAATGAAATGGATGGACAAGGGGGCTCAGCCCTCTCCGAAGACGGAGAGCCTCTTCAGGAAGCTGGGGCTCATGCGCAAGCGGCAGCTCCTCAAATCCGGGGTGAAGAAGGAGGATCTTGAAGCTCAGGCGACGGGAGCGTCGCCGGCCGGCGGGGCCGGGGAATCTTCCCTTGACGGGGCCGGCAAGAGCAGTGAAGCAGCTCCGGCGGAAGCCGAAAGCGATGCGACGGATTCCGGGGCGGACCCTGCGGGAGACGCGGGCAATTGATCCGGATGGAAGCACGGCGTCATTTATCATGAAGGCGGAAAAGAAATGGCAGAAGTGAACAAGTCGACTATCAAAGCGCTCATAGAATACATCGCTACCAACCTCGTCGAGGATGCGAAGGGCGTCAAAGTCAGGGAAGCCCGCAAGGAGAACTACACGGTCATGGAACTGAGCGTCAGCCCTCCCGATCTGGGGAAGGTCATCGGCAAGAACGGGCAGACGGCGAGGGCGATCCGTACCCTGGTCAACGCTGCGGCCAGCAAGGCCGGCGAGAAGATAATATTCGAGATCAAGGAGTAGCCGGTATGATGGGCGCAGTCATCTGCATAGGCGAGATCGTCAAGCCTTTCGGCATCAAGGGCGAGGTCAAGCTCGTTCCTTCCGATGATTTCTGGGAGAACGTGCTGGATTCCCACGAGTTGATCCTGGCCAAGCCCGGCGAGGAGGAGGAGAGATCGATATCCATCGACGGGGTCCGCAAGCATGGAGGAGCCTACCTGATCAAGCTCGAAGGAATAGCGGATCGCAACGATGCCCAGACGGTGGTCGGGTCGAGGATGCTCATACCGGTCGACAAGATAGACGTGGACATGCCCGAAGAAGCCCTCCCCTGCCAGATAATCGGTTGCAGGGTCGTCACGGAAGAAGGCGTGGAAGTCGGTGTCGTGACCGGTCTTCTTTTCAGCTCGGCCCATGATATCTATGAAGTGACTGGCGAGCGGGGCGTGAGCCTCATCCCCGCGGTACCGGAGTTCATTCGCGAGATGGACATCGAAGAAGGCAGGATAGTGGTCAAACCGATTCCCGGCCTCCTGGCCGAGTGAGCCATGCGTATAAACGTAATCACCATCTTCCCCGATATCATGGAAGTGATCTTCACGATGGGGATCATGGGGATTGCGAAGAAAAAATCCCTGGTGGAATATCGCATAGTCAACCCGCGCGATTTCACCGGGGACGCCCACCGCACCGTGGACGATGCGCCCTACGGGGGCGGTCCGGGGATGATAATGATGGTCGAACCCGTCTACCGGGCGGTCGAGAGCCTCGGGCTCGAAGAGGGAAGCAGGGTGGTCTTGATGAGTCCTGCGGGCAGGAGATTCGACCAGCGCACCGCGCACGACCTTGCGCGCGAGGAAGAGATCACGTTCGTTTGCGGGCGTTACAAGGGCATCGATGAAAGGATAAAGGAACTCGTCGTCACCGACGAAATATCGATAGGTGACTTCGTTCTGAGCGGCGGAGAAATAGCGGCCGCCGCGTGCATAGAGGCGATCGTCCGCCTCAGGAAGGACGTGCTGGGCAACAAGGAATCCAGCGAGACGGATTCCTTCGAGGCGAAGAGGGGGCATCTCCTCGACTGCGCTTACTATACCCGGCCGGAGGAATTCATGGGGCTCAAGGTCCCTGACGTTCTCCTCTCGGGTGACCACAAGAGAATCGAGAAGTGGAGGTTGGAATCCTCGCTGAAGAGGACGAAGACCTTGAGGCCCGATTTGCTCGAAGACGAGAAGGACGAGTAGGGTTTCGCCGAGCGACGAACCGGATTCGTCGAAAGCCGGGCTGGCTCACGTAAGGCGGCAGTACCAACATGATGCGAGTTCCCCGCTCGAGCGACGCGGGGGTCGACAGACAAAGAGAGGTAGCAAAATGCACAAACTCGAAAAAATCGAAAAGAAGATGCTCAAGCAAAACGATTTCGAGATCGAAATCGGCGACACCGTGCGCGTGATGGTGCGCGTCGTCGAAGGAAACAAGGAGAGGGAGCAGGCCTTTCAGGGTGTCGTCATCCAGCGCAGGGGAAGCGGCGCGGGCGAGACGTTCACCGTCAGGAAGATAAGCTCGGGAATAGGCGTCGAGAGGATCTTTCCGATCCATTCCCCGAACATCAAATCGGTCAAGGTGCTTCGCAAAGGCAGGGTGAGGAGGGCGAAGCTCTATTACTTGCGAGGTCGCGTTGGAAAAGCGGCTAGGATCAGCGAGAGAAGAACGGACAAGAAGACGTAGTCTTCTGCGAAGAGGCGAAATCCTCGAAGAGTACCTTTCGCTGGAGGCATTCGACCGGATGTTCCTCCGGGCGGACACCCGGTACATAGCCGGCGTCGACGAGGCGGGTAGAGGTGCCCTGGCGGGGCCGGTGGCGGCCGCTTGCGTGGTCCTGCCCCCTTTCCCCGCACTGGTCGGGGTGAAGGATTCCAAGAAGATCGCCGAGAAGGACAGGGAAGTACTCTTCGATGCGATAGTGAAAAAAGCGGTGGCGATCGGCATTGCTTTCTCTTCGCCGGCGAGCATTGACGAGAACAACATCCTTGTGGCGACGCTCGCAACGATGGAGAGAGCGGTCGCCAATCTCGGGCTCGAACCCGATGTGATCCTCGTCGACGGGAGGGACCGGATCCGCTGCAAGGGGCGGGTGGTTGCGATCCCGGGAGGCGACGGCAAGAGCTTGGCGATAGCCGCTGCTTCGGTGGTGGCGAAAGTGGCTCGGGACAGGCTGATGCGAAAGCTCCATTCCAAGCACCCGGCTTATAACTTCTTGAAAAACAAAGGGTACGGCACCAAGGAGCATGTGGACGCGATTAGGCGGCTGGGATTATTGCCCCAGCATCGTCGAAGCTACAATGTGAAAAGCATTGCAAAAAGCGCCGAAATGCTTTAAGAATCTTCTAAGCTCCCAGGCCGGATGGGTGGTGGACGATGCCGGGAAACACGAGGATGCTGGGGAAGTTGGGTGAAGAGATCGCCGCGGCTTTCCTTCGGATGAAGGGTTACAGGGTGCTGGCACGCAACTATGTATACGCCAGGCGGGAGATTGATCTCATCGTGGCGAGGGGAGCGTGCTTGGCGGCGGTGGAAGTGAAGCTCAGGCGCGGCACCACGTTCGGGAGAGCAATCGAAGCCATCGACGAGCGTAAATTGAAGCGGCTGAGAATCGCTTTGGAAGCTTTTCTACGATCCCGCCGGGAAAGGCTCGAGCCCAGGATCGACTTCGTGGTGATAGACGTCTCCCTCGATTCGAGCGAGATGAAGGTCAGTCACCTCGAAGGAATGTATTGAAGTTCTGGAACCCCACACGGAATAAATTCTTAAACCACATATCTCTAGAAGGAGTGGTACAGGTGAACAAGATAGTTATACCCCTTTTGCTGCTCGTTTGCGGATGCTCGGCCATAAAGAACAACATCGTTAAGGACATTCCGCTGGAACAGCAGAAACAGCTTCTGGAGAAATACAGGTGGAGGACTGCCTGGAGCAGGTTGGTGCTTGAAGACATCAAGCAAAGAGGGGTCGTCCAGAGGGATACGAAAGTAAAGATAATCGACCTCGATTTTCACTGGAACGGCGCGGTCACCGTTCTTACGCCCAAGAGGAAGAAGCTGGTGTACGCGCTCAACATCGAGCGCCCGCTCACGGTGGCGAAGATGGAGAGCAAGATGGACGAGGTTTTCTGGTTCAAGTCTCCCATGCTCCGCCAGGTGGATTACATACGAAAATGGGGAAAGAAGACGGCCCGCGCGATAAGAAACCACGAGGTTTTCATCGGAATGCCCGGCGAAGCGGCTATGGAATCATGGGGTGTCCCGACCAAGATGAACGTGAACGAGATCGGGAACAAGAAGGAAGAACAATGGATCTACAAGCTGGGCAAGCGCAACAAGTACATCTATATCATCGACGACAAGGTTTCCAAGTGGGAGGATTAGGGCCGGAGGATCCTCGCAGGGCCGGTTTAAGTGACGTGATTTCCCCCGCCGCAGGGCCCGGCGGCTGTAATTTTATTTCACAAGGGGGATTACGCGCAGCACTTCTTCCACGGACGTAACTCCCGTTCCCAGCTTTTTCAGCGCCATGGGCAGGAGGGCCTCCGAGCCCATCTCCCTCGCGGCCAGCGCGATCGCCCTTTCGTCCGAATCTTCCTTGATCAGTGTTCTCATCTTCTCGTTGACTTCGAGCACCTCGAACACACCGGTCCTTCCCTTGTAGCCGGTGTTCCTGCACTGCTGGCAACCGGTCCCCCTGCGCACCACCATGATTTCACCTTCGTCCACACCCAGCAGGGCGGCCTGCTCGGGCTTCATTTGCGAATCCTCGTAGCACATGGGGCAGACTTTGCGCACCAGCCTCTGGGCTATCACGCCGAGGAGGGTCGAGGCTATGAGGTACGATTCGATGTTCAAGTCGCGGAGGCGCGTTATCGCGGAAGCGGCGTTGTTCGTGTGGAGCGTGGTCAAGACCAGGTGCCCGGTGAGAGCGGCCTGCACGGCGTACTCGGCCGTCTCGGTGTCGCGAACCTCCCCGATCATTATTATGTCGGGGTCCTGGCGCAGGACATGGCGCAGCGCGGTCGTGAAGTTGAGGTTGATCTGGGGCTGAACGGCGATCTGGTTGAACGGTTCGTAGACCATCTCTATGGGATCCTCGATCGTAGTGATATTGACCTCGGGGTGGGCCAGGTGTCTCAACGCGGAATACAATGTCGTGGTTTTTCCGCTTCCTGTCGGCCCCGTCACCAGGATTATCCCGTAGGGATGCTTGATCAACCGTTTGAAGCTATCCAGTTGCTCCGGAAAGAAACCGAGCGTCGAGAGATCCTGCATCAATATGCTCGGATCGAATATCCTTATGACTATCTTCTCTCCGAAGGCGACCGGCACGGTGGATATGCGAAGTTCGATCTCACTGTCTCCGTGCCTGGTCTTTATCCTGCCGTCCTGCGGCCTCCGCTTCTCGGCGATGTCGAGGCCGGCCATTATCTTGATCCGGGAGCAAAAAGACGGGAACACCTTCTTGGGTATCGTATGCGTATTCTGCAACCTCCCGTCGATTCTCAGCCTGACGACGGCTTTGTCCCTCTTGGGCTCGATGTGGATGTCGCTGGCCATTTGCTCGTATGCGTATTGCAACAGGAGATCCACGGCCTTTATCACGTGGTGGTCCGATGCATCGATCTCCTTTTCATCGACCATGTCCACGAGCTGCTCGAAGTTACCGAGATTATGGGATTCGGATTTCGATCTCTCGGCTTTGAGCAAGCTGTGCTCGAAGGCGAAGATCTCGTTTATCGTTTTCAGTATCTCGCTCCGCAACGCGAGGACCGGCCTCACGGTGTAACCGGTGACGTCTTCGAGGCTCTGGATCGCTTCCTTGTCGAAAGGATTCACCATGGCCACGGTCAATACGCCGCCGTCGAGCTTGATGGGGACCAGGAGGTTCTTGCGGGCGAAGGGCTTCGAGACGATGTTGCAGACGGACTTGGCGTCGAGCTTGAGGGGATCTATGCGGGTGAAGGGTATCCTGGCCGCCCGCGCGTAGCCTTCGAAGACCTCGGGCTCGTCCATGGTCTTGTACCTGGGATTCCTGCTCGGGAACCCGAAGGCGGCCACCACCTCGAGCGGTGATACGTAAGGTTGCTCCGTCCCTGCGCCCTTGAACTTGTTCCTGAGCTTGCTCGCGGTCTTGGCCGCCGCCGCGACGACCTGGGCCCTCTGACGCTCGTCGAGCAAGCCGGCTCGAGCGAGTCCGTCGACGACCACGTCGATGGAAAAAGGATGGTCTTGCGTCTCTTGCATTTATGTTCCTCTTCCGCAGTCTATCAGCCGGGCTTCGTGCCCCCCACGGGGCTGGCGGGTTATTGCTCTCTTTATTGTCATTGTCGCCGATTCTGTCGGGTAATTTAGCACAATCGGCCGATTATTCGATACGTTCGCAAGAGTTGCAAGATGGGAGCCAATGTGTACGCGGGGGCTCGGGAAATCAGCCGGCTCCCGGGCTCCGGCGGCGACGGGCTGGATCGTCTGATTGTTCATGCCGGGATCGCGGCGCGAAACGGCGGCATGGATCGGCATGGGTAGAAGTTTGACGATATGCGGCGCATACATTATCATTTTGAATCGCTCTCGCCTTAAGTTCCGATGTACCCCCGATCACTTCCGGAGAAGGGTCTTGGCATCATGAAAGGCAAATATGTGATCAGGTGCCTGGCTGGGAGCTTTGCGATTTCCGTCCTCGCCCTCTGGACCGCGGACGTGATCGTGAATCTCGAACTTCTGCAAGAGATACTTCTCGGGCACGGAGTGCAGGGACGAGCCCTGGATTTCTTGAGCTTGGGACTGGCCGAGACCCAGGCGGCCTTGGCCGTGGTCCTGCTGGGCTCGGTGGGAGGTATCGTCGTCGGCAAGATGTTCGCCGCAAGGAGCATCACCGATGAGACGCGACTCCTGCAGGCGGCGACGCTCTTCGCACTCATGGTGCTGGTTGGCACGAGGGTGGCCTGGCAGTTTTCCGGGCCGAGGATCAAGGCATCCATAGTCATCGCCGCCGCAGCCGGTGCCGCTTGGTGGGTCGTCTTGAGGATCCATGCCGGCGCCCGGAAACGGAATCCAACGTCCATCGATACCCTGCTTCAAGGCGTTTATCCAATGCTGGTCTTCGGTTTTTTCGATATCGGCTTTTCTCAGTTGCTGCACCACCAGGGAGGGAGAACGACTTTCAATTTCATCGCCGGAGCGGTGACTCTGGTCGCCTGGGCGATGATGCTTTCCCGAGTGTCTCTGCTTCGACGTATTCTCAAGTGGCTTCCCGTGGGAGCGGCGTGCGGCGTCGCCGTCTACACGAGCATAGTAACCGGGGGCTACGGCAGGGTCGCGGAAGGAGGTTCACGTGATCGGAGCGACAGGCCGGATATCATACTGATCGTGCTGGATACGGTCAGGGCCGATCATCTCAAGAGATACGGTTACCCGAGGAACACCATGCCGGCCCTGGAAGAGTGGGCAGGGAAGGCTCTGGTCTTCGAACGCGCCGTTTCTCCGGCGGGTTGGACCACGCCGGCGCACGCTTCGATCTTTTCAGGACTCCCCGTTTCCCTTCATGGCATCCATTACGCTTCGCGCTCGAGGGCTTTCTACACGCCGGCCCGCGATGGGATCGAGTGGCTTCCCGAGGTTCTGGGGCGCGAGGGATATACATGCCGGGCGGTCGTGAGCAATCACTACGCGATTCCGCTGGGCATGAAAGGATTCGATACGGTTCTCGATCCAAGAAGGATCTATTGGAGAAGCTCGTCGATCGGCGCCTGCGTGGATCATTTCTCTCCGTTGCTGCAAAGGATAAGCGAGCGCCTGTCATGGAGGATGCCGTACGTCCAGGCGTCGGACTTGGTGAACATCACGATGAGGTCCGTTCCCGAAAGCCGACCTCTCTTCCTGTTCGTAAACCTGATGGACGCCCACTCCCCCTACAATCCTCCCGAGGGAGCGCTTCGAGCTCTCGGCCTCTCCCCGCGGCACATATTCAGCCGGTATAGATCCCACCGGGAACTGACCCGCCTCTGGAAGTCACTGCCGGAAGACAAGAGCGAGGTGATGAACGCCCTGTACGACGGCGAACTGAGGGGAATGGACCAGGCGCTGGCGAGGCTGTTCGGCTGGATAGAACGAAGGTTCGGCGAGGGGGCGATCGTCATCGTCACCTCGGATCACGGAGAGGAGTTGGGGGAGGAGGGAAGAGTGGGGCACGAGTACGGGCTCGCCCAGAGATTGATCCATGTCCCCCTGTTCATTAGGGGTGCAGGTATAGAGCCGGGTGTCGTGCGCAGGCCCGTGAGCCTCAGGAACCTCTATGACTTCATCATAGCGGCATCGCGCGGAGGGCGGACGGTCTCGGGCGGGAGTCTCGAGCCCGATGATTTCGGAATCCTCTCCGAACGTTATCCTTCCAGGTACCAGATAAGCATGTGGGGACAGATGTACAACCGCGCGTGGGTGTCGCTCATCGAAGGGCCGTACAAAGCGATGGGGCCGTCCGAGAACGGCTTTCAACTGTTTCGCTTCGAAGACGAGGACTTCGACGTCGAGACCCCGACGACGATCGATTCCCTCGGGTTGCTCCTCCAAGAGCGCATGGACGCCTACTGGAACCGATACGGCGACCGCCGCGAAGAGAAAGAGGACTTCGGGGCCCCGTCGGAGGAGGAGCTCAAGAGGCTCCGTTCGCTGGGCTACGTGGACTAGCGTCCCTTCCCCGGGCACCGGTGGTTATAACGAATGTACCTCTTCAACCGCTGTCATCCCGGCCGTTCGCTTGGTTCCTGTCGTTATTCTTTCTGCAGCGGTAATATCTTGCCGTCACTCTCCCTTTCATGGTATAATAAGGAACAACGAGGAACGGTCCCATACACAGCCGAACACCGTGCAACCATGCTACGCAACTCGAGGAAGGTGAAGGCAATGAAATCGATACTTCTGGCCGGGAGCGTCCTGGCGATCCTCTGCTCCGGCGCATTCGGCTTCGAGAGCGCAAGCTCCAACAAGAAGAGCAGTTATCTCTACCCGCGCCAAATCAAACGAGTGATCAGGCCCAACAGTCTCGCCGCCTATCCCATTCATGCCCGCGGCAAGAAAGGGCGTAAGTACGTGAGGCGCTTCAGTCTCAAGGACAACCTCAGGGGTGACAAGCTCGAAGCCTATCGGAACTACGGCTATACGCCCCACCGGCTGCGTTTTCTCGACATGGGCAAGGAAACCGAGCGCTGGCGGTACTATTCGCTGGGGCTCGAACTGACCTTCGACGCCGAAGGCAACCTTGTTTCCGAGAGGCGTTTCGGCGCCGAGCCGGGTCACATAGATTGACGGCCGAACAGGGATGCATCCTTCCGCCGTGAACAGTTACGCAGACGACAGGCGGAAGCAATTCTGAGGAATGGGAACAGGGCCCCCGAGGGGGCCCTGTCTAATGGAGGGAGACGGCGAACTGCCTTGACAAGGCCCTTTTCAGCCCATAGTCTTGGGATGTCAAGGCCTCATGCCGTGCTTTCGAATGCATAGATCAAGGAGTGTTTATGAAGGAGACAACCAAGGGAACGACTGAATCAGGAATCGCCCTCGACCGCGTGCTGGATACCATAGGCAAGCACATGCTGGTGGACGGTTTTCCCATCGTGGTCGACCTGGAGAACAGCAAGGGATGCAGGTTGATGGACGCCGCTACGGGCAAGACGTACCTGGATTTCTTCACTTTCTTCGCCTCGGCGCCGCTCGGCTTCAACCACCCGGCGATGCTCGAGAGCGACGTCCGCGACAAGCTCACGCTCGCGGCCGTCAACAAACCATCCAACTCGGACTTCTATTCCGTCTTCATGGCGGAATTCGTTGAAGCGGCCGAGAAATACGCCATGCCGAGTGAACTCCCCAATTTGTTCCTCATAAGCGGCGGCGCCCTCGCCGTGGAGAACGCCTTGAAAGCCGCCTTCGACTGGAAAGTCAGAAAGAATTTCAATGCAGGCGCGAAGAAGGAGACGGGGACGAAAGTCATACATTTCAGGGAGGCGTTTCACGGGCGGAGCGGCTACACGCTCTCGCTCACGAATACCGATCCCGTGAAGACGGACTACTTTCCAAAGTTCGACTGGCCTCGCATAACGAATCCCAAGATGATCTTCCCGCTCGACGACAACCTCGACGCCGTCCTGGAAGCGGAAGCTCGAGCCAAGAAGGAAATCGAGGAAGCGATCGACAAGTACGGCGATGATATCGCCGCCCTGATAATCGAGCCGATCCAAGGGGAGGGCGGTGACAACCACTTCCGGCCCGAGTTCATGCGCTATCTCCGCGAGGTCACGGAGAAGAACGATATTTTGTTCATATGCGACGAGGTTCAAAGCGGCGTGGGAATGACGGGCAAGTTCTGGGCGTACGAACATGCGGGCGTCGTTCCCGACATCATTTCTTTCGGAAAGAAGATGCAGGTCTGCGGCATCATGGCTTCAGACAAGTTGAACGAAGTGGACAGCGTGTTCAAGGTGTCCAGCCGCATCAACTCGACGTGGGGAGGCAACCTCGTCGACATGGTGAGGGCCACGCAGTACCTGAAGATAATCTCCTCGGAAAACCTCGTGGAAAACGCCCGGGAGGTCGGGGCTCACATACTCGGTGAACTGGAGAAGATAAGGGCCGAGTTCCCGGACGTATTGAGCAACATCCGCGGCAAGGGGCTCATGATCGCCTTCGATCTTCCCGACGCGGACACGCGGGGCAGGTTGCTGAAGCGGACCTTTGCGAACGGGATAATCGTTGCGGGTTGCGGCAAGCGAAGCATCCGCTTCCGTCCGCCGCTCAATCTCAGGAAAGAGGAGGCCGACGAGGGAATCGGCCTGATCAGGAAGGCGATCAAGGAAACCGTCGGCTGATCCATCGTGTATCCTGTGCGGGAGGGTCGGCTTGGAGCCGTTTACCCTCCTGCACTCGTGCTCTTCTTTTTCTCGCCGCCGACGGCATCGGTTTCGGAACTCGACGAGGATTTTTCTCCGTCGGCCGCTTCCTTCTTCTTGTAGTCCTCGCTTCTGTAGTCGGTGACGTAGAAGCCGGGGCCCTTGAGTATGATTCCTCCCCCTCCCGAGATCACGCGGAAGACTTTCGCCCTGCAACTTGGGCATCTCTTCCTGGGCGGATCGGTTATCTTCTGTTCGAGTTCGAACCTCTTTCTGCATTTGGTGCATTCGTAGACGTAAGTCGGCATGATCGATCCTTTCTTTAGCTTCGAGCTCGGCCCGTTTGCCGGCGCCTTCCCGGTCGGGAAGGCGGCAATGCGGCCTGAACGAATATCTCCGGATTAATGAATGACTGCGTTGGAAAGACAAGGCTTTTTGGTTAACTAAATCTAATAATTATGATAAATAATATCAAGCGCTTCGTACTCTCTCCTTGGAGCGGAACGCTTCGGCCCGCAACGTAGCCGGCCGGCCCGGCCAAGCCGGCGGGCGGCGAATCACCATGGGTAAGATTCTATTTAGAAACATATCAAAGACTTACAGTAACGGCGTGGAAGCCCTGCACGGTCTCGACCTCGAGATCCCCGATGCGGCCTTCGCCGTGATCGTCGGCCCCTCGGGATGCGGCAAGACCACCGTCCTGCGCCTTCTCGCCGGCTTGGAGAAACCGACCGGGGGAGAGATCTACATGGACGGCGAGAGGATAGACGGCCGTGAACCGAGGGATCGCAACATCGCGATGGTCTTCCAGAGTTACGCCTTGTATCCCCACATGACCGTGGAGAAGAACCTTTCGTTCGGAATGATCCTGCGCAAGGAACCCAAGGAATCGATTGCGGAGCGCGTCGCGGAGGTGGCTTCTTTGCTCGATATCACGAAGCTCCTCGACCGCAAGCCGGCCCAGCTATCGGGAGGGGAGAGGCAGAGAGTGGCCCTGGGGAGGGCGATCATACGGAATCCCAGTGCTTATCTCTACGACGAGCCGCTCTCCAGCCTGGATGCAAGGCTGCGCATGGAGATGCGTTACATGATCAAGAGACTCCATCTCAGGATGAGGACCACCACGATATACGTCACCCACGATCAAGTGGAGGCCATGACCATCGGAGAGCTGTTGATCGTGATGAAGGAAGGCAGGATCCATCAGGTAGGGACTCCACAGCGGTGTTATGATCACCCGGAGGACACCTTCGTTGCGTCCTTCCTGGGGAGTCCTCCGATGAATCTCTTGCCCGCCCGGGTGGATCCGAGTTCGAGGTCGTTATATCTCGAGGGCTGTGCGGCGATCGAGCTTCCGTCGGGGTTGGATGCGCGTATCCTGGACTCCGGCGAGAGGGAGATCGTTCTGGGCTTGAGGCCCGAAGACCTGAGGATCGCCGCGCGGGCTTCGTCCTCGCTCAGGTTGAGGGGCAGGATCATGCTCACCGAGCCTCTCGGGTCCGAGAAACTTCTCCATGTCCGCGTGGGAGGGGCGGATTTGATAATCAAGGGCGGGAGAGAACCGCTCGAAGAGGGTTCCGACATCGACTTCACGGTCGATACCGGGCGCGTTCATTGTTTCTCCGCCTCTACGGGGCGGAACCTGTTTTCTGCAGCGACCGGCTGATCGGAACGGGAGGTTGCCTTGACGGGGCTCGTCATATGGATGAACCGTTTCTTCAAGCGCCCGGGCGTCGGGGGAAGGGAATCGAAAGAGGCGTACTCGCTCTGGGAGAGACGGATCGGCAGGCGGTTGGTCGCCGAATACCTGGAACCGTGGGGGGACATCGAAGGTAAAAGGATCTTGGACGTCGGTTGCGGCTTGGGGGGCAAGACCGTGGCCTACGGTGAGGGGGGAGCGGTGGAAGTGTTCGGGCTCGACATATCCGAGGAGAACCTCGCGGCGAGCGAGGAGTTCGCGTCGGGATCGGGGCGGGGATTCTCCTGGGGCTTTCTCGCCGGGGACGCATCGAATATTCCGCTTCCATCCTCGTCCGTGGATACGGTCGTAGCCAACGACGCGATGGAGCATTTCGCCTACCCTATCGGCGCCCTGGCCGAGATGAAGCGCGTGGTAAAGCCGGGCGGGGCGATATGGATATTCTTCACTCCCCATTTTTCACCCCTCGGGTCACACCTTTATGATTATATTTATATACCGTGGTGCCATCTGCTTCTGGGGCGGAGGCTGATAGAGAAGACCATAAGGAGGATACTGGAGAAGAGGTCTCCCGGGATCGAAGAGAAAAGGTTGGAAGCCCGACTCGCGGAGATCATGAGATCGTACGATGAGGACATAAACCATATGAGCATAAGGCGGTTTTTCCGCTTGGTGAAGATGAGCCGCTTGAGCGTCACGTTCAAGAAGCTCGAGCCGCCCAAGTACGGGTTCCTGGGGCTTCTCACGCGCGTTCCGGGACTGAGGGAGTTGTTCACGGGCACCGTGACCTGCCGCCTCGAGAAGACGGACCGGGAATGAGAGATGAATCCATCAATTACAATCGAAAAGGATCGGACACTCGCGGCGGCCCTCGTCGCCTCCGTCGTCATCCATGTCATCCTCTTGCTTCCTTTCATGAAGAACGTCTTGTTGAAGGATATTTCCCTGCCGAGCATGGAGGAGGTCGTTGCCGTTCCCATGGAGTTCGAACTCGTTTCCCCTCCCGAGAATCCGACGCCGCCCGATCGAATCAGCAAGTACCTGTCGACGGTTTCGTCCCGGGCGAGCGATGTGGTGGAGACTCGTGACAAGGGTGACGTTCCCCACGGGGAGGGGACATTTCCCATCCCCGACAACCCCTTCCGCATGGAAGGGGCCGAGGGTGGAGGGAAGAGCGAGATACCTCCGCTTCCGCAACAGGAGGACGATCTCGGTGAAGCCTTGAACCGCTCGAAGTTCCTGAGCGAGACGAGCCCGAGGAGGGAGGCGAGTCTGCCCGATCAGACCATCGATTTCAAGAACCCGGGATCCGCTCAGGCGACCATAAACGGGATATCCCTGAATACGACGGCGTGGGATTTCGCGCCCTACTTGTTGGACATGAAATACAGGATCAAACAGCACTGGATACCTCCCCTGGCCTTCACCGCTCTGGGAGCCGTGCACGGCTATACATGGGTGAGGTTCCGGATCATGCCCGACGGCAACCTTGCGGACCTCGAAGTAATCGAGCAGAACGGCCATGAATCCCTGGCGCGCTCGAGCGTGAGCGCGGTGCGGGGGGCGGCTCCTTTCCGCCGGCTTCCCGAAGATTTCCCCGAGCCGTACCTCGAAGTCACGTTCGGTTTCTACTATCTGCTGCCGGGCGACGAATTCGACATGAAAAGAAGGGAGCATTGAGCATGTGGGCGATTTTCGTAAAAGGCGGCATCATAATGATCCCGCTTGCCGTTTTGTCCATCCTCGGCGTCGCCGTGACCATCGAGAAGTTCATCAACTTGAGGTTTTCACGGGTCATCCAGAGGGAAATCGTCAATTGCATCGAATCCATCCGTGAACCGGGCGACATCCCCATGTCGATAAAGCTCTGTGAACGTTACAGCAGCCCTTTCGCCGCGATCATCCGGTCGGGACTCGAGGCCTTCGGGGCTCCCGTGCATGAGGTGAGACAGATAATGGAGGACACGGGGCGGCGCGAAGTCAAGCGCCTCGAACGTTACCTGGTCGTTCTGGAGACCGTGGCGGCGGCGAGCCCTCTGCTCGGTTTGCTCGGCACCGTGCTGGGGATGATCAAGGTCTTTTCGGTCATAAGCATAGCCGGCGTGGGCCAAGCCGGGTTGCTTTCGGGCGGCATCGCCGAGGCCCTGATAACGACCGCTTTCGGATTGTCCATAGGTATCCCGGCGCTCATAGCGTACAACTTCCTCGACTCGCGCGTGGACAATCTCGTGATCAAGATCGATTCGTACGCCCACTTTCTCTTGAAGAGACTGTCCTCTATGGGATCGCAATATCGTGTGTCGGAAAAGGAAATGTAGCCGTGGAGATGCGGAAAGAGAAGAAGCGGAGCCTCGTTCTCAACGTTACGTCGCTCATAGACGTGTTGTTTCTCTTGTTGATATTCTTTCTGGTGTCGACGACTTTTCTGAGCCAGCCGGCGATCAAGCTCGAGCTGCCCAAGGCGCAGCATTCGGATGTCATCAGGCAGAAATCGATAGTGATCTACATCGACAGGCGCGAGAGAGTCTATCTGAACGACGAGCCCATGGACATCCCCCTCTTGAAAGAAGCCTTACGGAAGAAACTCAAGGAGACAGGTGAACGCTCGGTGATCCTCAAGGCCGATTCACAAGCCAGCCACGGAGCCGTGATCGAAGTGATGGACATAGCCAAGGGCCTCGGGGTGAAGAAACTCATCGTTTCCACGAAGTTCGAATGAGAAGTGGAGCTTAGCTCCTTGACGCATGCAACGCCTTGTGTTAGAGATTAGCGATGCTGTCGAATAGATTGTTGCAAAGGATCGTTCTCTCGGCTTCATTGATGCTGTTGTCGGCCGGGTGCTCCTCCGATCCCTCCACGCCGGTAGGGTCGGAATTCGTGGACGACGGCACGCTGGGCAGCAAGCCGGGGGAGGTTTTCGAAGACACGCTGTTCATCGCGGGCGGCGACACGAGCTTCGTGGTTTCCTCGACCCTTGCCGCCAATACTTTTCTCACTCTCGGCACGAGCTCCGGCTACAAGTCTTCCATTCTGTTGAAAGTGGATTTCTCCGGGGCCAAGGAGGATTCGGGGAGGACGGTCAGCTCCGCGGTACTGAGACTGAGGTTCACGGACCAGCAGTCGACGGCGGTCCTGGGAGCGCGCTTCTACGAATTGACTTCGGATTTCTCAGAGAAAGATACGATCACGGTCCTGGAACATTCCGCGATCGCGATCCCCGACAGCGGGCTGGTGAACGTGGACAGGGAGATCAAGCAGTTGGGCGACTTTTCCCTTCCACCCGCCCTCGTCCAGGGATGGATAGACGCCGATTCCACCCATAAGGGTATCGCCATAATATCTTCCGACACCACGCAGTCGACTACCATCGCCCTGGGTTCCCACGAAAACTCCGATGCCGGGCTCCGACCGTTTCTAGAGGTGAATTTTACGGATGGATTCTCGAGGAACTATTTCATTCTCGATGATGCAACCTTCGTCGAGTCGCTCCAACCCACGCCCAATCTCGTCGTGTCGGATGGATATGCACGCAGGATCTACCTGCCCCTCGATCTGAGCGGAATAATAAGCGATGCGATCATTCACCGGGCCGATCTCGTTCTGCATCTCGTGCCGGGAAGCATGGTCGGAAACGAGTTCGACGTCCGCCTCTACGTTCCCGGGTCGAGCAATCCCGACGACCCTGCGGCTCTGTCCGGAAGGGGGGTGACGGTCGGCACCATTCAATCGGATTCCGATGTCCTCCGGTTGTCGGTGCGTAACATCCTGCTTCTCTTCATCTCCGGCGCGGAAGCAAACAACGGTTTCGTTTTGGAATTCAACGAAGGCTCGCAGATCAGGCAGGCGGAGTTCTATTCAAGCGCCGCCGACAGTTCGCTTCGGCCGAGCCTGCGATTGACATATTCTTCTCCCCCGGAGTTCGACAGATGAGAGGAACGACGACGAGATTCCTTGTGAGTTGTGCCGTTATTTGCTCGGCGGTCATCATGTCCGCCGCCGGCGTGAACGCCGGTTCCAAGTTCGGCATGAACTTCCTCGGAGACAGGATGGAAGCGGGTGATATCCGCGCGATAGCCCTGGGGGGCGATTTCCAGGTGGTGCGTGATTCGCTGGGGGTTCTCCAGAGAAATCCCGCGTTGCTTTCTTTTCTCGACAGGGTGACGTTGGGGGCGGCCCAGTTGGTTGCGTCCGACCGCGGCAAGAGCGGGGGGGTGAGCGAAACGGACGTGTCGGTGAAATATCCGACTTTCGTCCTGGGCGTGCCGCTGCACGAAGGTCTCGTGATATCGATCGGTTACAGGGGGCGCTTCGATCCCGATGCATCGTTCGCGCTCGAGGGCGTGAGCCTGAGCGGGCATGCGTACACGAGAGAATTCACCAAGAGCGGCGGATTGTACTCGATACCGCTCACTGTCGCATTCGCGCCGACGAGGTTCATCGCGCTCGGCTTTACTTACTCGCTGGACAGGGGATCGATCGAGGACAGGTGGGTGACTACCTTCGACGAAGCCGGGTTCGCTCCGGGAGTGGGTTTCAGGAGGGTGGAATTCAGCGGATCGAGGGTCGGGGGAGGCGTCGTTCTCTTGCCGAGAGGGCCGGTCACGCTGAGTTTCGACTACGAGGCCGGTTTCGATTGCGACCTCGATATCATGGAGAGATACACGGTCGGCTCCATCGATACTTCGTACGGAGGGCGGGCCGGCTTTCCCGCCAGCTTCTCGGGCGCGCTCAACTGGCGCGTGACGAGCTCGTGGTCGCTTCTCTTGGGCGCCGCGGCCAGCGATTTCAGCCTGTTCGAGGGATTGAGTTTCCCCGTGCAGCGACTCCACCGCGAGGAGAGATACGCCCTCGGCGTCGAATACGGTGCCGGCAAGAGGCTCCCCCTCCGGTTCTCCCTGTCCTACGGGAGATTGCCCTACGACTTTCCGGCGGGTGAGAAGATCGAGACTTTCTCGGCGGGCCTGGGGAGCGGCTTGATTTTGGGGGACGGCAAGGGTAAAATCGACTTTGCCCTCCGGGTGGGAAGAACCGGCTCGAGCGACAAGAACGGGCTCGTGAACAACTTCATAAGGTTCTATGTCGGCGTCAGCGGCAGCGAAGCCTGGAAGCGGCACCGGGTGCAGATGTGATTTTTCGGGTCCCCGTAAGGGAAGGCCCCGGACAGGCACGACAAAGTCATGAGAACGATCCCTGCAACCATATATCGGAGCGCGATACCCATGGTATTGTCGTTCTTGGTGTTGTCGGTCCTCCAACCCGAGCGGGCCGTCGCTCAGGGCCGCGGGAAAGCCGGGCGGGCGGGTAGGGAGGACGTGGCGGCGAAGCTCAAGACCATGAAGCCGGAAGAACAGATAAAGTTCATCCGCTCGCTCGGTACAGGCGCAGCCAGCGAGGCGACGAAGGCCTTTCACCTGGGCAACGCGATGTATTCCCTGGGCAAGACCGACAGCGCCGAGTATTATTTCAGGAGGGCCGTCGAGGCGGATTCCACCTATTCCAAGGCCTACGTGAATCTCGGCGTCGTGCTGGACGAGCGGGGGAGATTCCCTGAGGCCGAAGCCGCCTTCAAGAAAGCCATCGGGATGAATCCCAAGGATGTTTTGGCCTACTGCCATCTCGGTTACCTGTACTACTCGCGCAAGAAGTACGAGAAGGCCATGGACAATTTCCGCAAGGCGCTGTCGCTTGATCCCGGGAGCGCCCAGGCCCATTATTACATGGGCTTGGCCTTCGCGGATGCGCATATATTCGGGGAAGCCTTGAAAGAGTGGGAGGAAGTGGTGAAGCTCAAACCGAACAGCGAACTCGGCAGGAACGCACGAGAGAACGTGAAGCTTATCAAGAAGTACCTGGCCGTAGAGGTACCTTGAAGGTGCGGTTTCTTGGTTGTGGATGCGAAACCTACGATCGCGGAGCCCGAGCGGAAGCGCGAGGGCGGAAACGAGTGAGAAGGTAAGAAGGGGAAACTTGAGAAAGGAACGCGGGATATGAGAAGAAGGTACATATTTGGCGTTCCCATCGTCGTATTCTTCCTTGCGATGGGGATGATCCTTGAAGCCGGCTCCCAGGAAAAGGAGAAGGAGAAGAAGAAGGTCATCCAGACGACGGTGGACGAAAGAGGTTTTCAGAGGGATCTGACCGAAGTGGATCTCATGTACCAGACCGCCAAGCAGTACATATCGGCGGGGCTTTTCGACAAGGCTGTGGAAGAGCTGAGGAAAGTGGTGACAGCCGATTCGACGAGAGTCGAAGCCTGGCAGGACCTGGCTGATACGTACAGCAAGATCAAGGCTTACGACAAAGCGGCCGACGCGCTTGGACACGCGCTCAACCAAAGGCCCGATGATCCGTACATCCTGTCCGGGCTGGGCTATGCGCAGGTGAAAGCCAAGCAACTGGACAAGGCCGTGGCGACGTACGGCAGGATGCTTGCGCTGGATTCATTGAGCTACGATGCCAATGTACATCTCGCCTTCATCAGTCAGCTCGAAGGGGACAAGATCGCTGCGATCAAGTACTACCGGAACGCCTTGCGAGGCAAGGGGGACGACATTCAGACCATGGGGGCGCTGGCCAAGCTCTACACGGATCTCGGGCGGAAGCAGGACGCCGTGGCCATGTATGAAAGGGCGGTGTCCGTTGCACCCGACAACGTCGTATTGAAGAGGCACCTGGGGGCGGCGTACATTTCCGCCCAGAACTTCACCAAGGCGGCCGAGGTCTTTGAGGATCTCGTTCAGGCCAATCCCGACAACGCCGTCGACCAGATCAATCTCGGGATATCCTACTCGCAGATCAAGAAACCCAAGGAAGCGATAGCGGCCATGGAGAAGGCGATCGAGCTCAAGCCGGATGCAGGCGTAGCCTACCAGTATCTGGCGAATCTCTACAACGATACGAAACAGTATGCCAAGGCCATAGCCGCTGCCAAGAAAGGGCTGGAAGTATCGCCGAAGAAAGCGGCTTTGTATTGCGCGTGGGGCAAGTCCCTGGAAAAGTTGAAGAGGTTCGACGAAGCTATAGCCAAGTTCAAGAAGGCCGTAGACGATCCCCAGTGGGGCGGTTACGCCAAGAAGCAGATCGAAAGGCAGAAAAAGCTCAAGATCAGGGAACAGAAGATCAAGGAGCGTTCCCTCGAATAGGTCTCGGTTTCAGGCAGTGGAAGGATCCTTCTCCCGCCGGGCCGGGAGAAGGATTTTGTTTTTTCGGCGGGGTGCTCGGTCACGGCGTGGCCGAGACGATGCAAGAGCAAGGCGGTGGCGATTGACGATACGAGGTGAATTTCTCGACCTGGACGCCTACCTCGAAAGCGGTCGAAGCGTGGTCGTGGCGTTGAGCGGAGGCGTGGACAGCGCCGTGGCCGCTCTCTTGCTCAAGGAGGCCGGCTTCAAGGTTACGGGCATAACGATGAAGAACTTCTGCTACGGTGAGGCCGAGGTTCCCGAGAGAAGCTGTTGCTCCGTCGAAGCGATCGAGGACGCGAAGAGGGTCTGCCTCGAACTCGGCATCGGGCACGCCGTGCTCGATGTGGAGGAGGATTTTCGCCGCAACGTTATCGAAGATTTTTTCAAGGAATACGCCGGTGGGCGGACACCCAACCCATGCGTGCGTTGCAACGTCCATGTGCGTTTTCGTTGGCTGAGCGACTTCGCAGACAAGATAGGAGCGGATTTCATGGCGACCGGACATTACGCGCGTATCTTCCGGGCCGGTGACGCGAAGATGTATCTCGGCAGGGGAACCGACAAGGGAAAGGATCAATCGTACTTCCTGTCCGGCGTGTCTCCCGGCTTTCTTGCGCGAATGATATTTCCTCTGGGGAATCTCGAGAAGAAGCACGTGCGGGAGATGGCGGCGAAAGCTTCCTTGCCAGTTGCCGAGAAAGGGGACAGCCAGGAAGCATGCTTTGTCACGGAAAGAGGCCTCAAGGATTTCCTCTCCAAGAGACTCGCTTTCGAGCCGGGCCCCATAGTGGACCTGGCGGGCAGGGTGATCGGCGAGCACGAAGGCGTCTATGCATATACCGTGGGGCAAAGGAAGGGATTGGGCAGCCTGGGTGTGAAGCCGCAGTACGTGGTGAGGCTGGATGTAGGGAAGAACGAGGTCGTGGTCGGGGACGAAGAGCGGTTGTACCGCAAAGAGCTCGATTGCTCGCTCGTGTGGATCGATCCCCTCCTGCGCCGAGGAGGACGTTTCGGCGGGAGCGTCAGCGCGCAGATAAGATCGCGCCATGAAGCGGCCCCGATCGAGTCGATGGAATTCGAGGACGGTCTTTGCAGGATTCGTTTCAAAGAACCCCAAAGAGCGATATGTCCCGGCCAGACCGTCGCCTTCTACCTGGATGATCTCGTCGTGGGATCGGGAGTGATAGCCGGTGCGACGGAACGTGGGACTTAGATGGAGCATGGGATCGATCAAGGTGATCGCTTGCCTGGCGGTGATTCTTGCCTGCTGCGTGGCGAATGTCGCGGCGAAGGACAAAGAAAGCATGTCTCTGGATCGGTTCCCGGTGAGGATAGAGTTCCGGCCGGAGGATGCCGAGGTCGCGAAGTACGTGGCTCGCATCAGCGGCAAGAGCCTTCCTCTTCTGCAAGATGAAATCGGATTGAAGAGCATCGGTCCCATCGAGATCTTGATCGTTCCCCGGGCCGATGTGTTCGAAAAGGAGAACAGGATAGATCTTCCCGATTGGGGAGCCGCATTCGCGTTCATGCAAAGACAGGTGATGGTGGTCGATGTCGAAAAAGCCGCCTCGGCATGGAATGCTCTCGAGCACAC